>CAKZJV010000009.1 GCA_937120475.1 uncultured Cryomorphaceae bacterium | reverse complement strand
CCCCGACGCATACCGACTGAGGCTAACGATGGACTGAACGCTGATAAAAGGTTCGAACTTGATACAATAGAGACCACCCAGCCGAATTTTCGGCAAACACACCTTGCGCAAGCCTGTCCTTACCGGATGGGCTTGCTTGCTTTTGCTTGTTGTGCGGGATTATTTCATTGGGCGGGGCTTAATCCATTAGGGCTTTTTTATCCTTCATTAGGTGGTTCGGTTCGCGGAGCGAACGTGCAGAGTGAGGAACAGTTTGCGGGGTTAGTGCCCGATAGGGCGTGCCCCGCAAGCGTTCCGAATCCTGCACACCCAATTTTTTCCAAAATGTGCCGATCAGGCACACAGAAGAAGCAAGTTTTTCGGCCTTGTGCGCGGGCATTGTTTGTACGGTGCTCAATTAGAAAGCGCGCTGGCCTGTTACCAACTTATAAACCATATTGATATGAAGTACTTTTTGTATGCTCGGAAATCGACCGAAGCCGAGGAAAAACAAGTGATGTCGATAGAAGCGCAGTTGACGGAACTGGCGGACTATGCACGAAAGGAGGGGATTTTCATAAGCGAGAAATTCGTTGAGAGCAAGAGCGCGAAAACTCCGGGCAGACCGGAATTTAACCGGATGATCGAAAAGGTCTATGCGAGTAAAGAGCCGATTGGAATAATCGCGTGGCATCCCGACCGGCTGGCGCGAAACAGTGTGGATGGCGGGCAGGTAATTTACCTTATTGACCAGCAGAAAATTACCGCGCTGAAATTCCCGACTTTTTGGTTTGAGCCGACTCCGCAAGGGCTGTTTATGTTGCAGGTGGCTTTTGGACAATCGAAGTATTATTCGGATAACCTTGCGCAAAACATCAAGCGCGGCATCAGGCAGAAATTGAGGCGCGGGGAGTATTACGGCTCGGCTCCGTTGGGCTATGTGCATAATGCGAAAACGCGGAATATCGACCCCGACCCGGTGAAAGCGCGGTTGATTAAAAAGGCTTTTGCGGAGTATGCGCGCGGGGGAACTTCATTGACTGATTTGCAGAAGAAAATGAACCTGTGGGGGTTGACTACGCGGGCGGGAAAACCTCTGGCTTTGTCAACGGTTCACAAGATCATGCGCAACCCGGCTTACATCGGTATCATTATCCGCAAGGGCGAAAGTTATGAGGGTTCCTTTAAGCCGTTGATAAAGCGAGAGGTGTGGGAAGAAGTGCAAGCGCGCCTAAAGGAAAACGGGCGACCTCGAAGAAGTAAAGACAAGCACGATTTTCCTTTTGGCGGGCTGTTCAGGTGTGCGGAATGTGGTGGTGGAATTACTGCTCAATATGCGAAGGGGAGGGGCGGAACGTACATTTATTACCGCTGCTCTAAGAAGTTCGGGCCGTGTTCGCAGCCTTATTTACGGGATGATTTAATGGAGGAACAGTTGCGGGCTTATGTGCGAAAGATTCAACTACCTGCGGGGTGGGCTGAAATGATGGATGCGCAAATTGATAAATGGGTGCGGGATGAGCGCAGCAACCGGGAAGATGCTAAGCGCGAGATCGAAACGAGTTTGGAAGCGAACGAAAAGAAGTTGGATAAGCTGGTAACGGCATTTTTGGATGGGATGATTGAAAGGAGTTCTTACCTGCGGAAAAAGGATGAGCTAGTAAAAACGAAAGCTGAATTGATCGAGAAACGTGGGGATTTGAAGCGCGGGGGTGTGTATTGGGTCGAACCCCTACGCGATTGGCTGGAAACGGCTGTGCGCGCGGAAAAACTTGCTTCTTCTGACGATTTTTACGCAGTAAAATCGTTTTTGGAAAAAATTGGGTCGAACCACCTTTTGAAGGATAAAATTGCCCTTTTGGATTTTGCCCCGCCCTTTGATTTAATCCCGCTCTACAAGCAAAAGCAAGCAAGCCCATCCGGTAAGGACAGGCTTGCGCAAGGTGTGTTTGCCGAAAATTCGGCTGGGTGGAGCTGGTGGGATTCGAACCCACGTCCAAACAAGGAAAGCGATGGCTTTCTACATGCTTAGTTTATTATTGTTTTTTCGACTACAAGCCGGGAATAAACACCCTACTTGCAGCTTATCTACGATTTTGGGTTTCGGAGGTAAGGCATAGCTCCTTACCAACTAGTCCGGATTTATCGACACCTCTGAGTCGGTTCCTTCCAGACATGGGAACCGAGAGATGGCTTGCTCACGCGTCTTACGCTGTGATTAGCTCTAATTCACTAACCGTGAAATTAGGCGGCAAGCGCGAAATTATTTTCGCCAATTATAGTTTAAAGCATCTTTGATAACGGGCGACATCTCCATAGCCCGACATGCTTACTACCGGTTTCATCTTGCTGTCAAAACCAGTCAGCCCCAATAAATAAAGAACAGACCTACAAAGTTATTAAATTTGTACACCTTATGCAGTACAAGATACGTTCCATTTTTACTCTCTTTTTTTTAATGGGAGTACTGGTGACTACCGCCCAAAGCCGCTTTAATGCCCCGGACACCATAAAATTCCTGGTGAAGGATACCAGTTTTGGCACCCTCCACGAATTTTTGGAGATTAAGAATAAAACCGCGGATTCCTTACAGATGCGCTGGAAACAGAGGAAAACACGTTATACCAGTGGTTGGAAAACTACCCTGCAGGACCCGGATCAATGGCATAATCCCGTAGATGGCGTAGATAGCGCTGACTTTACCTTACCCGATACCCTGAGCGGGCCTTTTAACAATAAGTTAATTATTGGCGTTGACCATAATGGCATTGCCGGTGGCGGTATGGTGGTATTTACTGTTTTTGAAATAGGGCATCCACAAGATTCCGTAAGGCTCTACTTTGATATTCTTGTAACCCCTAAGGTAGGATTGGCTGAAAATCAAAACGGCTTTTTAAAAGTGTATCCTCAACCGGCCCGCGATCAAATAAAGGTAAAAGCCTCCGGCCTTTCTGATCAGAGTAAAATTTATTTAACATCCCTTTCCGGTCAGGAATTCCTGGTTCCATACCAATATACCGGAGTGGGCACCTGGCAACTGGAAACTCAAACCTTGCCACCAGGCGTGTATATCTTATCTGTTGTGGATAAGGATCATTTGTACCATCAAAAAGTATATCTGCACTAATGCTGAAAATCGGAATTATCAGAGAGGGTAAAACTCCCCCGGATCATCGTGTACCCTTAACCCCTCAACAATGCCAACTTTTAAAAAACAACTATCGCGATCTGGAAATTAAGGTGCAGAGCAGCCCGATCCGGGCCTTTAAAGATGAAGAATATGCGGAGCTGGGTATAGAGGTGAGCGACAAGGTTGATGATTGCGATGTTCTGCTGGGCGTTAAGGAGGTGCCTCTGGATAGCCTGATAGCCGGAAAGACCTATCTCTTTTTTTCGCACACCTATAAAAAACAACCCTACAACCGGAAGCTGCTTCAAACCATTCTGGATAAGAAAATCCGCCTGATTGATTATGAAATGCTGCGGGAACCCGCTGGTAAGCGATTGCTGGGTTTTGGCCGTTATGCAGGTATTGTAGGAGCTTATAATGCCTTCCGGGCATGGGGTAAAATGACGGGTGATTACCAATTGAAACCCGCTCATCAATGTGAAGATCGCAGGGAAATGGAACGGGAACTGATTAAAGTGGAACTTCCCGCTACCACCAAAGTAGTGATAACCGGTGCCGGGCGCGTGGCAGGAGGTGCTATGGAAGTGTTGAGTGCTTTGCGCTTTACCCATGTTTTCCCTAAGGAATACATCAACCAGGATTTTAAGGAACCGGTATTTACCCAACTGGATGTTCGACAGTATTTTGAACGAAAGGATGGAAAAAACTTTACCCGCCAGGAATTTTATGATAAACCCGAGGGTTTCCGGTCGCGCTTTATGCGCTATGCGCGCACCACCGATATTTACATACCCTGCCATTTTTGGAGCGACCGCTCGCCTTTTATTTTTACACGTGAAGACGCACGCTCACCCGAGTTCAGGATAAAGCTGGTTTCCGATATCAGTTGCGATATTGATGGCCCGGTAGCCTCTACATTGCGACCTTCCACCATTGAAGATCCGTTTTATGGCTATGACCCCATCCAGGAGAAAGAGGTGCCTTTCGGAACGCTTGGTTCCATCGGGGTTTCAGCGGTGGATAATCTCCCTTGCGAGTTGCCGAGAGACGCTTCGGAAGATTTTGGCAATGAACTGATCAAAAATGTAATTCCCCATTTTTTAAATGGTGACAAGCAAGGTATTTTAGAAGCTGCTTCAGAAACCGACCTGGAAGGTAAGCTTACCCCACGCTTTTCGTATCTGCAGGATTATGTAAACGCCTAATAGAGCGTAAAGCTTAAATTTGCCATCTTTTACTGTGCACTACAAAGTCAGCCGGAGTTTTGAAAAACAGCGACAAGTACATTGATATTGAAAAGGTGATAGCCTCCAAAAACCGCAATCTTCTTAAATGGATGCCCGGTTTTGCATTGCGTTACATCAAACGGATAGTGCGCGAAAAAGACATTAACGAAACCATGGCCAACGTGGGTGACCGCATGGGTTTCGAGTTTTTGGAAGGTGTGCTGGTAGAAACCCTGAATACTAACATTGTGATTGAAGGGCTTGAAAAAATACCGAAAGAGGGTGGTTGCATCATTGCCTCTAATCACCCGCTGGGTGGACTGGACGGCATGGCACTGATGCATGCCGTTGGCAAGGTAAGGCCCGACATCAAATTTCTGGTGAACGATATTTTGCTCAACATCGAAAACCTGCAGCAATTTTTTATACCGGTAAATAAGGTAGGGGAAAACCCCCGGGCGGCTACCCGCATGATTGAAGAAACCTATGCCCAGGATATTGCCATCCTGGTTTTTCCGGCTGGTTTGGTTTCGCGGAAGTTGCCAGAAGGTGTCCAGGACCTGGAGTGGAAAAAAAGCTTCGTGGCCAAGGCCATTAAATACCGAAAGGATATTATCCCTACTCACATTGATGGCCGCAACTCAAATTGGTTCTATAACCTGAGTAACTGGCGAAGAAAGTTGGGCATAAAAGCGAATGTGGAAATGTTTTATCTTGCCGATGAAATGTTCCGCCAACGGAACCAAACCATTACCATCCGCTTTGGTTCCAAAATTCCATACCAAAGCCTGGACCGGAGCAAAACACACCAGGAATGGGCCACCGGTATAAGGGAAAAGGTGTACGCGCTCAAAAGCTAAAAGCATTTATGAAGAACATTATACCTGCCGTTGATCGTAAATTGATCCTCGATGAATTGACCGAAGATGTGTTTTTGCGTCACACCAACAAGGGGGGAAACCAATTATACCTGGTTACCCATCACAATGCCCCTCACGTAATGCGTGAGATCGGCCGCCTGCGCGAAATATCCTTCCGTTCGGCCGGGGGAGGTACTGGTAAACAACTGGATGTAGATGCCTATGATACCGCCAAAGTACCCTTTGAGCAATTGGTTTTGTGGGACCCGGAAGATCAGGAGATATTGGCCGGATACCGCCTGTTAAAGTGTAAGGATGCGGAAAAGGACGAAGAAGGAAAAATTGTTTCGGCTACGGCTCACCTTTTTGATTTGGACCAGCATTTTTACCAGGAATACCTTCCCTATACCATAGAGCTGGGCCGTTCGTTCGTACAGCCCGCTTACCAGCGCAACGGCTCCCGTAAAGGGCTTTTCAGCATGGATAACCTATGGGATGGTTTGGGAGCTATTCTGGTGCGTAACCCGCATGTGAAATACCTATTCGGTAAGGTTACCATGTACCCCTCTTATGATAGAGAAGCCCGGAATATGATTTTGAGCTTTTTAAAGATTCAGTTTCCCGATCCGGATGGATTGGTGCGCCCTGAGAAACCTTTGGTGAGCGATAAGGAACTGGCTAAGTACGGGCACCTATTTGAAGGCTTGGAATATAAGGAGGCCTATTCAAAATTGAGAGAACTGGTGCGCGAACGAGGAGAGAATATACCTCCCCTTATCAATACTTACATGAACATTAGCGATACCATGAAAACTTTTGGGACGGCCGCTAATTATGAGTTTGGGGAAGTGGAAGAAACCGGTATTCTGATTACCGTAAAAGATATTTTCCCAGAGAAAAAAGACCGCCACATGCTTACCTATGAAAGTTCGCGGGAATACATCGGGCCGCTTAAAAAAAAGGAGGAGTAAGCAAGCTGCGGTTGCCGTTACGTGGTTTTAAAGTTCAAGGTTTAAGATTCAAAGTTCAAGGTTCAAGGTTTTGAAATTGAAACTATTTTTTGAAGTGGTCACTCTGAGCGCAGTCGAAGAGTGATCCTAAAAACTACAAGGGTATAGCCATCCTTCGACTACCTGTCTGTCCGCGAGGCAGGCGCTCAGGATGACCGACATTTGAACTTTCAACCTTCAACTAAATCGCCTTCAGATCAGCAATAGTCTGTTTGGGATTATCGGACTTGAAAACAAAAGAACCCGCCACCAGTACATCGGCTCCGGCATTCACCAGGGCTTTCGCGTTATCCGAAGTAACACCACCGTCAATTTCAATCAGGGTTTGCGCATTGGCCTTTTGTATCATCTCTTTGAGTTCACTAACCTTCTTGTAAGTGTTCTCAATAAATTTTTGTCCGCCAAAACCAGGGTTTACACTCATCATGCATACCAGGTCAATATCCTGGATTGTGTCTTCCAATAATGAGACTGGGGTGTGCGGATTCAAGGCGACTCCGGCTTTCATGCCTTCTGCTTTAATGGCTTGCAGGCTTCGGTGCAAATGGGTAGAGGCTTCGTAGTGTACGGTTAAAATATCGGCTCCTACCGCTTTGAATTCTTCAATGTAGCGCTCCGGTTGCACAATCATCAGGTGCACGTCCATGGTTTTTTGGGTGTGCTTTTTCATGGCCTCGATTACCGGCATGCCAAAAGAAATATTGGGCACAAACACACCATCCATAACATCAATATGAAACCAGTCGGCTTGGCTTTCATTGAGCATTTCGCATTCACTTTGCACGTTGGCAAAGTCACAAGCGAGGAGGGATGGGGCGATGATGGGCATAGATTGAATTTTGTGCAAAAGTAGAAATAAAAAAAGCCCCCCGGTTTAGCGGGAGGCTTTATAATTTCTAAAAGGACGGGTTACCCTATCCCAGGTACGTTTTCAGAATTTTACTTCTGGAAGTATGTTTCAATCTGCGGATCGCCTTCTCCTTGATCTGGCGCACGCGCTCACGGGTTAAATCAAATTTTTCACCGATCTCCTCCAAAGTCATAGGATGCTGACCACCCAAGCCAAAATATAGGCGCACCACATCTCCTTCACGTGGAGTAAGGGTAGCCAATGATCTTTCGATTTCGGTACGCAGCGAATCCTGCATCAAATCATCATCGGGGTTGGGGCTTTCGCCCGTGTTCAACACATCGTACAGGTTACTGTCTTCACCTTCAACCAGTGGAGCGTCCATTGAAATATGACGCCCGCTGTTACGCATGCTTTCCTTAACATCATTTTCACCCATCTCCAGGCTATCGGCAATTTCACCGGCCGAAGGAGCACGTTCCTGCTCCTGCTCGAGGGCAGCGTAAGCCTTATTGATCTTGTTGATGGAACCGATTTTATTCAGCGGCAGACGCACAATACGTGATTGTTCAGCCAATGCCTGCAAAATACTTTGACGAATCCACCAAACGGCATACGAGATGAATTTAAAACCACGGGTTTCATCAAAACGTTGTGCGGCTTTGATCAGTCCCAGGTTTCCTTCATTTATAAGGTCGGGCAGCGTAAGCCCTTGGTTTTGGTATTGCTTAGCAACAGAAACCACAAAACGCAGGTTCGCTTTAGTCAACTTTTCCAAAGCGGCCTGGTCTCCGGCCTTAATGCGTTGAGCCAACTCCACTTCCTGCTCCGCAGTAATCAATTCCACCTTACCAATCTCCTGCAAGTACTTATCCAGTGATGCAGTTTCGCGATTGGTAACCTGTTTAGTGATCTTAAGTTGTCTCATATCTTTTTATCTGTCCTATTTAACGCTAAATTGACTAAAAGTGATGCAAAAATTATTCCTTAGTGTACTTTCGACTAATTGTCAGAAGGCTGTGGCAGCAAGGCTTTGCGTGAAAGTTTCAGTTTACCGCGTTCATCCTTGGCGATCAATTTCACTTCTATGGTATCACCCTCCTTCAACTCTTCCTCAACGGTTTTAAGCCTGCGATGGGTAATTTCTGAAATGTGCAGAAGGCCATCGGTGCCGGGGGCAATCTCAACAAATGCTCCGTAGGGCTGAATGGATTTCACCAAACCCTGGTAGGTGTCACCTACTTCGGGAACAAAGGCTACCGCCTTAATACGCTTGATAGCAGCATTCATTTTTTCACGGTCGGTACCGCTGATTTCGATCATACCCAATTCACCTTCTTCTTCAATGGTGATAATGGTCTCTGTATCGGCCTGTAGTTTCTGGATGTTCTTTCCTCCGGGTCCGATAATCGCTCCAATAAATTCCTTGGGAATGGTCATCATTTCAATCTTCGGAGCATTGGGTTTCAGATCGGCACGGGGTTGATCAATGGTTTTAAGCATTTCACCCAAAATGTGCATACGTCCGGCTTTAGATTGTTCCAAAGCTTGTTCCAGTATCTCGTAGGAAAGACCTTGAATTTTGATGTCCATCTGGCAGGCAGTGATGCCTTTTTCAGTACCGGTTACTTTAAAGTCCATATCCCCCAGGTGATCCTCATCACCTAAGATATCTGAAAGAACGGCAAACTTGCCGGTTTCAGGGTCGGTAATCAGACCCATCGCTATTCCGGATACGGGGCGTTTTATCTTGATACCGGCATCCATGAGGGCCAGGGTTCCTGCACATACGGTAGCCATGGAAGACGATCCGTTGGATTCCAGAATATCAGATACTATACGAATGGTGTAGTAAGTATCTTCACCGATCATGCTCTTAAGGGCACGCTGGGCCAGGTTACCGTGACCTACCTCTCTACGGCTGGTACCACGAATAGGACGGGCTTCACCGGTTGAGAAAGGAGGGAAGTTATAGTGCAGGTAAAATTTATCAGCACCCACATAGGTAACACCGTCCTTGCGGTTTTCATCCAGGCGCGAACCCAGGGTTACTGTGGTTAAAGATTGTGTTTCACCACGGGTAAATATGGCAGAGCCATGAGCTCCGGGCAGGTAATCGATCTCACTCCAGATAGGGCGAACTTCATCCAGCGCACGGCCATCCAAACGTTGTTTGTCGTCCAGGATCATATTGCGCATGGCTTTGTACTCAACATCATGGTAATAGGTGTTGATGAGCACTTCTTTTTCTTCCAACTCTTCTTCGGAATAGCGGCTTTTGAAATTCTCGAGTATCTCCTTGAATTTTTCGGAACGCTCCGATTTTCCGTGACCCGCTTTAGCTACACTATAAACTTCATCATAGGTAGCCTTCATAATCTCTTCAGCAAGAGCTTCGTCATGTGTTTCGTGACTGTACTCCCGCTTAGGGCTTGATTTTTCAACGGCTGCAGCCAGTGCTTCCTGAGCGTTAATTTGTTCTTTAATGGCTTCATGGGCAAAGGCGATGGCTTCCACCATTTCCTTTTCGGAGATTTCTTTCATTTCTCCTTCCACCATTACCACACTATCCTTGCTGGCGCCAATCATCATGTCGATATCAGCCTGTTCCAGTGTTTCAGGAGAAGGGTTGATCACAAATTGTCCATCCACCCTGGCTACGCGAACCTCTGACATAGGCCCGTTAAAAGGAATGTCAGAAACAGCGATAGCTGCGGAAGCCGCCAAACCAGCTAAACAGTCAGCAGCAACTTCATTATCGTAAGACATCAGGGAAATCATCACCTGAGTGTCAGCATGGTAATCTTTTGGAAAAAGTGGACGCAGGCAACGGTCCACCAGGCGCATCACCAGTATTTCCTCATCCGAAGGGCGTCCTTCTCTCTTTAAAAATCCACCGGGTACGCGTCCGGCAGCTGCGAATTTTTCGCGGTAATCTACTGTAAGAGGCAGGAAATCAACTCCATCCATGGCTTCCTTGTTGGAAACCACAGTTGCCAGCAACATTGTTCCACCCATTTTTACCACTACGGAACCGTTGGCTTGTTTGGCCAGTTTACCGGTTTCCAGGGTAATGGTTCTTCCGTCTGCCAGTTTAATTTCTTGCGTAATTGCGTTTGGAATCATCTAATTTTATCTCAATATTAGGTATATACAATACGTAAGGAAGGCAATTGATTCAATTGCCTTCCTTATACTTTTTTGGGGTGCTTATTTCCTGATACCAAGCTCAGTAATAATAGCACGATATCTCTCGATATCTTTGTTTTTCAGGTAGTTGAGAATCCTTTTGCGTTTTCCTACCATGTTTACCAGGGCACGTTCGGTACTAAAATCCTTGCGGTTTTTCTTGAGGTGCTCAGTAAGGTGATTGATCCTTGCGGTAAATAGGGCCACCTGGCCTTCCGGGGAACCGGTATCTGTTTCAGACTTACCGTGTTTCTTGAAGAGTTCCCTCTTGTTTTCTGCTGTTAAATACATTCCAAAATCGTTTAGATAAATGTTATGCGTAAAAAATCGAGGGGCAAAAGTACGAAAAAATTATTTGCTAGCGCCTGTTTTTGTTTCGGTTACAACCGGCATGGTCATATCCAGGAACTGGGTAATTTTTTGTTTGAGGTTCTTGCGCTTTACTATAAAGTCCAGGAAACCGTGTTCCAGTACAAATTCACTGGTTTGAAAACCTTCCGGAAGATCCTTACCGATAGTTTCTTTAACGACCCTTGGGCCTGCGAAGCCGATAAGGGCTCCCGGCTCGGCAATATTAATATCGCCCAACATGGCAAAAGAGGCGGTTACTCCACCGGTAGTGGGGTCGGTAAGCAAAGAGATGTAAGGCAAACCTTTTTTACCCAGTAAAGCCAGCTTGGCACTGGTCTTTGCCATTTGCATCAGTGAAAAAGCGGCTTCCATCATCCGGGCTCCCCCTGATTTCGAAATCATCAGGAAGGGTTTATTATGCTTGATACAATGATCGATGGCCTTGGCAATTTTCTCACCAACCACTGAACCCATAGAACCGCCAATAAAATTGAAGTTCATACAGGCGATGACTACATCACGTCCGTTTACTTTTCCGTAACCGGAAGTCAGAGCTTCATTTAACCCAGTGCGCTTAACGGTGGCGGCATAGCGATCGGTATATTTTTTGGTATCCTCGAATTTAAGTGGATCACCCGAGGCCATTTTAGGGTCGAGCTCGGTAAACTTGCCCTCATCAAAAAGCAGCGAAAAGTATTCCTTAGCGTTGATTCGGTCGTGATGCTCGCAGTTTTGACAAACCCAAAGATTTTTCTCGTGATCTTCAACCGACACAATAACCTTACACTTCGGACATTTATGCCATAACCCTTCCGGGGTTTCTTTTTTGTCCTTGGTACTGGTTGTAATCCCTTCCTTATTTCGTTTAAACCAACCCATAATCTTTGTTTAATAAGTTGAAAAAGACTTTAAAGTTCCTGTGCCTTAGGCGATAGTTACGCCCGGCTCAAGGTAAACATCCTGTATGGCGTTAAGCAGTCTAATGCCCTCAACCATAGGTTTTTGAAAGGCCTTGCGGCCACTGATCAAACCCTGGCCACCGGCCCGTTTATTTACCACAGCCGTACGTATTGCATCGTTCATGTCCGATCCGGCACTACCGGTTGAAGCACCCCCCGAGTTTATAAGCCCGGCCCGGCCCATGTAACAGTTGGCTACCTGGTAGCGGCAAAGGTCAATCGGGTTATCGGAGGTCAGTTCCGAATAAATTTGTTCATCCAGCTTACCGTACGAAGAGTCTCCGGTGTTCAGGGCTTTGTAGCCTCCGTTATTTTCGGGAAGCTTTTGTTTAATGATATCGGCCTGAATAGTAACCCCGAGGTGATTGGCCTGCCCGCTAAGGTCGGCTGACACATGGTAGTCCTTATCTTTTTTAAAGGCGGAGTTCCGCATATAGCACCATAAAATAGTAGCCATGCCCAATTCGTGGGCGTATTCAAATGCGGCTGCTACTTCCTGTATCTGGCGGCTGCTTTCTTCCGAACCAAAATAAATGGTAGCACCTACGGCAACTGCTCCCATATTCCAGGCATCTTCAATGCTGCCGAACATGATCTGATCGAATTTATTGGGGTAAGTGAGCAGTTCGTTGTGATTGATCTTTACGATGAAAGGAATGCGGTGGGCGTATTTACGGGATACGCTGGCTAGTACACCATAGGTGGAGGCCACCGCGTTACAACCACCTTCCATGGCCAGTTTTACAATATTTTCACCGTCAAAATAAATGGGGTTTTTAGCAAATGAAGCACCGGCACTGTGTTCAATACCCTGATCAACCGGTAAAATAGAAAGGTAACCGGTATTGGCTAAACGGCCGTGGCCGTATAAAGTCTGCAAACTACGTAAAACCTTGGGTGAGCGATTGCTGTCTGTAAATACGCGATCTACAAAATCAGGACCGGGCAGGTGCAAGCTATCCTTGCTAATAGTTTTACTGGTATGATTAAGCAGTGCATTGGCATCCGCACCGAGAAACTCTTCAATTTTACTAAGGCTCATTTCGAGGTAGTTGTTTATTTAGTACTAGGCTGGCAAATTTATAATTTTTTAGAGGGCGAAGTATAAATCAGAAAGGATAGCCCAAAGCAATGTTGTAGGTGAGGTTATGGAAGGGCTGATTGTCAATCACCCAGGGGCTTCTTCCCTGGCTCAGCATTCCCGGGTCTCTAACCTTAGCCGCTACATCAAATCGCAATAGGAAGAAATCAAAATCCAGGCGCAGACCAATACCCGAACCAATGGCCAGTTGATTTACAATATCCTCCAATTTAAAATCGGTTTGTTCATCTTCGAGGCCACCGTTTAACCAGATGTTTCCAGCATCCACAAACACCGCCCCCTTAAAAAATGAGAATAAAGGAAAACGAAACTCCGAGCTGTATAGTAGTTTGATGGTGCCCAGGGCGAAGTTGGTGTCATGAACGGCCCGGGTATCATAATCTACCGGTTGTATTACATTACCATTCTCGTCACGGTCCACCGGGAGGTAAACGGTATTGGGCTGGGTACCAGCCCCCAAACGATAAGCGGGCCATGCTCTAAGGTCGTTACTTCCACCAATATAAAGGTAGCGTGCAAAAGGAGGGTTTCTAACGGTTGAGCCGTCCGGCCTTTCCTCTACGCTATTGCCGTAGGCGTAAATAGTGGCGGCATAAATGCGGTTGGCCCAGGTATATTTAGGCCTGAAATTCCAGAAGTACCGGTAGTCAGCATCAATACGGAAATACTGATAATAGGGCACACCACCTATGGTGCGGATGGAGTAGGGGCCTGATTCTCCGAAATCCAGGTTTTGCTCCAAACGCGATAATAAGAAACCGGCATTTTCACCGGATATCCGCGCAAAACTGTGATTTACCCGGTCCGGATCTACCTGTTCGTTATAGGTCCAGGTAATGCGGGTGGCCGAAATGAGAGCTGAGTTGAAGGCAATTTCCTGAATTTCATTGAGACGGTTACGAAAGCTGCTGGAAATATTGATTTGGGAATAGCTCAGGTCTAAAAGATCCACCTGGTAGTTCTTCAGCTTGGTTTCTTTCCAACTGTAGGCTAGCTTCAAACCAAAGGTTTCCCGGTCGAACTCTACCCTTTGCACCTGGTTGGCGTAAATTGAAATGCGGGATGTAGGTCGCATTCGTTTGGGTAAAAGACCTACTGTATTAAAGGGAAGTACAAACCGTGGGAATTTGATACCTACCTCACCACCAATTTCGAAAGTTCGCGAACGTCCGTTGGTATTCAGGGCGGCCTGGTAATCAATACCGGTATTCAAACGAACTTGTAACTCTTCACCGGCCCGGAAAAAGTTACGGTTCAACCAACCGATGGCCACATTCGCCCCCAGGTTACCACTGGTGGTAGTACCCTCCGTTTCAAAAGTAAAAGTTCTTTTTTTACGGGGCGCCAGGTTTACCTCTGCATTAAGCAGTGGACCACTGGTATCACGGCCGGCCTCTTCAAAATTGATCTCCGTAACCTCAAAAGCCTGGTAGCTTACAAAGTGGGAGTAGGTATTTTTTACTTTATACTGTTCGTAGATTTTGTCTTCACCAAAGCTTACGGCATCGGTAAGGTAACGGGGCTTATAGCGCAAAGTATCATAGGTAATATGGTAATCCCTGAACTGTATAGTGTCGGCTGGTTTTTTTTCTTTCAGATAGGAGTAGTCCGGGCGGATGTAAACTTCATTGATATAATATTGCTCGTAGTCTTCGTAAATCACGGTGTCTCCTTTATCTACCGGTCTTTTGGAAACCAGAAGTTTCACCTCCACCGAGTCACCACTTTGAAAGGTATCGGCTGTGTAGGTTATAAAGTTTTTGGAGAATTTATAATAGCCATGATCTCGAAACATTTGCGCCAGGCGCTCCCGTTCTTTATCCAGAATATTATCATCATAGGCCATTCCTTCAAAAACATAGCTATCCTTGCTAAAGAATTCAGCCAACTCAGCCATCGTTTTGTTGGGGTATTCCGTAAAGTAGTTGTTGATGTAGTATTGCTGGCGGGTAGTCACAAAATAGTCCACGTACGCCCAGTCTTTCCCGTCATTCGTATCAATTTTATACTCACTGGTAGCGTTAAAATACCCTTTCTTAAAGTAATAGGTTTGTAACTGCTGCGCGCTGGTTTTGGCCTTGGCACTGTCAAAAACCACCGGAGGTTCACCTACTTTACTCCAAAAGCTACTATCGGTTCCGTTTCCCCAGTTGTAAATGGCCAGGTCCATATTAATACGTAAAAAGTGACCGGTAGGGCGTTGTTTTAAAATGGAGTAAGCTTCTGAGGGTGCCTTTTTACCGTTCTCATAAACATTGTTATCCCACAGGAGGTATCGCCCTTCAGGAACATGCTTGGTATAATTACAGGCCGATGAACCTAAAATGATAACCAAAAGAATGAGTATGTGGTGCTTTTTTGGCAAGTTTGTCTGTAAAAACGCTGCAAAAGTAAGATTATGCTGAGCAAAAGTGCAGAAAAACTCCTTCGCAAATTGCGCACAAGGAAATACAGGTGGGAATATAAAATGTTTGTGGCTGAGGGATTAAAGGTGGTACCGGATATATTGGCTGCAGGCCTGAAGCCGGAATACTTGTTTTCAAGTGATGCCCAGCTGGCGTTGGCGGGTGAATACCAACCTCAACTGATTACTGAGAAGGAGTTGCAATCCATGAGCCAGTTGGAAACGGCTCATAAGCTTTTGGCGGTATTCCCCTTTCCGGAATGGCCACCGCAACAATCGAGGGGCGTGGTAATTGCCGATCAAATAAATGACCCGGGGAACCTGGGTACTATTATACGTAGCTGCGACTGGTTCGGGATATCACATTTATACCTCACCAAGGGAAGTGCCGATGCGTTTAATGCCAAATGCGTGCAGAGTACGATGGGCAGTATTGCTAGGGTACGTTTGGTTTATGGTACCGAAAAAGAAATTGAACAGGAAATACAAGACCGGCAATTGTGGGTAGCAGATATGGAAGGGGAAAAGATAAACGGAGGGGGTAATTTTACCGAACCCTGGGCCCTGGTTCTAGGTAGCGAGTCCCATGGCCCTTCCAGCTTTTGGAAAGAAAAGGGAAGGGCACTGACCATAGCTAAAACGGGCAATTCCAGTGTAGAGAGCCTCAATGTTGCCCAAGCGGCCTCAATAATACTCTATGAAATGAGCCGAACCTAATTGGCGCGTGCCTTTTTCCGAAGATGCATTTTGTACCAAACATTGAGAAATACACCCACCAATACCAGGAAGATTCCGAATAAGGCCATAAACCGGTATTCCACCGAAAAAATGAGAAAATCAAAAGCCAGGGCCAATACAATTCCCAGGTATTTCAGGTTTACAATTTCATTGACTTCAGCTGCCTGCAGGGCTTTGGTCATGTAAAGCTGGGCAATTTGGGTAAGTACTCCCATCAGTAAAAGTAACGGCCACTCATAACCGATGGGTGTTGTCCAGTTGAAAAAAGCCACCACCGTCATTACCGGGGTGGCAATTAGTGGAAAATAAAACACTACCACCAGGGGATGATCCGTATCCTTTACTTTACGAATGCAGTTATAGGCAAGGCCTGCGAAAACAGCTGAAAGCAATCCCATCAGCAGGAGGGTAGGCGTAATGGAGGGATCGAAACCCTTAACCAGCGCAATGCCCGCGAAAGAGATCAAAAAGAAGAACCACTGCAACCAACGTACTTTTTCGCCCAAAAGAAAGATGCCAAAAAAAGCCGTAAAAATGGGGGAGAGGTATTGAATGGTGATGGCCGAACCCAGAGGCAGCTTTTGCAGGGTATAAAAAAACAGGGAAAGAGCAGTGACCCCGAAAACTCCTCTTAAAACCAAATATTTCCTGGAATTTCCCCAGGGCCGGATATGCCGCCTGCGTAAAAAGTAGAGGCATAGGCCCAATGACACAATAGATCGGAACAGGACTAACTCAGTGGCCGGTAGCCGGTCCAGGAACTTAACGGTGAGATTCATCAGGGCAAAGCCCAACACCGAAATCAGCATGTAACCTATGGCCTTATTGATGGCAAACGCTTTTTAATGAGCCGGCAAAGGTGCAAAAACTAAGGGCAAACTCAGAACCAGCCCTTACGGTGAAAATAAAAGAGCATGGTTCCCGCTATAAGCACAATAACGCCCCAAAAAACGGGATAAGCAAAATCATAATGAAGTTCCGGCAAATGATCGAAGTTGGTACCGTAAACCCCGGCAAAAAACGACAAGGGAATAAAGATGGCGGAAAAAATAGTGAGCACCTTCATGATGTCGTTCATTTTATAGCTCACATTGGAGTGATAAATGGAAATGTAATCGGTTAAAATAACCCGGTACGCTTCCACCGATTCAATTGCGTGTGTAATAAGGTCGGCCAGATCCTTATAAAAGGGGAGCACCTTACCCTTGCGGATATAAGGTGTTTCCGAACGCAGTAAATTATTGATCAGTTCTTTGGCGGGTTTCACCACTTTCAGGATAAAGTGCAACTCCCGCTTGTAGGTGTTGATCTTCAATAAAACCTCCTCATCCGGGTCTTCCAATACCTGTAATTCCAGGTCATCGATTTTTTCACCCAGGCTCTCAATGAGGTAAATGTAATTGTCCACGATAGAGTCCAGGAGTGCGTAGGTCAGGTAATCAGGACCCATCCTGCGGATGTTACCGCGACTGTTACGCAGGCGCTCACGAATAGGGTTAAAGGTATCACCCGGCTCTTCCTGGAAGGTTACCAGGGTAGTTTCCTTCAGTATAAAGCTTACCTGCTCTGAGAGAACCCTCAAATTTTTCTCATCAAAACGCAGCATTTTAAGCGTGATAAAGGCAAATTCATCAAACTCTTCAAACTTGGCCCGCTGCCCCGTGTTCATCACATCTTCCATGGCCAGGGGATGAATACGCAAACGGTCTTCCACCTCCTGCATAAAGACCACCTTATCCAAACCGGTTATGTTGTACCATTGATTTTTTTCAGGATCGGTACGGGGCATACTTTCGGCTTGTATGTATTCGGCCTCCGATAAAAATTCTTCGTTGTAGTAGAGGTACTCTACCGTGGGCTCATCTACTTTATGTGTTCCTATAAAAACGAGGCTGCCGGGAGGTAATCCCTTGTTTTCCGTTCTTTTCTTAAAAAATCTAGCCATGAAGTTTACGTCTGCTGATTAAAGAGGTAAATTTAAATCGTTAACCAAACTTTAAATATAATGATCAGTAAAAGTAAAGTAAGTGGTTTCAAAATCACTAAACCCGAATCACCTGTACTGCTGGATGTAAAGTCAGGTTACGGGCAGCCCATAGACACCATTGTGGCGGTAGAGGGCGAGAAACGTTTTCAGGAATTCGGAGAAATTACCGGAAAACCAATAGACCTGGGTTCAAATCTCAAGGGCAAAGAGGTGAACATACACGTAATGGCCCAGGACAAGAATACCAATACGGATAACTTCGATGTATCCATAACGGCTTATGAAAAAGGTGGTGGAACATCTGTATCTATGGATTACCAGGGCAAAGCTTCCAAACAGGGAGAAATACTGGTAATGGACCTCATATTGTTTTGCCTGTAATCCGCACGCCATGAAAAAGAAAATTAAGTTATTAGGCGTTTTCATGCTGGCCTGCGGTGTTATTACTGCTCAGGAAGAGACTAAGGAGTTTAAGTTAAACCTTTTGGAAACTCCTTCGGACCCGGCATTTATAATTATGGGCAACTCCAATACGGAAATAGAAACTCCTTCCAATGTTTCGGATTTGAAGACTTCTCTTCAAAATGCAAGTAACAATTTTACCACCTTGCCAAGCAATTACGCGTTAAGCCTGGCTCCGGCCTGGGTGCTACGCGGTAAGGCGATTTCCTACGAACGATATTTAAATGATAAATCGGTGGTGGACAATATCTGGCAAAGTCTTCAAATTTCGCTGGGTTCGGGCACCTTTGATCAGAATAACGTGGATTACAGGCGTATTGGAGCAGGTGTAAAGTTTGCCTTATACCGGGGTAGCGTTAAGCAAAGTATCCAGGATAAATTTGAGCAATACTTTCAGAAGGTGCATCTTGATATTTACGAGGAAACCCAGAAACTGAAGACCTCCGATGAGCTGTACCAACAGATGAAAGTAGAGCTCAGAAAGGCCCTTTTGGATGGTGATTCCGCCAGAATAAGTGAGTTGGAAATAAAAATAGCGGAGCGTTCAGAGGCATTGAGCCAAAAGGTGTTTAATGAATTGGAGAGTTCCAAGAACAGCGACCTGAAAGCCTTAAATGAAATAAAGCTGGAGCGAACCGGTTTTTTCTGGGATGTTTCCGGAGCAGGAGCGATGAATTTTTACAATGAAAACCTGGATAGCTCCGACCTTTACCGTTGGGGTGCCTGGACCAATTTTGGCTGGAAGGGAGATACCAACCAGTTTATTTTCATGGCCCGTTATCTGAGTTTTACCAATGATCCCTTCATAACACCAACCGAGGTTATTGATAGTATAGACTACCAATCTTTGGATTTTGGTTTAAAGTACGTTTGGAATCCAACCCCTAAATTTAAGGTTTCCGGAGAAGGTATTTACCGTTTTATGCTGGAAGAGGGTTTGGACCAAACCTATAAGTTCATGCTTAATTTTTCTTACGATGTAGGCAAAAACCAGATTATTAACCTGGCCCTGGGCCGCGATTTTGAGGGCGTTTACACCCAAAATGCTCAAGGGTTGATGTACCTGAGCTACATCATCGGATTCGGAAATGAGCGGAAGCTAAAGGGTTAGTGCATCAGCCATGTGTGAACAGCCTCGGCACAACGCTCACCGTCAATACCGGCTGACACAATGCCTCCTGCATAGCCTGCACCTTCCCCGCAAGGAAATAAATTATCGATTTGGGGATGTTGCAGGCTATCTTTTTTCCGGGGAATGCGCACCGGGGATGAGGTACGGCTTTCAATACCCACTACATTCGCCTGCTCGGTATAGTAACCTTTCATTTTTTGCCCGAAACGGGGAAAGGCTTCCCTCAGTCGTCCGGCAATAGCAGCGGGAAGAACCTTGTCCATACGGCTGCTTTTTAGCCCGGGCATATAACTGCATTCATTGAGGCTGGATGAAGCTTTGCCCTTCACAAAATCAGTGAGCCGTTGGGCCGGTGCAGTTTGATCGGAGCCCCCCGCTTGCCAAACCGCTTGTTCCAATACCTTTTGGTACTGTAAACCGGCCAGCGCTCCGTACCTGGAATAGGGTTTCAAGTCCTGCGGCTCAATGGCCACCACAATGCCCGAATTGGCAAACAGATTATCCCTTTTGCTGGGCGACATACCGTTTACCACCAGTTCCTGCGTATCCGTAGCAGCGGGAACTATAAAACCACCGGGGCACATGCAAAAGGAATACACTCCGCGCCCCTGAACCTGTTCCACCAGTTTGTACGAGGCTGCGGGCAAAAGCTCTCCCCGTTCCTGGCCGTGGTATTGAATACGGTCGATCAACTCCTGCGGATGCTCCACCCGTACGCCCATGGCAAAAGGTTTGGCTTCGATCAGGATTTTCTTTTGGTGCAACAATTCAAAAACATCACGGGCACTATGCCCGGTGGCCAGTATCAAAGCTTCACCTTCCACGATATCCCCATGTTGGGTTCGGATACCGGCAATACGGTTACCCTTCAGGATGAGGTCGTCCATACGGGTGTTAAAGTGTATTTCACCCCCGTATTCCAAAATGCTTTCACGCATCTGCTGAACTACCTTCGGCAGTTTATTGGTACCGATATGTGGGTGGGCATCGATCAGTATGTCTTCAACCGCTCCATGATAGACCAGGCTGTTGAGGATACGTTCCACGCTGCCCCGTTTTTTACTGCGGGTGTAGAGCTTACCATCTGAGTAGGTACCGGCACCACCCTCACCAAAACAGTAATTGGATTCGGGGTTCACGGTATGATCGCGATTAATGGCTTTCAGGTCGCGCCTGCGTTCGCGTACATCCTTACCCCTTTCTATGATAACCGGCTTCAGGCCCAATTCAATGCAGCGCAGGGCGGCAAACATTCCGGCCGGGCCGCAACCAATAATCAATACCCGTTTTCCCTGCTCTACCTTTTGGTAGGGTGGGGTGGGTACTTTGAATTCGGGGATGGGTTCATTTATGAAAACGCGGCCCTTGAGGTTGACCTTTATCTGTGGTGAACGGGCATCAATGGATCGTGACAGTAACTGTATCCCTTTGATCTGTTGCCCGGAAATACCTAACTCACGGGCAAAACTCTTTGTGTATGTTTCAGCACTGGCGGCTTCCTGCGGAGAGCAAACCAGTTGAACTTCTTTAATCATGTTAGCTGCAAAGGTACTATTGATTGGCCAGTTGTTTACGAATGCGGCTCAGCGATTGCGGAGTGATTTTGAGGTAGGAAGCGATGTACTGCTGGGGAACACTTAAGGCAAGATCAGGATACCTCCGGAGGAACTCACGATACTTTTCCATAGCGGTACCAAAGTTCAGGAAATCATTATCCTTAATCTTATTGAGGAGGGCGGTTTCCGTAAGGGTTTTGGTAAGAATATAAAGCTTGGGAACTTCTTCACTCAGCTTATTCCAAACTTTATCCTGAATGGTGTAAACCCGGCTGGGAAGTACGGCCCGGATAGCGG
Source organism: uncultured Cryomorphaceae bacterium (assembly GCA_937120475.1). Taxonomy (GTDB): domain Bacteria; phylum Bacteroidota; class Bacteroidia; order Flavobacteriales; family Schleiferiaceae; genus CAKZNE01. Next base: position 335,538 of record CAKZJV010000009.1, on the reverse strand, counting down.
ACTCGCTGGGCTGCCGGCTGTAATAACTTTCCAAATCGGTAATGAATTGGTTGTGGCGAACAAAATATTTGGTTATTTCCTCGCCTTTCGGGGTAGGAGAAACGATGCGGAGTACTCCTTCATCCACAAAACCAATTTCGTTAGCTACCTTACCGTAGTGTGAAAAATCCTCTTCCGCCTTCAAGCGCAGTTCCCTGAAATGGGAGGCTACATAATTAATGGAATCATCGGGGAGAATACCTCCCAATCCCAAAGCGGTTTTCAGCCGTTTCATTTATTGTATAATTCCCAGTTCCAATATACTTTCAGCACAGGAAAGTACGGCTTCTTTAGGAGAAATGGGGTGCCAGCTTAAATCTTTAACCGCTTTGCTATGGTCCAGTCTGCGTTCCGTACCAAGATCTACTAAAACAGGCTTGAGGGATTTGTCGATATTGGAATAGAAGCGAACCATAAAATTGGGTAAAGTTCCGGAGGGGATCTTACGATTGGGATAGGCTTCCTTCAGGATTTGAGCCACTTCCTTAAAATGTAGAAAGCCCGCTGAACCAATATACCTTTCTCCGGCTGCCTTTGGTGATTCCATGGCCAGGATTAACAGCTCTGCTACCGACCGTACATCTACCACGTCAAAACCTATTTTAGGCACGGCAGGGGAACTACCATCCATAGATTTGATCACGATATTGGCCGAAGTGCCAAAGTCTTTTTCCAAAACCGGCCCTAATATAGCACCGGGGCAAACGGTAGTCATTTGCAAGTCTGAGCCATCTCTTTGAATGAAGTCCCAGGCGGCTTTTTCAGCAATGGTTTTACTGCGGAAATAGGGAGTGGTATCCTTCCGGTTCGTAACGTCCGTCCAATGTTTTTCAGTAAAGGTATTGCTGCGTTCACCTTTGGACTTTCCATAAATAATGGCACCCGTGGAAGAGGTGAGCACCACCCGTTTTACGCCATTTTTTGAAGCGGCCTTTAAAACGTTCAATACACCGTTGCGGGCGGGTTTTATGAGTTCATCTTCATGCTTGGGTAAGGTACGGGGGAAGGGGGAGGCAATGTGTTGTACAAAGTCTATTCCTTTGGTTAAAGTGTTCCATACTTTGGTATCTTCCAGGTCGGCTTCGGCAAAAGAAAGATTGTCGGTTTTGGAGCTATGTTGAGCGATAACCGACTTAATGGATTCGGACCTTTCCATATCGCGCAGTGTTCCAACTACCTCGTAATTTTTATTGAGGAGTTGAATGGCCGTGTGTGAACCTAAAAAACCGCTTACTCCGGTTAACAATACTTTCCGTCCCATATTCCATAATAATTTTCACAAAATTGCAAGTTGGCGAGGAAAGAAGAGTTACCAAATGTTAAGAAATAGCACTAAGGATATGAAAATTTGCCGTTGGATGAATTTCCTTCAGCCGGTAGTCATTTCCGCTATTCTTTAAATTCAGCGAGTACCGGCAATGCGGTATTGTTGAAGTCAAATAAAGCCTGATTTTCCCATGGTGATGCATCGGTAGATTGGTTCCCCTTCCAGGCTATTAATTCAGCTCCCCAATAACACCAACCGATGCCCTTTTCCACCCCTTGAACCAGTGTTTTTATTTTTTGAACAAATTTTCTTTGCCCCTCTGGTGTTGCAGGGTACTCCGGTAAAATCAATTGTTCTTCCAGGCCCACAATATTGTCGGTCCAATCATTCCATGCCAGGGTGAAGGGATAAGCGGTTTCGGCAATTACTATTTGCTTGTGGTGGGATTCACTCAAACGGTACATGGTATTTTCAAGGTCATTCAAAGATTTTCCATGCCAGATAGGATAGTAAGACAAGCCGATGATATCGTAATCTATGGTTTTAACTTGATTGAAAAACCAATCTGAATGCTCCATTCCGGCAAAGTGCAGGATTATTTTACACGTATTTGAATTTTGCCTTACTGCATCACACCCGGCTTCAACCAGGCTTAGGAAATCTTGGGGATGGGTTGCGATGTCCCCGTGAGGATGCAACATTCCGCTATTTATCTCATTTCCAATCTGGACATAATCCGGATTGATTTCAGTGATTACTTTTTGGGTGTAATTGCTAACGCTATCTCTCAAAGTATTGAAATCAAGACCTTGCCAGGCCAGCGGTGTTTCCTGGTTTTCAGGGTCTGCCCAGGTGTCTGAATAATGTAAGGTGATCCAGACTTTAAAGCCGGTGTTCTTTAAAATTTGCGAAAATTGCTTTACCTCTTTAAACCCGGAGTGTTCATCACCTGGGTTCACCCAAAGTCTCAACCTGATGGTATTTACACCGTTTTCTTTCAGAAGAGCTAAGAAGTCTTTTGGATGTCCATCTGAATTATAAAAGGCAGGATTTGTAAGGGATATTTCCGGGTAAGCTGAAATATCAACGGCTGAAATGAATCCGGGATTTCCAGTATCCGGCTTAGGACTACTGCTATCCTCTTTCCTACAGGAAATCACAATCAGAAGAAATAGCAATGTTTGGAGTATCCGCTTCATCTTTACGCTTGCCGCAGTAACCAGTAAAGGTATTAAAAGGAAGTGTTGGCGGTAAATAGACCTTTGCAGGATAAGGTTTTATAGGGTTCCAATCTTTTTTTCCATCAGTACGCTTACATCGTTTACCGGGTAATCTCCAAATTGGCGGATACGGTAGTAACCCATTTTGTGGTAGAACTTAAGGGCTGCTTTATGCAGGGCACCGGTCTCCAGTCGGATGATGGTATTCCCGTTTTTACGGGCGATATCTTCCAGGGCCTCTAAAATGGTTGCCGCCACACCGGTTCCGCGGTAGGCGTCCTGAACAAACATCCGTTTTACCTCGGCATAACCCTCCATTTGTTTCACCGCTCCTATGCCCACCAGTTGATCCTTATCAAAAACACCCACCATGTCCGCCTTTTTTTCAAAAAGATGTTCTGCACTTTCCAGTCGGCATTCTTCGCGGGAGTAAAGGTTTAAGTTAAAGCGATTCAATTGTTCGATTAACCCACGCACTTCACCATTCAGTGGTGATACGTTGTGGACCTCAAAGTTGGAATTGCTCTTTTTCACTCTTCACGATGGTTTAGGCTCAATCCAAATATCGATAAATATTCAACAATAACCGGGTGGTATAATAGCATGCCGAGGCCATGCAGGTAGTACTACCTGATTTATCCGATCGGGGGTTTCTGCGCTTCCAACGGGTCTTTTTACGCGCAACATTTGTGCTATTCATTTGAAACCAGGGCGCAAGCCGAAAAGCCCAAAAGAGAGTAGGCATACCAATTTAAAACCTTTGTTATGAACACACCAACTAAAAAAGAATCCATTGTTTTCAGTTTCGCCTGGCTGGCTAATGTGAATGCGAACGTGGGCAAAAAGCGCGAAAGTGATTTGAAACAAAATGCCGTTGACGGTATTAACGGGGGCTTGAAAGACCTGAAAAGTTTTACCGGTGATTTTGGCTCAAAGCCCATTTGGGGACCTGCTACCCTGAATGAGGTAGGTGATGACGATGAATTCATTACCGATAACCTTTTATACGCGGTTAAAGGGCCTGATCCGGATGACAGCACCAAAACGGTTTACGTTATAGCCACTTCCGGAACCAACCCTTCATCCTACTACGGATGGTTTTCAGAGGATTTTAACGTGAGTACCCAGGTGGGTTTTTTGGGAGCTAAAGTTTCCCAGGGTACCTTCAATGGCATTAGTGTTTTGAATACTCTCAAGGATGATTCGAACCAGTATATCGCAGCCTTCTTGCAGGATGCTTTGAAAAATGAGAAAGACAGATCTAAAGTAGAGGTTATTGTAACCGGTCATAGCCTGGGGGGAACCCTTTGTCCGGTACTGGCCCTTGAATTGAAAAACACCTTGGGGTTACTTTACCCGGATGTTACCTTTTCGGCTTACCCTTTTGCCGGTGCTTCACCCGGTGACGAGGATTTTACCAACTTCTTCAACAATGCTTTTCCAAGTGAAAACTTTCACTCATGGGTAAACGATAAGGACGTGGTGCCCCGTGGGTGGATAAGAAGCCTATTGTCCGACATACCTTCATTGTACACTTCCATGAATGGCTTCCAGGATTGTGACGGAAACACCAGCATTCCAGAAAATACCATCGTTGAAGGGATAACCCAATGGGTGATCGGGCAAATTCCAGCCAGTGATCCTTATGTTCGCCTGGGCACGGATAATCACTTTACCACGAAAAGCGACTATCCTATTACGGGTGATACCTGTACTAAAATTGGTGAAGCGGCCGATGTTATTTTTTATGCTCCTTCGGATTTGAGCGTATTGCACAAATACGTAAAGGGTATTTACGATGCCATGAATGGTTCCCCCGACAAGTGGAATTTACAAACGGTGAAGGAGTTCCTGTACTTTATGGCTGAAGCTGGTATTCAACATACCCGTGGTTACCTGGATTTTATGTTGGAAGAGCAAGGATATGGTGATGCAAAAACGGCTCTTCAGAAGTACGTAGCCAATACCAAGCCGGATGATGCGGTGAATGATGATTTAAAGGATAATCTCAAGGAATTCCTGTACATGGTGTACAGCTATTTGAATCCAAACGGCTAAGTGACCTTACTAAGTAAGTCCTTGCAAAAGGTGTCCGAAAGGGCACCTTTTTTTATATCCAGCAAAGCTGGTAATGGGTTAATAGAATTTTAATGCTGTAATCAGTACCTCATGAATTTCTTCCATGGGTAAGTCCTGCTCCGGGTTGAAGCGCAGTATTTTAAAACGTTTGCGGTCACCGCTTTCCAAAGCCGGGTGTTCCATACGGTAACCATCGGCAAAGCTGAGGTAGGGGCGTTTTCGATCAGTTTTATCAAACCAGAAATAGCAGAACATTTTCTTTTCCAGGTCAAAAAAGGGCATCCCGAACTTCCAGGTTTCGTGCAGTCTTTCATCCTGCTTCAATATAAACTCACGGAGGTGTAAAAGCGTACCCTTTAAAGGCTCTTCTAAAGAATCATAAAACTCGATTAGCTTATTTTGGTGATCGGCCTTCATACCACTATGGGATGAAAACTATTCAAAAGTGAGGCAAAGCAGGATACTGCGTGTTTCCAGGCGATGGATGCCTTCAATCAAAAAGGTTCCGTCTTCCACCAGGATATCGGTAAAACCAAAGGAAGCTTTTATTTGTGGGGAGAATTTGAAATATTCAAAATAAAAGTCCAATCCGAAACCAAATTCATAAAACATTTCATCACTGGCAATCTTGAAAATGGAATCATCTTCCGAATCTTCTTTGGAAGCGAGGTCTTTATTGTACTTGGCACCTCCTACTACATACATCCCGAAATTATTCATTCGCTTGGAGCGGTATTTGAATTCCAAAGGAAACTCCAGGGCACTGGTAATAATTTCCCGGGGTACCTCAACGCGCTCGCCCGTGTTGGGTGATATTACATCAAAAGTAAGTACACGGTTACTGGACGCAAAGCCGGGTAAAAACCGAATGTCAAGGTAACGGGCCAGCTTAAGGCTGGCGATAATGTTAATGTTATAGCCGGGGTTAACCGTTGAACGTACGGAAAAATAACCGGGAACGGAAGCGAGGTTTTCAATTTCCTGAACGTGGAAATCGTAAAAGTTAAAGCCCAGTAAAAAGCCGAAGTGTACCCGCTTGTCGTTATAATGGGGCAGGTTTTCCAGGCCCCTTTGAGCGAAGGTGCTGAAGCTGGTAATCAGCGCAAGGGCTGCTATGAAAAAACTTTTTCTCATCCTTGAAAAAACGAGCGCAATATAGCATTATTTCACCGCTTCGTAAATCATGGCCACACCAAAAGTAACGGGCTTGAAATCAGGTTTTTGATAACCCAGCTTTTTCAGGATATCCGTAAAGCGCTTGCCGTATGGAAAAGCATCCACCGATTCAGGCAGGTAAGTATAAGCACTTTGGTCTTTGCTGATCAGCTTGCCCAGGGTGGGTAAAATGTTTTTAAAATAAAAGCGATACACCTGTTTAAAGGGAAAGGAAGAAGGTTGTGAAAATTCCAGCACCAGCAATTTACCCCCGGGGCGCAATACGCGGTAAATTTCGGACAGACCTTTTTCAAGGTTTTCAAAATTGCGTACGCCAAAAGCTACCGTTACGGCATCAAACGAGTTGCTTTCAAAGGGTAAATCCTCCGAATCGCCCTGCTTAAGGCTGATAATATGGGTAAGCTTACGCTCCTCTATTTTCTTCTGGCCTACTTCCAGCATACCGGCCGAAAGGTCCAAGCCCACAATTTTTTCAGGATGTGCTTTGGTAAGTGCAATGGCAAGGTCAGCCGTTCCGGTGGCTACGTCCAGTATGGTACCGGGTTTATCCTGCGCCACCATTTTAACCACTTTTTTGCGCCAGCCTTTGTCAATACTCAGCGAAAGCACGTGGTTCAGGAAATCGTAGCGTTTGGAGATGTTATCAAACATTTCCGCCACCTGTTCTTTTTTGCCGCTGGTTTTTTCCTTGTAAGGCTTTACATCTTTACTCATATCCACTGAAAAAATGGCTGCAAAGGTAAGTGCTGAGCGGTAAAGAATGTTTAGTATTGGCCAGAGAGTGCGTCTTCCACCTTTTGCAACACCTGTTTTACCTCCAGCCAGTTCAGGCAAGCATAGTCTTTCCGCAAACAAGGTTTATTGCCGTATATGGAGCAGGGGCGGCAGGTCAGCGTTTCCAACGGTATTTCCGCTTTAAGCCGGATGTTATCGCCCAGCGGCCCAAAGCCTGCATGGCTATGGGCAGCTCCCCAAATGCTGACCACCGGAACACCCGTTAGGGTGGCCATGTGCATATTGGAGGAGTCCATGGCGATCATCAGCTTGAGGTGTTTCATTAGGGCCAACTCATCGCCCAGCTTTAAAGTTCCGGCCGTATTTTGAATAAATTCGCTTTGACGGAGTTCCTCCAACTGCTCCCTTTCGTCAGGCCCTCCGAATAACAAAACGCGATATCCTTTTTCGCCTAACTCCTGCAATAAAGACTTCATTTTAGGGATAGGCCACATTTTACCCTTGTGCTGAGCAAAGGGGGCTACGCCTATTACTACCTTGTCTTTTTGCGGGATGAATGCACTGAGGTCCGTATCACTGCGATAATTTATACGTGGGTTTTCGCTTGGCTCGAATGGCAGGTGAAACCCGGCCAAACCAAAAGCTTCGGCATACCTTTGAGTGGTATGAGGCAGGGGAGTCCTTATTTTATCCTCCGCCCGCGTGAGGCGTTTTTTTGCCGCACGGCCCTTATTTACGTGGAATACTTTAACACCTGCCGCTTTGAAGAAAGTACTTAAAATGCGGGTTCGTAAAACGTAATGGAGGTCAACAACCACATCGGGCCGGTATTGCCGTTTAAGTTGCCGGAATAATTTCCAGAGACCAGCCGTGCCCCGGTAGTCCTTATCTACATCGGCCGCATGAAAATGAAGGGGTAGAGGCTGAAACAGAGCCTTCATAAATGGTCTGGAAACCAGGGTTACCTCCACTTCCGGGTATTGTTCCTTTAGTTTTTGAAGAACGGGAACGGTAAGGGCCACATCGCCCAAAGCGGAAAAGCGCAGTACCAAAATGCGCATTACTCCTTTTTTTGAGCGTACAGAACGGGGTTTAATTCCGGGTCGTTGTACATCTTCATTTGGCGGTACACCTTCATAATACGTTCACCCTTTTGCAGGTCTTCCAACAGTTGATCAATGGCAATAGAAAGGTCGGTTTGCTGGGTTCGCAAAACGTTGTATTTAAACTCATTCTTCTGTTGCAATTCCTCTTGAATATCAGAGCGTTCCGCTTCAATTTTCATGTGGTAGATCTTAAGTGCCAAAATGGATAAACGGTCGATAGCCCAGGCCGGACTTTCCGTGTTTATCCTGGCATTTTCCGCAGGCTCTACCTTTTTAAACTCCTGTAGGTAATAGTCATCGATTTTTTCCACCAGGTCAGTACGATCCTGGTTACTGGCGTCAATCCTGCGCTTAATTTTAAGCGCGGTTTCACTGTCTATTTCCGGGTCACGAATAATATCTTCCAGGTGCCACTGTACCGTGTCAATCCAGTTTTTACGGTACAGTAATTCCTCTAAACTACCTTGGCGATAAGGGTTTTTTAGGGGCGTATCGATATTATCGGTTTGGTGATAGTCTTCTATGCTCCGCTCAAAAATGGAGAACATGGCATCTGCTTTCATCTCTTTATCCGTTTAGTTTAGCCACCGCTTCTTTTATTCTTCTCAAGGCTTCGCGCAGTTGTTCTTCCGAGGCTGCGTAGGAAATACGCAGGCAATTAGAGTTGCCAAAAGCCTCACCGGGCACCAGGCCCACGTGGCCCTCTTCCAGCAAAAACATGCACAGGTCGTTACTACTTTCAATGGTTTGCCCCTGGTAGGTTTTTCCAAACAAAGCACTTACATCGGGAAAAATATAGAACGCGCCCTTGGGCAGGTTGGTCTTAAAACCGGGAATTTCATCCAGCAAACCAAGAACAAGATCGCGCCTCTGCTTAAAAGCATCGCGCATAAAACTTACCTCTTGAGGGTCGGCCTTCATTGCCGCCAAAACCGCTCGTTGCGTAATACTGCTGGCGGCCGAAGTAAACTGCCCCTGCATTTTGTCACAGGCTTGTGCTATCCATAAAGGAGCACCAATATAACCACAGCGCCACCCCGTCATGGCAAAACCCTTGGAAACCCCGTTAACCGTCACTACCCGGTCGTAAATTTTGGGAAAGGAAGCCAATGAGGCATGAGTACCGCCAAAGTTGATGAGTTCGTAAATTTCATCGGACACCGTTACCACCTTTTCATGCTTTTGAAGCACCTTGGCCAGCTCTGCCAATTCAGATTGCGAGTAAACGCTGCCGGAAGGGTTGCAGGGTGTGCTGAAAATGAGCATTTTAGTATTAGGGGTAATGGCATCTTCCAGTTGCTTGCTGCTGATCTTAAAATCAGCTTCAATACCCGCTTCAATAATTACCGGAATTCCCCCGGCCAGCTTCACAATTTCGTAATAGGAAACCCAGTAGGGGGCGGGCAGTAAAACCTCGTCACCTGGGTTTACCAAACATAAAACCACGTTGGCTATGCTCTGCTTGGCCCCGGTGCTTACAACAATTTGCTCCGGGCTGTAGTCCAGATTATTATCCCGCTTGAATTTGTGGCTGATGGCTTCCCGAAGGTCCTTATAACCGGCTATCGGAGGGTAATAGGTATAATTATCATCGATGCCCTGCTTAGCGGCATCTTTAACAAAATCAGGGGTGTTAAAATCCGGCTCTCCCAACGAAAGACTAATAACATCCAGACCGCGTTCTTTCATTTCGCGGCTCTTTCGATTCATGGCTATGGTTTGGGATTCGGAAAGGTCTTGAATGCGGTCGGAAAGCAGGCTCATTCTCGTTGTTTGCGTTAAGCCGCTAAACTACAAATTTCGGGAGTTAGCCTCCTTTTTGATTTTTACGATATTTGGGGGCTCTGAATTTTAGGGACGAAAACTTATGGACGTAATTCTGGAAATACTTAAATACGCTCTGCCTTCTATTTTCCTTTTGCTGCTTTGCTACATGATGCTGAGCAACTTTATGGAGAACGAGGAAAAGAGGCGTTCTTACTTCCTTAAAAAGGAAACCCAAAAAAGTGCTTTGCCCATTCGCCTGCAGGCCTATGAGCGTTTGTCGCTCTTTTTAGAGCGCATTACCCCCGACCGTCTTTTGTTGCGCTTATCCTCCAAGGGGATGAATGTGCAGCAGTACCGCTCGGTTTTGGTAAATGCCATCCGGCAGGAGTTTGAACATAACCTTTCGCAGCAGATATATCTTAGCGATGAAGCCTGGAAGTTGGTGGTTACCGCCAAATCGGCTACCGTAGGTATCATTAATAACGTAGCGGAAGAGTTAGATCCCAAAAAAGAAGGAGTGGAACTCAGCAAAGCCCTTCTGAATAAGGTGATGACTATGGAGAGCTTTCCCACCAAAAAAGCTTTGGGTTACCTCAAACGTGAGGTGAAACGCGATTTTTAAAGACCATAAGTTTTTTGAGGGGTGGAACTTTTCCTGTTATATTGCGAAAAGTTTAGACCTTAATCCATTTTCTAGTGAATTTTTACCAGTTAAGGGCCGGGGTAGCCTTTGTGTTATTGATTCTGTTTAGCCCCCTTTGTGCCCAAACTTCCCTCGATCTTCAAAATTTTACCGGGCTTAAATCGGAAGGGGAATTACCACCTGATTTTTTAAGAAGCTGGGGTGATAAATACCAGGAAAGCCTTCAGCTACAAGGTACCGAGGCCATGAAGCGCAAGAAGGCCAGTGAAATGGAAGAATTCTGGCAGCGTCAACATCGTGAAATCGATATGATGCTGCAAAGCGGCCAGTTTTCTTTTGGCGATCCTATTTCGGTTTACCTCAATCAAATTGCCGATGAGTTACTGAAGGATGAGCCGGTACTGCGCGATGACATACGTATTTATCTTTTCAAATCACCTACGGTAAATGCTTTTGCCGTGGCCGATGGCATCATAGGTATCAATGTAGGCTTGATAGCACACGTACGCTCCGAGGCTGAATTGGCTTTTGTAATAGCGCATGAAATTTCGCATTATGTAAAAGAGCATCAATACGATAGCTTTAAAAAGTTCCGTGACCTGCAGGACGACTGGTCTATGAATCCTACCAGGCGTTTTGATCAAATGGTAAGCCGCTCCAAAGATCATGAGCTGGAAGCCGATGAATACGGGCTGAAGTTGTATTTAAAATCCTCCTATCACCCCAAAGCCGTAGATACCCTCTTTACCACTTTGCACCAGGGTTATATCACCTATGGTCGCAAAAAGGTAGGCACGGACTTTCTGGCGGAGGATGAGTTCCAGGTTCCGGAGATTTTCTTTCGTACGGAGGTAGATCCTATTAGTAAAGAAGAAGATTATTTCGATCAAACGCATACCCACCCCAATATAGCCACCAGGCGAGCGGCCGTAAACAGTGCCCTGCAGGCGGCTCCCGCTGAAGGCAAGCGTTTCTTTGTTCAGTCGGAAGATAAATTTTTACAGATCCGGGAGTTGGCGCGTTTTGAGGCGGTTCGTGAAAAAATATTGTACGGCCAGTACGGTGATGCACTTTATGATATCTATGTGTTGGAAGATAAACACCCCAACAACCGTTTCCTGGAAGTATCAAGGGTTAGGGCTCTTTACGGATTGGCCAGTTTTAAGGCCGTTGATGACATTAGTGATGTAACGGGCAGTAATTATCATGTAGAAGGGCCTATGCAGCAGGTGTATCACCTGATCAAACAATTTAACAACAAGCAACTGATAACCACCGCCTTTTACCATACCCTTAAGGCTCGGGAGAAGTATCCGGAAGTGAAAGTGTTGAAGGAGTTTGAAAAGTACCTGAGCCGTTATATGTTGGCGTATGCTGAACTGGAGGCCAATGATTTTGATGTAGAGACCGAAGGAATAGTGGCTTTTAACAAGACTGTTGAAGACTTTCCCAGTGAGCGGCATTACCTGCGGGCCCGTCAAATGCACTATCGCGACTTTTACCGGTTTTTGTTAAAACCACAGTATGAAAGCGGTTGGTTAAGTCAAATAATGGAAGAGCACCGGGCTTTTAAAGACAGTATGGATGCTGAAGATTACCTGAGTGCCGATGAAAGGGAAGATCGCAGGGAAGACCGTGAAGACCGGCTGGAAGAATACGGTTCAGGTTTAAAAATCAGGAATTTGATTCTATTGGATCCCACCATCATGGTCACCAACGCTTCTGAAGATACCAAGGAGCAACTGGAAGCCCTGGAACAGGAAGAAGCTTATAAAAGCATGTTGCCCCAGTGGGTAAAAGCGGCCGGTATTGAACCTGAATTACTTTACGTGGAGGAGATGAGTGCCGGTGATATTGCCAATTACAACGTTTTTTCAGGCCTGGAGGAGTGGATCAAACAAGCCCGGGTTTATCGCAGGCATAAAATAACCCCGGTTGACCTTGATATATCTCAACGGATAAAGGCACCGGCCCGCTATGTGTGCCGCATATTGGGATACATTTCACAGGGAGAAAAAGACTATTATTATTTCGGGGTTTACGATCTGCAAAAAGGGGAAGTGGTTTATGAGCGCAGCGAAAGCGTGGGCCGCAAGCTTTCCATGCGCGACTTGGAGAAGGAGACGCAGACGGATTTATGGAGAATATCCAATTAATTTTTTTGAATGAGGTTATTAATTATGCTCTTACTGTTAGCCTTTGGTTGGGTTGTTGAAGGTCAGGAGGTCAAGGTAGGAAAGACACATAAATCGAAGTTTTTGCATCCCAGTCCTAATATAGTGGGACAGGATGAAGAAAATTTTTACACCGCCTATTTAACAGAGTCCCCCCCACTTAAACTGGGTATTGAAAGTTTCAATAAAAATACTTTAGAAAGAAATTATAAGAAGATTATTGATCCTAAATTGGAAGTTAACTTTTCGGTGATGAATACCTTTGAGCACTTCCTATTCATGGATGGCTATTTTATATACTTTGTTCAGGGGGTGTTTTTTAAGGCTTCCTATACAGAGATATATGCGTATAAAATTGATGCTCTTACTGGGGAGGAAATGCCACCTGATACGCTTTTGCATCAGGATGTTGAAAATTTATCTACGGTAATGAGTACAGGGAAATACCTTGAACGAATAGGTGAGGTTCATTTCAGCAGTAGTAAAAATAATGAGAGATTAGTTATTCAATATTCTTCTAAGGATTTTGAAATAGATCGATACTACGAACAATTGGTTGTATTGGATGGGGAACTTAATGAAATACTCAAGAAAACAGAGATCAAAAGTTCCAAAGAAGAGCTTATCCCGCACCGCAAGGTGGTTGATTCTGAAGGCTCTATGTATTACATAGAGAACGGTGAGCTTGTTTTCCTGGATTTTTTTCAGAATTATGAGGAATGGCGGGAGCCATTATCTTCGGGTTTTTTCGAAAGTAATGCCAAGCCGGTTGGCTTGTCGGGTAGTTTTGGTAAAACCGGGAATTTGGTGCTTTCCGCCTTCTACCTTACGGAGGATCTGGAAGATACAGATGAGAATAAGGATGCCTCAGAACGAAGGGAAGGAGATACCCAGCTGGAGGGAATAGTATACATAGAGGTCGATCTTTTTAATAAAGAGGTTGCTACTGCCAGGCTAAACCGGTTTGACCAAAGTTTTATTGATGAGTTTAGAACCCAAGATCAATTAAAATACAATATAGAGGCTGAGGTTAATGACATCTTCAAATCTTTTAAATATCACTTCACAGATAGTATTACCCTGCTTATTGCTGAAGCCGGTATCAGGATGAGCATTCCAAAAGGAACATGGCGCACGAAGGAAGATCTCGCCATTTTCGCCTTTGACATGAAAGGAAGGTTGATATGGTCACATCGAATTCCTAAAAGGCAAGAAGCGAGTGATAGTAGGATGAATAATATAATTGGATACTTCAGTTTTATAGAAGATAGGGAATTACATATTCTCTTTCAAGATTATGATCTCAACTTCGAAGATGGAAAACGAAACATTAATGATTTAAGACTTGCCGATAAAAATAAGTACATGGTTCCTGTATTGTATAGTATAAATTTAAACAATGGTAAACTTAACTATGAGTTAAAAAAGAACTGGAATAGTGATTCCAAAACTTTGGTGATAAGTCCCATGAATGCTATTCAAGATGATGTGGAGGAGAATGTGATTTACTCCTTCCGTATGAATAAACGGAAATATCAACCTGTTAAAGTATATAAACCATGATGTTAAAAATAGGACCATTATATTTAAAAGAGATTTTAGTCTTGTTATTACTAGGGACAGCCCTTAACACCTCAGCCCAAAAGCTAAAGTCAGGGCCGGTTTATGAAGCTGAATGGCACAGCTACTACCCCAATATTCGCGGGCAGGATGAAAACAATGTTTACCTGGCGAATAAAGATTCCCAGGATATAATTGTAGAAGCCTTTGATAAAAATACCCTCAAAAGGGTTTATTCCAAAAGGTATGAGGATATGGTTCCCTTCGGTAAACTCAAGTCACTTATAAACCTGGAGAAAATCCTCTTTATAGACGGTAGCATACTAGTATTTGTAAGTGGGGGGTACTTCGATGGGTCCTACTCCGAACTATATGTTCATCGTATTGAGGCGGTTACCGGCAAAAAACTTTCTACGGATACCTTAATCCATAAGAAAATTGAAGATCTGCCTGTATTTTCCACTCATGAAAAATTAGCCAATCGCCTCGGCAGTTACCGCATCCACAGTTGTAAGGGTAATAAGCGCTTTGTGGTTAATTATGCCACCCGCAATTACGAACTGGAACGTTATTTCGACCAGATAATGGTTTTAAATGGTGAAATGGAGGTCCTTCTCAATAAAGAGTTTGTGCGCAAAAAAGCCTCCGAGCTGGTACCTGCTAACGTGGATGTGGATAGTGAGGGTTCGCTGTATTACCTGGAAGATAACAATATTGTATTCCTGGATTTTTACCAGGAGTACGAGGAGTGGCGTGAGCCACTCCCTTCCAATATTTTTGAAAGTAACGCCTTCCCATCAAGAATTACGGCCACTTTTAACAATGAGGGAAATCTTATTATTACGGCAGCTTATGTTACCGAGGATATTAAAGATACCGATGAAAATAAACCCAGGCCCGAAACCCGTGAAGGGGATACCCAGGTGGAAGGGATCGTTTACATAGAAGTGGATGCCTTTAATAAGGAAATTGCCAAAGTACAGGTAAACAAGTTTGATAAAGCCTTCCTGGATGAGTTTAAAACAGAAGACTATATAAAATATAATGAAGAAGCAGAGTTCAACAATGTTTTCACCTGGTTCCAATATCGTTTTACGGATAGTGCCACCATACTTATAGGGCATGAGGTACCTAAGATTCAAGGTGTACCCAACTTTGACTATAAGAGCCTGGTCGCTTTTTCTTTTGACCGGGAGGGAAGGTTGAATTGGGCGCATCATATTCCCAAATGGCAAGTGGCCAACGAAAAGAATACCATTTACGGTTACATGAGCTTTTTAGGTGAAGAGAAGTTGCACATTTTCTTTAATGATGACGAAGGAAACTTTGAGGGTGACCAACGCCAGGTGCTTGACCTGCGAAAGCTCAATCATTCCAAATACGCCATTCCGGTACTGTACTCCATCGATTTGAAAACCGGAAAGATGGAGTATAAGGTTGAGCGGGCCTGGGGCAACGATAAAGATCTCAAACTTGATCCTTATTTAAGTGAATATAGCGAGCAGGGAGCACCCGTTTTTATTTTCGCTAAAGACCGAAGAGATTACCGTTTATCGAGAATTGACCCTTAATTTTGAAGAAGGGTTGATTAATCGATAAATTCTTGAGTAAACTCATTTTCATATTTCTCACTATTGCACTGAGCTATGCTTTAAAGGCCCAGAATTTGGAAATGGGGCCTATGCTTGAAACACCCTATAAAAGCTTTACCCCACAAATACTCGAGTTGAGAAACGGTTTGCTTTATGCAGCCGACTTTGAAAAGTCAGAACATTTTTCCGAAGCCCTTCCCGATGAAATCATTCTTCAGGTTTACAATCAGAATACCCTGGATTTAAAGCTCAATGTGCAGATAGAGCCGCGTGAAGTCTTTGAGCGCAGGCAAAGTGTCAGTTTGATGGAAGTGGCCTTACTCGGGAATTATTTCGTTTGCTTTTACCGGGGTTTTACTCCCACTGGAAACTTAGTGGAGGTGTATGCCCAACGAGTAAATTCTCAAACGGGTGCGGTGGAGGTGTTGGACACAATCTTCAGCAAGAAGGTACAACACCCGGGTGAACTGGAAAGTGAGGCTATCATATACCAGAAGCTGGGGCTACTGAACCTATGCATGAATACTACCAAAAGCCGGATACTAATCCATCACATTGCCCTTAGCCCGTCTTCAGAAGATTATATCGAAAGAGTTCTGTTGCTGGATGAAAACCTGGCTCCCCTTTTAACCAGAGACTTTATCTTAAGAAATCCGGAAGACGGTATGGCGATGAATAAGCTGGTGGATAGTCAAGGTTCAGTTTACTCGTACAGTAACAGGAAGATGGTGATGCTGGACTTTACCAGGGGTTACCAAAGGCTGGAACAACCAATTCCGGATAAGCTGATACCTGCAAATGCATTTGTACGACAACTCTGCGCTACCATTCATGATAATGGAAATATAGCATGGGCAGGTTTGTATGGCACCGTAGATTTGGAAGATACTGAAGAAAACAAAGATGCCTCCGAAACCAGGAGGGGCGATACACAAATTGAAGGGGTAGTGTACCTGGAGGTGGATGCCGCTACCAAACAACTAAAAAGAACGAGGCGGTCAAAATTCTCAGAAGACCTGATTAACGAATTCCTGAATGAGGAGTTGATGAAGTACCACCTCGATACGGAAATCAATGATGTTTTTACCTCCTTTGAATTTTTCAGGGTTCAGGACTTTAGCTGTTTAATAGGGGAAGCTGCAGATTATAACAATCCGGCCGGTGTTAACTATAATGATTTGCTGCTGACCACTTTCGATGAAATGGGAGAGGTACTATGGGTACACCGCTTGCCCAAACTGCAAAGCTATGGTCCTGTTAACCGGGCCACCGGTTATCTTAGTTTTTCGGATGATGAAACGCTCTACATACTTTTCCAGGACGACCTTGAAAATTTTGAAGAGGGGGTGCGAAAGGTTTATGACCTGCGAAAGGCAAACCACCACAAGTACTTGATTCCCGTGCTTTACAGTTTCAATAAGGAAACTGGCAACTTTTTGTATGAACCAAAGTTGAACTGGAAATTCGGAAAAGACCTTAAAATATTACCTGCCCAGGCTTACCAGTCCGAAGAAGGCGAGCCGGTGTATGTGTTTCTGAGAGGCGATGAAAACTATCGCTTAAGTCGGTTTTCGCTTTATTAGGTTATCATTGAAACAAGTCCCCGAGGAGCTGCGTGGCGGCCTGGCCGGGTTCCATTTTTCCGTTCCGTACTTTTTCTTCCAATTGATTGAAATGCTCCTGGTGGTTGCTATCGGAAGCTAACTTTTCCAGTAACAACTGGCCTACTGATTCTTTAAACCATAACACGTTCTGTTCCTTGCGGTTAGCTTCCAAATAGCCTTTTAGCCTTTGTTGTTGCTCAAATTCGCTGATTATACGCCAGGCCTCATCCATTCCCGTTTGCTCCAGGGCCGAGATACTTTCCACACGGGGTATCCATTCGTTGGCTTTAGGAGGAAAAAGGTGGAGGGCCCGTTTATATTCGCCAATCGCTCTTTTCGCAGCTTTTTCATTTTCACCATCGGCTTTATTGATGAGAAGCAAATCGGCCATTTCCATAATACCCCTCTTAATACCCTGCAACTCGTCACCAGCACCGGCCAGCATTAGCAGCATAAAAAAATCGACCATGGATTTTACCGTGGTTTCAGACTGACCCACACCTACCGTTTCCACCAGGATCACGTCATATCCAGCTGCTTCACAAAGGAGTATGGATTCACGGGTTTTCCGGGCTACACCTCCCAGGGAACCTGCTGTGGGCGAGGGGCGGATAAAAGCTTTCGGGTTTTGTGAAAGATGCTGCATACGGGTTTTATCGCCCAGTATGCTACCCCTACTTTGTGTACTGCTCGGATCGATGGCCAGAACCGCCACTTTTTTGTGCTGGCGGGTAAGGTACTCCCCAAAAGCTTCAATGAAGGTGCTTTTACCTACTCCCGGTACCCCGGTGATACCAATCCTCAATGACTTTCCGCTAAAGGGCATCGCACGGTGAATAAGCTCAGCGGCCAACGCCCGATGTTCAGCTTTTTTACTTTCCACCAGGGTAAGAGAACGGCTCAATGCCGCACGGTCACCTTTTCGAAGCTCATCCAGGAGGTTGCTAATCGCTGGAAGTTGCTGGCGATCGAAGTTTTTAAAATTGGGGTTGATGGAATCCAAGGGAAAGTAATCTGTTATTTTCCGAAAAGCCCGTCTAAACCAGGCATATTCATCATACCGCTGGCCGCTCCCTGCATTTCACGTTCGTTCACCTCATCGGCCTTTTGAATAGCTTTGTTGAGGGTTAGAACCAAATGGTCACTGAGCTCCTCGGTATCTTCCAGAAGGCTTTCGTCAATCTGAATATCCTTGATCTCCCGGGCAGCGGTGATCACCACTTTTATTTTTCCGTTGGAGGATTCTTCCACCATGGAAATGGTTTTCAATCGTTCTTTGGTTTCCTCCATTTTTTGTTGGGCTTCCTGGAGTTTGCCCATCATATCTCCGAACATGATAGTTTTATTTTGAATTTAACATCACCCGCAAAATTTTGCTGGCTGCTTCTGCAATCACCGTTCCCGGCCCGAAAACACCGACTACCCCGGCATCGAATAAATACTGGTAGTCATTTTGAGGAATCACGCCTCCCGCAATCACTAGAATATCTTCCCGGCCCTGCTTTTTCAACTCCTCGATTACCTGGGGAACCAGAGTTTTATGGCCCGCTGCCAAAGAGGAAACCCCCAATAGGTGTACATCGTTTTCAATCGCCTGCCGGGCCGCTTCAGCCGGAGTTTGGAACAGGGGGCCGATATCTACATCAAAGCCCAGGTCGGCAAAAGAGGTAGCCACCACTTTCGCACCGCGGTCGTGTCCGTCCTGACCCATTTTAGCGACCATAATCCGGGGTCTGCGGCCTTCCATTTGTTCAAACTCATCTGCCAGTTTCCGGGCTTCTTCAAACTTTTCGTCTTTTTTCATTTCGTTGGAATATACTCCGGATATGGAGCGAATGGTAGCCGTGTACCGTCCAAAAGCTTTTTCCATGGCCAGGCTTATTTCTCCTAGGGTAGCCCGGGCCCGGGCGGCATCAACGGCTAAAGCTAATAGGTTGCCCTCCCCGCTTCGGGCCGCTTCTTCCAGGGCTTTCAGGGTAGCATCAACTTCAGGTTCATTCCGCTCGCTCTTTATGGCTTCCAACCGTTCAATTTGCTTTCTGCGGACCTCCGCATTGTCCACCTCCAGCAATTCTATGGGTTCATCTTTTTCGTTGCGATACACATTCACCCCCACAATCCACTCTTTACCTGAGTCTATACGAGCTTGCTTTTTAGCGGCCGCTTCTTCAATACGCATCTTGGGCAAACCGGTATCGATGGCTTTGGCCATACCTCCCAATTCCTCTACTTCCTGGATCAGGGCCCATGCCTTTTCTACAATTTGGTCGGTAAGGTATTCCACGTAATAAGAGCCGCCCCAGGGATCTACCGTTCGGGTAACACCCAGTTCCTCCTGGATGATCAATTGCGTATTACGGGCAATACGCGCTGAAAAATCCGTGGGCAATGCAATGGCTTCGTCCAGGGAGTTTGTATGTAAGGATTGCGTACCCCCGAAAACGGCTGCCATAGCTTCGATGGTGGTGCGCGCCACATTATTAAAGGGATCTTGCTCGGTAAGGCTATAACCACTGGTTTGAGAATGGGTACGCAGTGCCATTGATTTTACATCCTTAGCACCCATCTCTTTCACAATTTTGGCCCATAGCATTCGCGCTGCACGCATTTTGGCAATTTCCATGAAGTGGTTCATCCCGATTCCCCAGAAAAAAGAAATACGCGGGGCAAAATCATCGATGTTCAGCCCGGCCTTAATACCGGCCCTCAAATATTCCATTCCGTCCGCAAGGGTGTATGCCAACTCAATATCGGCTGTAGCACCGGCCTCATGCATGTGGTACCCCGAAATTGAAATACTATTGAAGCGGGGCATGTAATTCTTGGTGTATTCGAAAATATCGGATACTATCCGCATGGATGGCTGTGGCGGATAGATATAAGTATTGCGTACCATGAATTCCTTAAGGATATCATTTTGGATGGTACCGGATAATTTTTCAGGACCGACCCCTTGCTCTTCAGCCGATACAATGTAAAACGCCATGATGGGTATTACCGCTCCGTTCATGGTCATGGATACCGACATTTGATCCAGCGGAATCTGGTCGAAAAGAATTTTCATATCCTCCACCGAATCAATAGCTACTCCAGCTTTGCCTACATCACCTACCACGCGTTCGTGATCGGAATCGTAGCCCCGGTGGGTAGCCAGGTCAAAGGCTACCGATAATCCCTTTTGCCCGGCCGCCAGGTTTCTGCGATAAAAGGCGTTGGACTCTTCAGCGGTTGAAAATCCCGCATATTGTCGAATGGTCCAGGGGCGGCTTACATACATGGTGGAATAAGGTCCACGCAGGTAAGGAGGCAAGCCTGCTGTAAAGTGAATGTGCTGCAGTTTCCTGAAATCCTCCTTACTAAAAGAGGTGGGCACTGCTATTCCCTCCGGGGTTGACCATTTGGCGGAATGGCCGATGGGTGTTTTGGAAGCGGAAAGCTTTTTATAGGCAGTATTTGCAAAATCGTGTCTGGCCATAATTATTCTTTTTCCAATTCTTCAGAAAGACGTTTTACAGAGAGGGGCTTTACCGTGGTTTCGTTTTTTGGTGGCCGGTGAAAGTGGCCGTATTCGATAATTTCCTGCAGGTTTTCATTGGAGTTAACGTATTTATTTGCACCAATAAGTACGCGGGTCTTTTCATTAAAAGCCATTTGCTCTTCATGGGCAGTTGTTTCGATCTGCTGCTGTAACCAGCCCGATTTCAATGCTTCGATGTACCCGCCTTCTTTTTCGATGGATTTAAAAAATTCCCAGCCTTTTTGAGCCAGTTGATCGCTAAGCTCTTCAATAAAATAGGAACCCTTAGCCATGTCCTGCACCTTATCCAAATAAGATTCGTGTTGGAGTACGCTTTGTTGGTTTTTGGCAATACGTTCACCAAAGGCACTGGGCGCCCTGAAGGTTTGATCGAAGCCCTTCACCGAAAATTCATCACCACCGCCAATAATAGCAGCCATGGCCTCGGCCGAACTACGAATCATATTGTTGTACGCATCTTTTATGGTCTTGTTCCTGAAACTGGATTCAGCATAAATATGGGCCGGAGTATCGGGAATACCGACTTCTTCCAGCAGTTGTTTCCACAACCTTCGCAAGGCCCGCATTTTGGCAATTTCACCAAAGAAGTCGGAACCAATGGCCGTATTCAGCCAAAACCCTTTGGCATCTTTTAATTCAAGACGGTACAAATATTCATAGGACATGGATAACAAAACACCCAATTGTTGATCAAGGCTGGCACCCGCATGACTGAATAAGTTGGCATTTATGCAGTGGCAACGCATATTTTGTGGTAAGGCCTGCTTTAATTGTTGCAAGCAACTAAAGTCTTCCTCTTCACTACCGAACCAGTTTCCGGTACGGGCCAGGTTTTCCAGTGGGTCAATATTAATGGTACCGTGGATGTCTTCAGGATTCAGTCCTCTTTGGCTGATTATCTCATTCAGTTGACCTGCTACCAGCAAGGCATCGCTACCTTCGGTAATCAAATGAATATGGACATGCTCAATCAGTACATCCTTTAATAATAAAGAGAGGTCCGTTTGTGGGGCCAGGTAGAATAAAAGGGAATTTGCTCCGCGGTTGAGGTGATCCAAAGCCTCCGCATTAGCGGCTTTTGCATCCATCACCAGTATTTCCTGAACAATCCTCCAATCCAGCTTATTTCGAAAGGGCTGGAATGAAAATTCAGCATCCTGGTGATTATAAAGAGGGTAGATGGTAATGCCTTCCCGGCTTTCGGAAATCAGACTTTCAAAATCTTTACCCCGAAGGTCTTTTTCCACTCGTTGTTTCCAGTGGCTGAAATCGGGTTTTGGAAAATCTGCGAAGAGATCTTTCGCCATATCTTTTTAAGATTTCAAGCAAAGGTCTTAAATATAGCTCAATGACCGAAGCCAAAAACGGGAACCAGCTTAGGGCATTCCTTACTCTTCGATAATGTAGATGGTTTCACCCGGTTTTTTCATCCAGTATTGCTCACGAGCAAACTTTTCCAGTTTTTCGGGATCGGAGGTGAGTTCTTCCAGTTGTTTTTGATCGCTGGCAATTTCGGCTTCGTAATAGTCAATGCTTTGCTCCAATTCTTCCAATTCCTGATTCAGTTCGCGGTGAATGAGGTAAGAGTTTACATCCAGGAAGAGCATCCACACCACAAAAGCACCGGTGGCAATCACAAACTTGTTGCTGATCAGGGCAAACCAACGGGTGCTTTTTATTTTATGCCAACGCTTTTTCACAAAGTTAAAGTTAAAGACCAGGGTGCAGCTTATAACGCTTAAATCCCTAAAATAGTAAACAGGTGGGTGTTTAAATCAATGGGCAAACTGAAGCTCACTAAGGTTGTGGTACAGCCCTTCCTCTATTTGCAGCAGTTCTTCGTGGGTTCCGGTTTCCACTACTGCGCCCTTATCCAGTACTACAATTTTATCGGCTTTGCGTATGGTGGACAGGCGGTGGGCAATTACAATGGAGGTACGACCTAGCATTAAATTATCCAGGGCATCCTGTACTAATTTTTCCGATTCAGAATCCAGGGCTGAAGTCGCCTCATCCAGAATGAGGATGCTGGGATTTTTTAAAACCGCCCGGGCAATAGCTACCCGCTGACGTTGACCTCCGGAAAGCTGAATGCCTCTTTCGCCCACTACGGTGTCCAGCCCATCTTTAGATTCCCTGATAAACTCCCAGGCATTGGCTTGTTTGGCGGCTTCAATCACCTCTTCATCTGAAGCTTCAGGGCGGCCGTACAAAATGTTTTCGCGTATAGTTCCGCCAAAAAGGAAAACGTCCTGCGGTACCACGGCCATTTGGTTGCGTATTTCACTCAGGCCAAATTCCTGGGCCGGCCTATCGTCAAAAAGCAATTGGCCGGAAGAGGGTTCGTAAAAGCGCAGAATCAACGAAACCACGGTAGATTTGCCCGCTCCGCTGGGCCCTACCAAAGCTACTTGCTCACCCGGTTGTGCGGTAAAATTAACCTTATGTAATACCTGCTGTTCCTGGCGGGTGGGGTAGGTGAAGGATACCTCTCTGAACTCTACCTTGCCGTTGAATTCCGGCAACAAATCCTGGCTCTTTTCTTCGTGGAGGTCTTCGGTGGGTTCTTCCAGTATTTCCATCAGTTCTTCAGTGGCACCGATGGCCTTTTGGATATTGGCATATACGTTGGCGAAACCTCCAATGGACCCACCGATGAAACCAGAATAAATGACAAAACTGAAAAGTTCACCTACGGCCAGTTCACCTTCCGCGATAAGATTAACACCCTGCCAAAGCACGGCTACAATAGCTCCAAATAAACCGAATACAATGAATGAAGAAAAGGCACCACGGTATTTACCACTCTTCATACCAATGCGTGCAGCATCATTGGTTTTTTTGCGATAGCGGGCTATTTCCAGAAATTCGTTGGCGAAGGCCTTCACGTTAAAAATTCCCTGTAAAGTTTCTTCCACCACTGTATTGGATTCCGCTACTTCTTTTTGCACTTCTTTTGAGAAATTACGGATAAACCGCCCGAAGAAAACAGCGATTAATACAAATACCGGGACAATAGCCAGCATAAATAAGGTGAGGCGCGGTGAAGTGTAAAGCAAAATGGCAATACCTCCGAATATGATCACCAATTGCCGGATAAACTCGGCCAGGGTAGTGGTGAAGGTTTCCTGTAGCAGGGAAATATCTGAAGAAATCCGGCTATTGAGTTCGCCTACCCTTTTTTGGTTGAAAAAGCTAATGGGTAATTTAATCAGGTGCTGATACGTGGCCTGGCGCAGGGAAGCCAGTGTTTTTTCGGTAACATTCACAAAAAGTACCACCCTAAAGAAGGAAACAATGGCCTGAACGGTCAGGATTCCCAACAGGATAAAACTAATCTCGCGAATGTTCTCGAAAATAGCCTCTGAATTGGTGGCATCCACCAACTCACCCAGGTATTTGGGAAAGGCGAGGTTGGCGGCACTGGAGAGGAGCAGGAAGATCATTCCTACGGCAAACTCCCCGCGGTAAGGCTTAATATACCGGTAAAGCTTTAATGACTTTTTAAGAGACGCCTTGTTAAGACGCGGCTTTTTTTCCCTGGAGCCTGAACCTTCCGAGGCTTTTTGTTTCATAACGCAAAATTAACAAGGCTTTTGCAATCAGCCCTCTATCTGTACGGAACAAATGTTGTTAAAGGCTATTCATCCAGAATCTTTCCCTTTTTGAAACGGCTCCAGTAGCTTTTGAGTTCAGCCCGCACCTCACCGCTAAGGAGTAACAGACCAATTACGTTCGGTAAGGCCATGGCTAGGATCATCATATCCGAAAAGTCCAGTACTGCACCCAGGCTTACTGAGGAACCCACTATGATAAAAAGCAGGAAAATGAGTTTGTAACTCAATTCGGTCCATTTGTTACGGCCCAGTAAGAAGGTCCAGGCGCGTAATCCGTAGTAAGACCAACTGATCATGGTAGAAAATGCAAACAGAAAGATGGCTACCACTAATACGTAGGGGAACCAGCTAATTACGCTACCAAAGGCCTGTGAGGTGAGGGTAGCTCCGCCCATACCTGCGTCATCGTAAAATCCACTGAAAATCAATACCAAGGCGGTAAGGGTACATACTACTACGGTATCAATAAAAGGTTCCAGTAAGGCAACAAATCCCTCACTTACCGGGTATTTGGTTTTCGCTGCGGAGTGCGCAATAGCGGCTGAGCCTACCCCTGCTTCATTGGAGAAGGCGGCCCTGCGGAAGCCCTGTATCAGTACCCCGATCACACCACCTAATGCTGCTTTGGGAGCAAAAGCCCCCTCGATAATCAAAGAGAAGGCTTCACCAATATTACCAATGTTGTAGAATATGATTACCAGCGCGGCCAATATGTAAACCCCGGCCATAAAGGGAACAATCTTCTCCGTAACCTTGGCAATACTCTTGATTCCACCGATGATTACCGTTCCTACCAAAATAGCCAGTATGATGCCGAATACCGGGCCATAACCGGCAATAGAAGTGAACTGGTTGGCCATTTGTTGGTAGGCCTGGTTAGCCTGGAACATATTTCCACCACCAAAGCTGGCTCCGATGGTAAGAATGGCGAAGATTACCGCTAGTACTTTACCCAGACCACCCATGTTTCGTTTAGCCAGTCCTTTGCGCAGGTAGCGCATGGGTCCGCCTTCAACCACACCGTCCTCGCCTATATCACGATACTTAACCCCCAGGGTACATTCGGTAAATTTAGAGGCCATACCCAGCAGTCCGGCAATAATCAACCAAAATGTGGCACCCGGCCCACCAATGGAAATAGCTACGGCTACGCCAGCTATGTTACCCAGTCCAACCGTTGCACTAACGGCAGTGGCCAGGGCCTGGAAGTGGGTTACTTCTCCCGGGGCATCGGATTCATCAAATTTTCCGCGCACTAATTTTATCGAATGTCTCCATCCCCAAAACTGAACACCGCCCATACGGATGGTGAAGAATAGCGCACCAAATATTAACCAAATCACTATAAAAGGAATGGAATTAGTGCGCACAGAACCATTGGGGTGACGAGACAGTTTCCCATCTTCCGTGTAAACCCGGTTATCATAAAGGCCCATGGCGTAAAACGGGTCCCAGAAAATAAAAGTGGCAAATCCATCTACTATAGGTTTTACCGTACCATTCATGGATTCGGTTACCGAGGTGGCTTTTATTTTAAACTCTTTTTCAATTCGGTTACCCTGCGCATCAACCACAGTAACGGAGTGGTGAACTCCTTCCACCAAACCGAAAGACTTTGTGGAGTTGGTATCGGTTGATTTACTGCTCCAGTAATAGCGGTAGGGGGCTGTACCTCCTTTCACTACGGCCTGAGCGTTGGCATCATTGATTTTATGGGTGGGATTTTCGATCGTTACATTCAATTCCAGCCCATTGTCTTGAGCCAGGGCAAAAAATGAGATCAGTAAGCCCACCAGGCATAGGGTAAACCTATTCATACGCTTGTTTTTTGGTTTGTGCAATAATCTTAAAAATATACGGTCTCGTCAAATAATGCTTGCGATAAGCAGAAACTTATGAGTTTTAAGGATCAAAGGATTTAAAACTAAGCGAAAAAGTTGAATTTGCATTTATTTCTTATTTTGCTTGGTAACACATTTTTCAGGGAGGTCATGAAACTGGAAGATGTCCATGTGGAAAGGCCTTAAAGAATTCTCTACTTATACCAGGAGCCAAAGGAACGGGATTTACCTGCTCCTTATGCTTGCACTCCTGCTATGGGGCTTTATCCTGGTGGATGATTATCTCTATACCATACCCGAATCGGATTTCACCGAGTTTGAAAAGCAAGTAGCTGAATGGAAGAAGGAGGATAGCATCGCCCGGTTTAAACGGTGGGATATTAAGCCTTTTGTTTTTGACCCCAACACCGCCAATGATTCGGTTTGGAAGGCACTGGGTTTGGACGAAAGGCATGCAGCCACCCTGGAAAATTATAAAAGCAAGGGTGGTAAATTTTTTCGTTTTGCCGATCTGGAGCGTATGTATGGTTTGGATTCTACCTGGCTGGCTAAAGTGAAACCCTATGCACGTTTCCCGCAACCGCCAGCCCGTTATCCCGCATCCAGGAAAGACCGATGGACCTTTCATCCTTTTGATCCCAATACGGTGGCTAAAACTGATTTGGAGCAAATGGGTTTGTACAGTTGGCAGGCCACAAGAATTGAAACTTACCGTGAAAAAGTAAAACCCTTTAGGGAGGCCAGCCAATTGTTTGAAGTTTATGGTTTAGACTCAGGCCTGGTATTGAAAATGTTGCCGTTTGTTAAGGTTGATACATCAGCTTTGCCTGCCTTGCCTGAAAAGGAAGAACCGGTGGTGGTGGAAATTAATGCGGCCGACTCGCTTCAGTTAATTAAAATAAAAGGAGTGGGGCCCTATACAGCCAAGAATATATTGAGGTACAGAGATAGGCTGGGAGGGTACTACCATAAAAAGCAATTACTAGAAGTGTACGGGATGGACGAAGAGCGTTTCCTGAAAATTAAAGATCAAATTCAGGTGGATACCGCGCTCATACGAAAGGTCTCCATTAACGAAGCAAGTTTTAGAGAATTGATGAAAAACCCTTACCTGGACTATGAAATGGTGAAAGCCCTGGTTAATTTCAGAGAAAAGGCACGACCTTTTAAAAGGACTTCTGAAGTAATGCAACTGGAAGGTTTTACCCCGGAGCGGGTGGAGCAACTTTTACCTTATATAAGACTTTGAGCTTTTAAAAAGGCCAGGATTTGAAGTTTGACCTCTCGTTCAGTACTTTTGCAAAACTTGAACGGACGTGCCTAGGCCCCGTTTTAACTTCTCAGACCCAAAAGAATTAATATATGGACGTAACTGCAACAGCACCCCAGGTTGAATTGAGCTTCGAAAAGAGCGAAACCCAAAAAATGGTAGCGGATATGGTGCGCGATTTCAGCGAACAACATATCAAACCTTACATAATGGAATGGGACGAAGCGCAAACTTTTCCCATAGAGGTTTTTAAAAAGCTGGGTGAATTAGGTTTAATGGGAGTGTTGGTTCCCGAAGAATACGGAGGTTCCGGCTTTGGATACTCTGAATATGTAACTGCCATAACTGAGCTTTCCCGGGTTGATCCATCTATTGGATTATCCATGGCGGCCCATAATTCTTTGTGTACGGGTCACATACTATCGTTCGGTAACGAAGAACAAAAGAAAAAATACTTACCCAAACTGGCTACCGCTGAATGGCTGGGAGCCTGGGGTTTGACCGAGGTTGGCACCGGTTCCGATGCAGGTGGGATGGCCACCACCGCAGTACGGGATGGCGATCATTGGATATTGAATGGCTCTAAAAATTTCATCACCCACGGGGTTTCCGGGAACGTAGCGGTAGTAATTGCACGCACCGGTGAAAAAGGCGACTCGCATGGTATGTCAGCCTTTGTAGTGGAAAAAGGCACTCCCGGTTTTAGCGGGGGCCGAAAGGAAAACAAGTTGGGTATGCGCGCTTCGGAAACCACCGAGCTGATCTTTGAAAATTGCCGGATACCTCACGAAAATATGCTGGGTAATGAAGGCGATGGTTTCATACAGGCCATGAAGGTGTTGGATGGAGGGCGTATTTCCATTGCTGCCCTGTCATTGGGCACTGCTCATGGTGCTCTGGATGCAGCCATTAAATACTCTAAGGAAAGAGAGCAGTTCGGAAAACCGATTTCAAGATTCCAGGCTATTGGATTTAAGCTGGCCGATATGGCCACCGAACTGGAAGCAGCCGAATTATTGACCTTCAAAGCGGCCGACATGAAAAATCGTGGTGAAAGAGTCACCGATATAGGTGCTATGGCTAAGCTGTACGCTTCTGAGGTAGCCGTGAAGGTTTGCAATGAGGCGGTTCAGATTTTTGGTGGCTACGGTTTTACAAAGGACTTCCCGGTGGAGAAGTTTTATCGCGATGTGAAGCTTTGTACTATAGGTGAGGGAACATCCGAAATCCAGAAGCTGGTAATTTCCAAAAACCTGATGAGGGAAGAATAGAGATAAAGAAAAAAATCGGCTTCAAAGGATATTGTTTTCTTATTTCCTTATATTTGCAGCCCCAAAAATTAAAATGAAGCAATGCTAGTAATTTCTGTAAAAGAAGGAGAATCGATAGACCGCGCGTTAAAACGTTACAAGAGAAAGTACGACCGTACTGGTGTTATGCGTGAAGTTCGTTCACGTCAGCAGTTCACCAAGCCTTCGGTTGAGCGCAGAAAAGAAATTCTCAAGGCTGCTTACATTCAAGGCAAGCGACAAGAGGAGGAATAGGAATTCTTCCTTCACAATATTTGAACTGAAGCAAGGTTTGTATCTTTACATTCCTTGCTTTTTTTATGGATATAAGTTCCTTTACTGATTACCTGAAGTACCAAAAGCGTTATTCCGACCATACGCTGAAGGCCTATTACACCGACTTGGTTTCTTTTCGTGATTTTTTACAAGTACAGTACGATTTAAAGGAATGGGCGGAGGTCAATCATCAAATGATCCGGTACTGGATTGTACAATTATCAGAACAAGGTTTGCTTGCGCGCAGCATTAACCGAAAGATATCTACCCTTAAAAGTTTTTTTCGTTTCCTTATTAAAGAAGGTGAAGTAAGCATTAATCCAATGCTGAAGGTGGTAACTCCTAAAACCGGAAAGAAGTTACTTAGAGTGGTAACCGAGGAGGAAGCATCCAATCTTTTCGAGGAGATAAGTTTTCCCGATAATGAAAAGGGATACCGGGACAAGATGATACTCTCTGTTTTTTACAATACGGGTATGCGGTTAAGTGAACTTATCGGGCTCAAGGTGTCCGATGTACAGGTGAAAAATCACTACATCCGTGTTTTGGGCAAAAGAAATAAGGAGCGCTTTATTCCTATTTCCGGAAATTTTGAAGCGGAACTGGAGGAATTCATACGCAAGGAATCGGCCAGAAGGCCGATGGAAGCCAGCTCTCCTTTTTTTGTAACTGTAAAGGGTAAAAAGCTCTATCCGAAACTTGTTTATAAGCTCGTAAATAAGTACATTAGTTTAGTTTCTGGAATAGAAAATAAAAGTCCGCATATGCTTCGGCACTCCTTTGCCACACATATGCTCAACAGGGGGGCTGATTTAAATTCAATTAAGGAATTACTCGGGCATTCCAATTTGTCTGCCACCCAGATCTACACGCACAACTCGGTAGATCAATTGAAACAATTGTATAACAAGGCCCACCCGAGGGGTAATTAAAATCGCGATTTTATGAAAGTACGCATTCAGTCTGTCAACTTCTCAGCAGATCAAAAACTCCTGACCTTCATTGAAAAGAGACTTAGCAAGTTGGAACAGTTCTATGACCGTATCGTGGATAGCGAAGTTTACTTGAAAGTGGATAACAACCATACCAAACAGAATAAAATTACCGAAATCCGACTCAATATTCCAGGGCATGACCTCATTGTGAAAAAGCAATGCAAATCCTTTGAAGAGGCCACCGATTTATCGGCCGAAGCATTGCGCAGACAACTCAGAAAACACAAGGAAAAATCAAGAGCGATGGCCTCCTAAAATTTATTTTTAGCTCTGTTTGTAGCAACACATTTTCTTTTTACATTTGCAGTCCGTTTTTCAAAACGGGCTGTTCTTTTTTATAATACGTTATAAGCCTGTGTAGCTCAGTTGGCCAGAGCAGCTGATTTGTAATCAGCTGGTCGGGGGTTCGAATCCCTCCACAGGCTCATAGGTCACTTTTGCGATAAAAAATCGTAAAAAGTTGATTTTCATGGGGAGATACTCAAGCGGCCAACGAGGACAGACTGTAAATCTGTTGGTATTCACCTTCGCAGGTTCGAATCCTGCTCTCCCCACTTAAGCCAGGTGGTTTAAAGTTGAATGTTTAAAGTTGAAGGGTTGTCAATACAACTTTGAACCTTAAACAACAAACTTTGAACCCGAAATGCGGGAGTAGCTCAGCTGGCTAGAGCATCAGCCTTCCAAGCTGAGGGTCGCGGGTTCGAATCCCGTTTCCCGCTCAAAGTGGCGAAATTGGTTTCGCGGTACGATTTGGTTGAAAGCTTCTTTTGAAGCGACCAGTCGCGCCTGTCCCGATTTAATCGGGAGGTTCGAATCCCGTTTCCCGCTCAAAGGTAGAAGTTGGTTGATTAGTAAAAGGTTGATTGGTTATAAACTAATCACCAATTAACTAATCAACTAATTGACTAATGACTGCCGATGTAGCTCAGGGGTAGAGCGTTTCCTTGGTAAGGAAGAGGTCAGGGGTTCAAATCCCCTCATTGGCTCTAAGTGAAAGACCACGGTGGTCTCGCTTTATATTGACTAAAATAAAAATTAAGTTTTAAGAACCATGGCAAAAGAAACATTCAAAAGGGATAAGCCCCACTTGAACATCGGTACCATTGGACACGTTGACCACGGTAAGACTACCTTGACTGCGGCTATTACCACCGTACTAGCTAACGCAGGTCTTTCCGAACTTCGTTCCTTCGACTCTATTGATAATGCTCCTGAAGAAAAAGAAAGGGGTATTACCATTAACACTTCTCACGTAGAGTATCAAACAGCTAACCGTCACTACGCTCACGTTGACTGTCCTGGTCACGCTGACTACGTAAAGAACATGGTAACTGGTGCCGCTCAGATGGATGGAGCCATTCTGGTAGTAGCTTCTACTGATGGTCCTATGCCACAAACCCGCGAGCACATCCTTTTAGGTCGTCAGGTAGGTATTCCACGTATCGTTGTTTTTATGAACAAGGTGGATATGGTTGATGATGAAGAGCTTTTAGAGCTGGTGGAAATGGAAATCCGTGAGTTGCTTTCTTTCTACGAGTATGATGGTGACAATACCCCTGTAATTCAAGGTTCTGCACTGGGTGCGTTGAACGGTGAAGAAAAATGGGTAAACACCGTTATGGAATTGATGGAAGCTGTTGATGCCTGGATCGAAGAGCCAGAGCGTGATAATGAGAAGCCATTCTTGATGCCTATCGAAGACGTATTCTCTATTACTGGTCGTGGTACTGTAGCTACCGGTCGTATTGAAACAGGTGTTGCCAACACAGGTGATTCCGTTGAGATTATCGGTTTCGGTGATGAAAAACTTACCTCTACTATTACCGGTGTGGAAATGTTCCGTAAGATCCTTGATCGCGGTGAAGCCGGTGATAACGTAGGTATCCTTCTGCGTGGTATTGAAAAAACCGATATCCGCAGAGGTATGGTAATCTGTAAGCCCGGTTCAATCACTCCTCACAAGAAGTTTAAAGCCGAGGTTTACATCCTTAAGAAAGAAGAAGGTGGACGTCACACTCCATTCCATAACAGATACCGCCCTCAGTTTTACCTGCGTACTACTGACGTTACTGGTGAAATTCACTTACCAGAAGGAACTGAAATGGTAATGCCTGGTGATAACGTTTCTATTACCGTAGAACTTATCGCTCCTGTAGCTATCAACAAAGGATTGCGTTTCGCTATCCGTGAAGGTGGTAGAACTGTAGGTGCCGGTCAGGTAACTGAAATTACTGAATAAGACTTAGGTCTTTTTAGAT
Organism: uncultured Cryomorphaceae bacterium; assembly: GCA_937120475.1. Taxonomy (GTDB): domain Bacteria; phylum Bacteroidota; class Bacteroidia; order Flavobacteriales; family Schleiferiaceae; genus CAKZNE01. The sequence continues at coordinate 303,492 of CAKZJV010000009.1, read as the reverse complement.
AAAATTTGGTGAAAAGGTGTCCCGATTTTTCGGGACGCCTTTCTGCCATAAAAAAAAAACCGGTTTTAAAGTTGTAAAGATTTAAGGTTTCAAGGCCTCTGCGGTCAAGCTTTAAAACTTTATACATTAAAACCTTTAAACCAAATACGGGTGTAGCTCAGCTGGTAGAGCAGCGGTCTCCAAAACCGAAGGTCGTGAGTTCGATTCTTACCACCCGTGCAAAGGAAAAGAGAATGAGTAAGATACAGGCTTATTTTAAAGATTCATACGATGAGTTGGTTCATAAAACAACCTGGCCAACCTGGCCGGAGTTGCAACGTACTGCTGTATTGGTAGCCGTGGCCTCCATCGTAATTGCCCTGATCATTTTCGCGATGGACAAGATCATCAGTGAGGCACTGGAAGCCTTTTACGGATTATTTTAACCATTGAAGAATGAGCGCTGGAATGAAGTGGTACGCAGTTAGAGCTATCTCCGGACAGGAGAATAAAATAAAAAGCTATATAGAAAGCGAAGTGGAGTACGCTGGCCTAAGCAAATTTTTGGGACAGGTTTTGGTACCCACTGAAAAGGTTTATCAAATCCGCAATGGGAAAAAGGTGAGCAAAGAGCGAAACTACTTTCCCGGATACATAATGGTAGAAGCGGAATTGGCTGGAGAGATGATTCACACCATTAAGAATGTGCAGGGCGTGATTGGTTTTCTCGGTGAAGTAAAAGGAGGAGACCCGGTGCCCTTGCGGCATGCCGAAGTAAACCGGATGTTAGGTAAGGTTGATGAACTATCGGAAAAAGATGAGCAGATCAACATACCTTATATAGTAGGTGAAACCGTGAAGGTAATTGATGGGCCTTTTAATGGTTTTAATGGAACCATTGAAAAGATCAATGAAGAAAAGCGTAAGTTGGAGGTTATGGTGAAAATTTTCGGTAGAAAAACACCGTTGGAACTCTCTTACATGCAAGTAGAAAAAGAATAAGAATTGTGAGCTCAAAAAGTCCAGGAAGCTTCCACCCTGGCAAGAGTTTTAGATATAAAAACAAAGTAGAAAACAAATGGCTAAAGAAGTAAGCGCAATTATAAAACTTCAGGTTAGAGGTGGCGCGGCCAATCCATCGCCTCCCGTAGGCCCTGCATTAGGTGCCAAAGGGGTGAATATTATGGAATTCTGCAAGCAATTTAACGCTCGTACGCAGGATAAGCAAGGTAAAGTCCTTCCCGTTATTATTACGGTTTATATGGACAAGTCCTTCGAGTTTGTAATCAAAACTCCTCCTGCTGCCGTTCAGTTGATGGAAGCAGCCAAGGTCAAAAAAGGATCACCCCAATCTAACCTTCAAAAGGTGGGTAAGGTATCCTGGGATCAGGTTAAAGCCATTGCAGAAGACAAAATGCAAGACCTCAATGCCTTTACCATAGAATCAGCTATGAAAATGGTGGCTGGTACCGCAAGAAGTATGGGATTGACAGTAACAGGTACTAAACCATTTGAATCTTAAAATTTAGAAGGAAATGGCGACTATAGGTAAAAAAAGAAAAGAAGCATTAGGCAAAATCGAAAAGAATAAAGCATATTCTTTAGATGAGGCCAGTGCACTGGTAAAGGAAACCACTACTACTAAATTCGATGCATCAGTTGACCTGGCCGTTCGTTTGGGTGTAGATCCACGTAAAGCCAACCAAATGGTTCGCGGTGTGGTAACCCTTCCCCACGGAACCGGTAAGGACGTAAAAGTTCTGGCCCTGGTTTCGGCCGACAAGGAGCAGGAAGCTAAAGATGCCGGTGCTGATTTTGTAGGACTGGAAGAATACATCGAAAAGATCAAAGGTGGCTGGACGGATGTGGACGTGATCGTTACCATGCCCAGCGTAATGGGAAAGATCGGTCCTTTGGGTCGTATCCTGGGTCCTCGTGGCCTGATGCCTAACCCTAAAACCGGTACCGTTACTATGGATGTAGGTAAAGCAGTGTCCGATGTAAAAGCCGGTAAGATCGACTTTAAAGTAGATCGTTACGGAATTGTACATGCTACCGTAGGTAAAGTATCTTTTGACAAGGATAAAATCCGCGAAAATGCAGAAGAGCTGATCAAAACTCTGATCCGTATGAAGCCTTCCGCTGCTAAAGGTACTTACATCAAAAGTATCAGCATGAGCTCTACTATGAGTCCTGGTGTTAGCATTGATGCAAAGTCTGTCTGATAACCTGAAGAAAATCTTGGAAAGATGACCAGAGAAGAAAAAAATCAACAAATAGAAAGCCTGACTGAAGTACTGAAAGGTACCGACATCATTTACATTGCTGACATTGCCGGCCTGGATGCCGAGCAAACCAGCAACTTACGCAGGCTGTGCCACAAAAACGGTATTACACTGAATGTGGTTAAGAATACTCTCCTTAAGAAGGCGATGGAGCGTTCGGAAAAAAGTTTTGACGAATTGTTCCCTACCCTGAAAGGTAATACCAGTATCATGATTTCCGATACCGGTAATGCTCCCGCTAAACTCATTAAAGAGTTTAGGAAAAAGGCGGACAAGCCCATTTTAAAAGGGGCTTACGTTGGGGAATCCGTTTACATTGGTGACGACAAGGTAGAAGCTCTTTCTTCATTGAAATCGAAAGAAGAGCTTATCGGAGACGTTATCATGCTGTTGCAATCTCCTGCCAAGAACGTTGTTTCTGCCCTGCAAAGCGGAAAGAATACATTGGCTGGCCTCATGAAGGCCCTCGAGGAGCGTGCAGCCTAACAACAGTGTACGCACTTAAAGCTTCCATAGATTAATTATTATTTTTTAAAACTTAAAAAGAAGACCAAAAATGGCAGATATCAAAGAATTAGGTGATCAGTTGGTAAACCTTACCGTAAAGGAGGTTAGCGAATTGGCAGATTACCTGAAAGAAGAATACGGTATTGAGCCTGCCGCTGCAGCGGTAGCTGTTGCCGGACCGGCTGCTGGCGGAGATGCTGGCGGTGCTGAAGAAAAATCAGAATTTGACGTAATCCTTAAGTCTGCCGGAGGTTCTAAACTAGCGGTTGTGAAGCTGGTAAAAGAATTGACCGGATTAGGCTTGAAAGAAGCTAAGGCGCTTGTAGATGAAGCTCCTAAGCCTCTTAAAGAAGGAGTTGCCAAAGATGAGGCAGAAGCTCTGAAGTCTCAATTGGAAGAGGCAGGAGCTGAGGTTGAGATAAACTAATCTCAACTCCTTACTGCTTTTATAAGCTTGGTTTAGGTCACCATGCACAGCATGGTTGACCTAAACCCTTTTGTGTTTAGTTTAACTTTATTTCATTTCTGTAATGGCCAACAACACGGTTGCGAATAATACCTCGGAAAAAAGAATTGACTTTGCTTCTATCAAGCGCTTTGAATATCCTGACTTTTTGGATATTCAATTACAGTCATTTCAGGACTTTTTCCAATTAGACACTAAACCTGGTGATAGGCATGACGAAGGATTGTACAAAACGTTTAGTGAGAACTTTCCTATCACCGATTCAAGAAACCAGTTTGTACTGGAATTTTTGGACTACTTTGTAGATCCACCACGCTACAGCGAGGAAGAGTGTATCGAAAGAGGACTCACCTTCAGCGTGCCCCTTAAAGCAAGATTGAAATTATATTGTACCGATCCCGAGCACGAGGATTTTGAAACCATCGTTCAGGATGTTTACCTTGGTACAATACCTTATATGACACCACGCGGTACCTTCATTGTGAACGGTGCCGAGCGTGTGATCGTGTCACAGTTGCACCGCTCGCCCGGTGTGTTTTTCGGTCAAAGCTACCATGCCAACGGTACCAAACTCTATTCAGCCCGTATTATTCCTTTTAAAGGAAGCTGGATTGAATTTGCTACCGACATCAACAACGTGATGTATGCGTACATCGACCGTAAAAAGAAATTACCCCTAACCACGCTGCTCCGTTCCATCGGTTATGAAAGGGATAAGGATATCCTGGAAATATTTGACCTGGCGGAGGAGATAAAGGTGTCCAAAACCGGTTTGAAAAAGGTTATGGGCCGTAAGTTGGCCGCTCGTGTGCTCAAAACCTGGGTTGAAGACTTTGTGGATGAAGATACCGGTGAGGTGGTATCCATCGAACGTAACGAGGTGGTGTTAGACCGTGACACCGTGCTCGAAAAAGATCATATTGAAGAAATACTGGACGCAGATGTTCAAACCATCCTTCTTCACAAGGAGGATATCGAGTCATCTGAATTTGCCATTATTCACAATACATTGCAGAAAGACCCCACCAACTCTGAAAAAGAAGCGGTGGAACATATTTACCGTCAATTAAGAAACGCTGAGCCACCGGATGAGGAAACAGCTCGTGGTATTATTGACAAGCTCTTTTTCTCAGAGCAACGTTATAACCTGGGTGAAGTAGGTCGTTACCGACTGAACAAAAAGCTTGGGTTGGATATTGAAGCCGATACCCAGGTATTGACCAAAGATGATATTCTCAGCATTGTAAAGTACCTGATTGAGCTGATCAACTCCAAAGCTGAGGTGGATGATATTGACCACTTAAGTAACCGGAGGGTACGTACCGTAGGTGAGCAAATGGCCAACCAGTTTGGTGTAGGTCTGGCCCGTATGGCGCGTACCATTCGTGAGCGTATGAACGTTCGTGATAATGAGGTATTTACCCCGATTGACCTGATCAATGCGAAGACCCTTTCTTCGGTGATCAATTCATTCTTCGGTACCAACCAGCTTTCACAGTTTATGGATCAAACCAACCCGCTGGCAGAGATTACGCATAAGCGTAGGCTTTCCGCTCTAGGGCCGGGTGGTCTTTCCCGTGAGCGTGCCGGTTTCGAGGTACGTGACGTACACTATACGCACTACGGACGTCTTTGTCCTATTGAAACTCCGGAAGGGCCTAACATCGGTTTGATTTCTTCCATGTGTGTTTACGCTAAGGTGAACCGCATGGGATTCCTGGAAACCCCTTACCGTAAGGTAGAAGGTGGAAAGGTTGATTTTAGTATTGATCCGATTTACCTGAGTGCTGAGGAGGAAGAAGAGAAAGTAATTGCCCAGGCCAATGCCCCGGTAAAAGACGATGGAAATTTTGAAAACGACCGCGTTAAGGCCCGTGACGAAGCCGACTATCCATTGATTGAGCCTTCCGAGGTGGATTACATGGACGTTTCTCCCAACCAGATTGCATCGATTTCCGCATCCTTGATTCCTTTCCTGGAGCACGATGATGCGAACCGTGCCCTGATGGGATCGAACATGATGCGCCAGGCCGTACCATTGTTGCGTCCTGAAGCTCCTATTGTAGGTACTGGTTTGGAAGGCCGTGTGGCCTCTGACTCCCGGGTGTTGATCAATGCTGAAGGTGAAGGTGAAGTGGAATATGTAGATTCCGAGAAGATCGTTATCCGCTATGAGCGTACCGATGATGATCGCCTGATCAGCTTTGACGATGATATGAAAACATATAACCTGGTGAAGTTCCGTAAAACCAACCAGGGAACCTGTATCAATATTAAGCCGATTGTGGTTAAAGGTCAGAAAGTATCTAAAGGACAGGTACTTTGTGAAGGTTATGCAACCGAAGGTGGTGAGCTGGCCTTAGGCCGTAACATGCAGGTGGCGTTTATGCCCTGGAAAGGTTACAACTTTGAGGATGCGATCGTAATATCGGAAAAAGTGGTACGTGAAGATATCTTCACCTCCATACATATCGATGAATATTCACTGGAAGTTCGTGATACCAAGTTGGGTGCTGAAGAATTAACCGCTGACATCCCCAACGTAAGTGAGGAAGCTACCCGTGAGCTGGATGAGAACGGTATTATCCGCATCGGTGCTGAAGTGAAGCCCGGTGACATCCTGATTGGTAAGATTACTCCAAAAGGAGAGTCCGATCCTACCCCGGAAGAAAAACTGCTTCGCGCCATTTTTGGTGACAAAGCCGGTGATGTGAAAGATGCATCACTGAAAGCTTCTCCATCATTGAATGGGGTGGTGATCAGCAAGAAACTGTTTTCACGTTCGGTTAAGGATAAGAAAACAAGAATCAAAGACAAGGAGATCCTGGAAAAACTGGATGAAGAACACAACATGAAGTTGGAAGTTCTGCGCCAGAAGTTCCTCGAAAAACTGAATATCCTGGTAGCGGGTAAAACCAGCCAGGGTGTACGGAACGACCTGAATGAAGATGTGATCCCCAAAGGAACCAAGTTTACCCAGAAGATCCTGAACAGCATCGAGGATTACTCCCGTATTACCGGGGGCACCTGGACTACCGATGATGATCGCAATGAAATGATTACCTCCCTGATCCACAATTACAAGATCAAGGTTACCGACCAGGTGGGTGTATATAAGCGTGAGAAGTTCACCATTTCGGTGGGTGACGAATTGCCTTCTGGTATTGTTAAACTCGCTAAGGTTTACATCGCCAAAAAGCGTAAGCTTAAGGTAGGTGATAAAATGGCGGGTCGTCACGGTAACAAAGGTATTGTAGCCCGTATCGTGCGCCAGGAAGATATGCCTTTCCTGGAAGACGGAACACCAGTGGATATCGTATTGAACCCATTGGGTGTACCTTCACGGATGAACATCGGTCAGATTTATGAAACCGTATTAGGCTGGGCTGGTAAAAAGCTGGGCCGCAAATTCGGTACTCCGATCTTTGACGGTGCCTCTATTGAGGATATCAACAAACTTACCGATGAAGCCGGTGTACCACGCTTCGGTCACACTTATCTTTACGATGGTGGTACCGGTGAGCGTTTCCACCAGGCCGCTTCTGTAGGGGTGATCTATATGCTGAAACTCGGCCACATGGTAGATGACAAAATGCACGCCCGTTCTATTGGACCATACTCGCTTATTACCCAGCAGCCGCTTGGTGGTAAAGCCCAGTTTGGAGGTCAGCGTTTTGGAGAGATGGAAGTTTGGGCTTTGGAAGCTTTCGGAGCATCCAACATCCTTAGAGAAATCCTTACCGTTAAGTCGGATGATGTAGTAGGTAGGGCTAAAACCTACGAAACTATTGTAAAAGGTGATCCTATGCCTGAACCGGGTATTCCGGAATCCTTCAACGTATTACTACACGAATTGAACGGATTGGGACTTAAGATTACTTTGGATTAATATTTAGAACAGAATTTAATTTCCTATATACATGGCTTTAAGGAAAAACGATAGAAATAACTACAACAGTAACTTTAAGAGCATCACCATAAGCTTGTCTTCACCGGAGCAAATCCTGGAGAAATCTTACGGAGAAGTTCTGAAGCCCGAAACCATTAATTACCGTACGCACAAGCCGGAAAGAGATGGTTTATTCTGTGAGCGCATTTTCGGTCCGGTAAAGGATTTTGAATGTGCCTGCGGTAAGTACAAGCGTATCCGTTACAAGGGTATTGTTTGTGACCGGTGCGGGGTTGAGGTTACTGAGAAAAAAGTACGCAGGGAGCGCGTAGGACACATCAACCTGGTGGTGCCCGTAGCGCATATCTGGTACTTTAAGTCGTTGCCTAATAAAATTGGTTACCTGTTAGGGTTACCCACCAAAAAGCTCGATATGATTATCTATTACGAGCGTTATGTGGTAATCCAGGCTGGTAATGCTACTCAACCGGATGGCACTCCGTTAAACTACATGGAGTATCTTACGGAAGAGGAATACCTGGAAATCCTGGATCGTTTGCCCAGTGAGAATAACTACCTGGACGATAGCGATCCCAATAAGTTCATCGCGAAAATGGGTGCCGAGGCTTTAATCGAGCTCTTGTCCCGTTTAGATTTGGATCAGTTGTCCTACGACTTACGTCACAAGGCCAACACCGAAACTTCACAACAACGTAAGCAGGAGGCTTTAAAGCGTCTGCAGGTGGTAGAAGCTTTCCGCGATGCCAATACCCGTATTGAAAACCGTCCGGAGTGGATGATTGTGAAGGTAGTACCGGTTATTCCACCGGAACTGCGTCCGTTGGTTCCATTGGATGGTGGACGTTTCGCTACATCCGATCTGAACGACCTTTACCGCAGGGTGATTATCCGTAACAACCGCTTGAAGCGTTTGATGGAAATCAAGGCTCCCGAGGTAATTCTCCGTAATGAGAAGAGGATGTTGCAGGAGTCCGTGGACTCCCTGTTCGACAACACCCGTAAATCCAGTGCGGTAAAAACCGATAGCAACCGTGCCTTGAAATCCCTCTCTGATTCATTGAAAGGTAAGCAAGGTCGTTTCCGTCAAAACCTGTTGGGTAAAAGGGTGGATTACTCCGCTCGTTCGGTAATTGTGGTAGGCCCGGATATGAAGCTCCACGAATGTGGTCTTCCTAAAGATATGGCCGCTGAGCTTTACAAACCCTTTATCGTGCGCAAGCTCATTGAAAGGGGTATTGTAAAAACGGTAAAATCGGCCAAAAAGATTATTGACAAGAGGGAACCGGTAGTTTGGGATATCCTTGAAAACGTGATGAAAGGTCATCCGGTACTGTTGAACCGTGCCCCGACCCTGCACCGTTTGGGTATCCAGGCATTCCAGCCCAAACTGATCGAAGGTAAGGCTATTCAGTTGCACCCGTTGGTGTGTACTGCTTTTAACGCTGACTTTGACGGTGACCAAATGGCGGTTCACCTGCCTTTAGGTTCCGCTGCCATACTGGAAGCGCAATTGTTGATGTTGGCTTCTCACAACATTTTGAACCCGGCCAATGGTTCACCCATTACCGTTCCTTCTCAGGACATGGTACTGGGCTTGTATTACATGACCAAGGGTCGTAAGAGTACCCCCGAGCATGAGGTGAAGGGTGAGGGCTTAACCTTTTACTCTCCTGAAGAGGTGATTATTGCCTACAATGAAGGCAAGGTTAACCTGAATGCTTTTGCCAAGATCCGTGCTAAGGTGGAAGGTAAAGACGGTGAGTTGGAAATGAAGTTGATCGAAACCACCATTGGTAGGATCTTATTCAATACCGTAGTTCCTGAAAACGTAGCTTTCATCAATGAAGTTTTGACCAAGAAGGCCCTGCGTGGAATTATTGCCGATATCCTGAAGCAAACCGACATTCCTACTACCGCCAAATTCCTGGATGATATCAAGGACCTCGGTTACAGCAATGCTTTCCGCGGTGGACTTTCCTTCTCGCTAGGGGATATCATTATCCCGGCAGAAAAGGAAACCCTCATTAAAGATGCTGAAGAGCAGATTGAAAACATCCTGGCCAGTTACAACATGGGTTTGATTACCAACAATGAACGTTACAACCAGGTGATTGATGTGTGGACCAATACCAACGCCCGTTTGACCGAGCGTGCCATGCACCACCTGAGTAGTGACCGCCAGGGTTTCAACCCGATATTTATGATGCTTGATTCCGGTGCACGGGGTTCTAAGGAGCAGATTCGTCAGCTCTCCGGAATGCGTGGACTGATGGCCAAGCCTCAGAAATCCGGTTCAAGCGGTGGTGAGATTATCGAAAACCCGATTATCTCTAACTTTAAAGAAGGTCTTTCCATTCTGGAATACTTTATCTCTACCCACGGTGCCCGTAAAGGTTTGGCCGATACGGCTCTTAAAACGGCTGATGCCGGTTACCTGACCCGTAGGTTGGTGGATGTAGCCCAGGATGTGATCATCAACGAAGATGATTGTGGAACGCTACGCGGACTGGAAGTAACGGCACTGAAGAAAAACGAAGAAACGGTGGAACCGTTATTCGATAGAATATTAGGTCGTGTAAGTTTACATGACATTATTGATCCGGTAACAGAGGAGGTTTACACCAAGTCTGGCGAGCAGATCACCGAAATTGCTGCTACCCGTATTGAAGAGTCACCCATCCAAATGGTGGAAGTGCGCTCGGCACTGACCTGTGAGTCTAACAAGGGAATTTGCGCCAAATGTTATGGACGGAACCTGAGTACCGGTAAAATGGTACAAACCGGTGAATCCGTAGGAGTAATTGCTGCACAGTCCATCGGTGAGCCCGGAACACAGCTTACGCTGCGTACCTTCCACGTAGGTGGTACGGCCGGTAACGTATCGGAGGAATCATCCATTACCGCCAAGTTCAAGGGTAAGGTTGACTTTGAAGAACTGCGTACTGTAAAAGGTGAAGACAATGACGGCAACCAGGTTGAAGTAGTAATCGGCCGTACGGCTGAAATGAAACTGCTCGATCCTAAAAATGACATCGTACTGGCTACCAACAACATTCCTTACGGTTCGTTCCTGCGGGTTGATGATGGTGCCGTGGTTGAAAAAGGCGATGTGATTTGCGAATGGGATCCGTATAACGCGGTTATTATTTCGGAGATCGCTGGAACCATCAAGTTTGCTGATATCGAGCAAGGTATTACCTACCGGGTTGAGATTGACGAGCAAACCGGCTTTATGGAGAAGGTAATCAGTGAAACGCGTAACCGTAAACTGATCCCTACTATATCCATTGTGGATAGTAAAGGAAAAGAGCTTAAACATTACACTTTACCGGTGGGTGCCCACATTATTGTGGAAGAAGGTGATAAGATCAAAGCGGGTAAAACCCTGGTTAAAATTCCACGTAAATCGGCTAAGGCTGGTGATATTACCGGTGGTTTACCAAGGGTAACCGAGCTTTTTGAAGCACGTAACCCATCTAACCCTGCCGTGGTATCTGAAATTGACGGTGTAGTTTCCTACGGAAAGATCAAGCGTGGTAACCGCGAGATCATCGTAGAAAGCCGTACCGGTGAAATAAAGAAATACCTGATCAACCTCAGCAAGCAAATACTGGTTCAGGAGAACGACTACGTAAGAGCAGGTATGCCACTTTCCGATGGGGCTACCACACCTACCGATATCCTGAATATTCAAGGACCTAACCGCGTACAGGAGTACCTGGTGAATGAGGTTCAGGAAGTGTACCGTTTGCAGGGTGTGAAGATTAACGATAAGCACTTTGAGGTAATCGTTCGTCAGATGATGCGTAAGGTGGATATTCAGGATCCGGGTGATACTACCTTCCTGGAAGGTAATCTCGTTCATAAGAACGATTTCATCGAGCAAAACGATTGGATCTTCGATAAGAAGGTTGTGGTGGATGCCGGTGATTCGGAAACCCTTAAAGCAGGGCAAATTGTAACCGCCCGCAGGTTGAGAGACGAAAACTCCTTGTTGCGCAGGGCTGATAAAGCCCTGGTGGAAGCCCGTGATGCACAGCCCGCAACGGCCAAGCCCGTGCTGCAGGGAATTACCCGTGCATCCTTGCAAACCAAGTCGTTCCTTTCCGCAGCATCATTCCAGGAAACTACCAAAGTACTGAATGAGGCGGCTGTAAACGGTAAGCGCGATTACCTGGAAGGACTGAAGGAAAATGTATTGGTAGGGCATAAAATACCGGCCGGTACAGGACTCAAGGAGTACGAGAATATTATTGTAGGTTCAAAAGAAGATTACGAAAAGCTGAAAGGCAAAGAAGTAGTTGAAATTGAAGAACAGGAAGTTAAAAGCTAGAAACTAAAAGTATGTCTGACGAAAAGAAGGCGCAAAATGCGGCCCGGGAGTCGCAAATGAATGTGGAGCTAAGTGAAGATGTGGCGGAAGGAATTTATTCCAACCTGGCTATAATCAACCACTCAGCCAGTGAATTTGTGCTGGACTTTATTAAGATCATGCCCGGTGTTCCCAAGGCCAAGGTTAAATCGCGTATAGTATTGACACCTCAGCATGCCAAACGGTTCCTGAGAGCTATGCAGGATAACGTGGCCCGTTTTGAAAATCAACACGGGGAAATCCAGGATACCGAGCAACCGCAAATGCCCTTGAATTTTGGTGGACCTACCGGACAGGCCTAGCTATTTAACTGGATACTTAAAAAGTAAAGACCCGTACCCGACCAGGTACGGGTCTTTTGATTACAGGCTTAGTTTTTGTTATAAGCTAAAGCCGGAAATTAATTACAAACGAAAACTGACGATATTAATGAGAAGCTTAAAGCAACTCGCTATCTTACTTTCCATTGCATTTTTGCAAGCCTGCAGTAATTGCATGAATAATGAGGAACTCTTTGAAAACAGGGGACTCATTGTTCGCTCCTTCTCCCTTCCTGATTGCGTTAGCAGGGGACATAAGCTTCCCGATGAGCTGGTTATCACCAATGACAGTGCCTTTGCGTTTTACTTTCCTGAAAGTATCAATTGTGATTTAGGTGTTGACCTCAGTGAACAGGCCTTGCTGCGTTACCCCTCCACCGGAACCTGCAATGTAATGGTGATCAGGGAGGTTACCACCAAGGAAAGGGGAAGCTACCTCTACCGGAAAACCGTAAAAGAATGTGGTGACTGTGCCCTGTCTGCTTACGATGAGGGATGGGTGCTGGTTGATATTCCGGAAAAGGCCCCGGTGGTGAGTTTTTCAACCGTTCGGGAGTGAAGTTAAAAAAGTAGGAATTAAATTACAATTTTAAATTGCTAAATGTCAGTGCTTTACAGTAATTAAAAATCATAGCTTTACATATTTTTATAAAATGTAAGGATAATCTGTAGGGTATTTACTATATTTGTCTTGTTAATTAAATGAGATAGATATGAAGACATTAGTTACACTTACTTTTTGCTTGGCCGCAATAGGTGCATGGGCTTCCGGTCCTGAGAACAGCTTGCCGGAAGAAGACCCAGCCTTTATAAGTTACGATGTATCTAAAAATACCTGGGAACAACCCAATCCGGTTTTTCGCTGGCCTTTGCCTGAAATGACTGGTGAAGCACATCTTAACGTTCGCTTCGTATGGTTAGGGCGAAATATTAATACCCACGTTCTGGAGGAAACCAAAAAGTATTTGGCAGAGGTGTATCAGCCGCACGGCATTTACCTCAATTTTCAATCTGAACAATCCCGTCCCGATCTATTGGACAGAAGTGCTGTAAGTAGCTGGAGCAAAATACTCCCGATTGTTAAGGAAGAGCTCACCATATATATACTACCCTTTGAAGGTAGTGAACTGCAGCGAAGGGATATTTATACTACCAACAGTATTGTTGCCCGGAGAAGCTTGGTACCCTTTCAGGAAGAAGGAGAGTTCAAGGCTTTTGTGGCCAAGAATATCGGACACATGTTAGGTTTGTTACCGACCTATTTTGAAAGTTCATCGCATGGTGTTTACCTGGAAGATAAAAATAACTGTGGAAATGCCGGTGATTTTGTTTGTGATACACCCGCTGACTATCTCGGTTTACGCAACGATGTGAAAAAGAGAAATTGTCGTTACAACGGTGAAATAGGATCACCGGATATTCATAACGTTATGTCCAACTCCTGGACGGAGTGCATGGATCGTATTAGTCCTGAACAGGCCAATAAGATTAAGTATAATATTTCGGTTATTCCTGCGCTACAGGCTACTCTAAATCCAAACACAACCATACCGCTTAATGTGGATCAACAACCCTTGATTAGTAGTCAGAAAATATTAACCCAATAAAAGTTCACTATCTCGATCAATGAGGCGAAGGCCTGTCTTTAGGGACAGGCCTTTGTTTATTTTTTGAGGCTTGCATGAAGCGGAAAGGAGTATTTCATGCGCACTGCTTTGCCCTTCATCATGGCCGGTTTAAGCACCTCTACTTTTTCCAATACTTTTAGAGCATTTAGTTCCAGTTCACGCGCTGCCGCCTGCCGGGCGGGGTCATCCTGGTAGTCTTCCTGTATTCCCTGGGAAATCCTGGCCTCACTGATAGTACCATCCTTTTCAATAATCATACTTAGTCGTATGGTACCTTCTACACCCTCTTCCAAAGCGGACTGAGGGAATTCAAAATTTTCCGCTACCAATCTTTGGATTTGTTGATCAAAGCAGCTTTCTAGGTCAGTAACTTCCTTGTCTTCACAGCCCTGGTGTGTGGGGAAAGTTTCTACACGGACATAGATAATTTCTTCGTTTTGGGCAGTTAAACCCAGTATCCAAAAAAATAAAGAGCAGGCGAAGATGATTTTTTTCATGATAAGGAGTTTAAGGTTATAAACCGCTAAACGGCTCGGTGGTTCTCCAGGGGTATAAACAAACAAGCCGAAACCCCGCAGGCTCCGGCTTGTTTTGGAAACTTAACTTGATGTGAGGTTTATTGCAACCTAAAGGAGATTGGTAAAGTGAATTTTATAGCTGTATTCTTCCCTTTCATTTTGGCTGGGCTCATCTGCGGAAGCTTTGAAATAATCATTATCGCACGATCATCCAATTCCTTGCGGGCTTCCTGCATTTCAGCACTAGCTGAGTCGTCAGGTACAATACCACGCATCACTTCTGCATTCTGTATTTTACCATTTTGATCGATAACAAACTGCACGTACACCGTTCCTTCCAGCCCGAGCTCTTTAGCCTTATCCGGGTATTTCATATGCTCCTGAAGATGTTTTATCAAGCCTCGCTGAAAACATACTTTTTGTTCGTCCATACCAGCGCTTACATCGCAGTCTTCAAAAAGCGGAGGTTGCTCTACTTCAGCAAAGCTCACAGCTTCCACCGGCATTTCGGTGGACTCGTCCTTGCCTTCTGAAGCCTTATTACAGGCATGTAAAGTCATAAGCAGCGCCAGGGGTAACATAATCCAATAAGCAGTCTTCAACCACCTTGGAGATTGTTTTTTGTACAACATGGTAATTCGGGTTTTTAAGAGTGATGAATTAAAAAACGGATGTACCGATCCGGTCGTCACCGGAAAGGGACTATCCTGTCCAAAAGTGCTGCTGAGCAGCATGCGCGCATATACTTCACGTGAAGTTTTTTCTATGGTTTTTTCATCGGCCAGGCATTCATGGGTTTGCCGCAGCTCTTTCATAAGCAGATGAAAAAACGGGTTAAACCAAAATATTACGGTGAGTAAGTTATAATAGACCACATCCGCACTATGAGCTTGGCGGCAATGCACCTGTTCATGTCTTAAAATGGTATAAAGATTAGGGTGATGTTCCAGTGATTCAGGTACTACAATACGGTTGAAGAAAGCAAAAGAGGCCGGGGTGTTTCTCGAAAACCGGAATTGTATATTTTCCCAGGTGGCGGATTTACCATGACTCCAAATTTTATGAGCCTTGAATAGGCCAAATAAGAAGAGACTCAGGCTTACAACTGCACCAAATCCGTAAACTATAGTCCATACGCCAAACGGAAGGGTGCTGGAATTCTGGGACGTCATTTCTAAATCCGCATTAATAGTAAGCGGAAGCAGGGTAGTGGCAAAACCGGTACTTTCTAAAATAGGGTCATTGAAAAATGGAGCTATGGCCGGGATTGCAATGCTTAGTAAGGGTATCAGCAGCAGTACAAAACGATTCAGTTTAAAAAAGTTACTCCTGCGGAATAATAAAAGGTAAAGGGTATAGTATATACCACTGAACAGTAGCATATTGATGAGGAATACTTTCATTGCTCTTTTTCTTTTTCGATTAACTTCAGTATCTCATCCAGCTCCCGGGTATTCACCTTATTCTTTTCTACAAAGAAGGAAACCATTTTACTCAGTGAACCACTGAAATAGGATTTCATAAGCCCATCCATACGAAAACGGCTGTAGGCCTCTTTGGTGATGAGGGGAAAGTACTGATGAGATTTACCAACCGCATTGTGGCCTACCATTTCCTTTTGCTGAAGGATACGAACTATGGTACTTACAGTATTGTAAGCCGGTTTGGGTTCAGGCATACTGGCAATAATGTCTTTTACAAAAGCCTTTTGCAGTTTCCAGAGTATCTGCATAATTTCTTCTTCCGCCCGGGTAAGTTCTTTCATGGTTTTCAGAATAATGGTTCAAATGTACAACTAAAAAATTAGTTCAACTAAATTTTTAGTTGAAAAATCATTGATCCATAAAAAAGCCCCCTCAACGAGGGGGCTCACCAGCATAATATTTTGAAAACTTATTCCCGGCCTAACAGCAACATAACGTAGTAAGCCAGTTGGGTAAGAGAAGCCAGGGCAGCCACCAGGTAGGTGTTTGCTGCGGCATTCAGGGCATCCTTAGCCTTATCGTGTTCGGCACGGCTGGTAGTATTGGTGTTTTCCAGCCAAACCAGGGCCCGGTTAGAAGCATCATACTCCACCGGAAGGGTAACCAGGGTAAATACGGTAATAGCTCCTTGCAATAGAATCATAATCCAGATTACGGTAGTAAAAGGAAAGAGATTTACAGCAAAGGCTCCAAAAAGCATAGCTATAAAAATAATGTTGATAGCCTTGGAGCTGAAGCTAACCACGGGTACCATGGCCGAACGGAATTGCAACCAACTGTAGGCCCGGGCATGTTGTACTGCGTGACCGCATTCGTGAGCCGCTACCGCTGCTGCAGCTACACTATTACTATTGTACACTCCCTCACTCAGGTTTACCGTTTTATCGGCCGGGTTGTAATGATCGGTAAGGCGACCCGGTGTGGAAATCACCTTTACATCGTGAATATCGTGGTCGCGCAACATCTTTTCAGCGATTTCCTTACCGCTTAAACCATTGCTGATCATTATTTTACTGTATTTATTGAATTTGCTTTTGAGCCGCGCCTGTACAATAAAGCCGACCACCATGAAAGCAATAAGGATTACAAACATCATTTTAGTTTACGTATTAGTCCGTTCCAAAAATAGCAAATTGCATGCCTGCCGATTAAGTAATAGTGGTTAGTTTTACCTAAATTTTTTAGCGATGCCCACAAAAAAACCATTGATCCTGGTTTCCAATGACGATGGAATTACCGCCCCCGGATTACGCAACCTGATCAAGGTAGCCAATCAACTGGGTGAGGTAGTGGTGGTTGCACCGGATGGCCCGCAAAGTGGCAAAGGACACGCCATAACCATTGATGGTATTTTGCGTTGTGATGAAATTACCATTGACAAGGGGCCGCAAACCGAATACAGCTGCAGTGGCACCCCTGTAGATTGTGTCAAGCTGGCAGTAAACGTAGTGCTGGATCGTAAGCCCGACCTGGTGGTGTCAGGTATTAATCATGGCAGTAACTCATCCATTAACGTGATCTATTCCGGTACTATGTCGGCTGCGGTAGAAGGATCCCTGGAAGGAATACCCTCTATCGGATTCTCCCTTTGTGATTTCAGTTGGGAAGCTGATTTTGAAAAAGCCCACACCGCTATCGAAAATATCTGTAAAAAAGTATTGAAAGAAGGTTTACCCAAAGGCGTTTGCCTCAATGTGAATATTCCCAAATATGCCGGAAAGCCCTATAAGGGCATTAAAGTGTGCCGCCAGGCAAGGGCTAACTGGGAGGAAGAGTTTGACAGCCGCAGAGACCCCCGTGACCGCAACTATTACTGGCTCACCGGTAAGTTTGTGAATTATGATGGCGGAGAGGATACCGATGAATGGGCTCTTGCCAATTATTACATTTCAGTGGTGCCGGTGAATAGCGATGTTACCGCTCACTCTTCTATTCCCAATCTCAACGAATGGCACCTTTAACTCAATAAACCCCGCGAAAGCTTCGTTAAAGATTTCACTCCAAGTTTATTTATGAAAGCAAAAATTTCCCCGCAGTGGATCATAGGACTCCTCATAGGTTTTGTTATGCCTTTAATGGGCATACTGCTCATACTGGAGGCCCGGCCCGAACTTGTGGGCTTACAACGGTTTGAAGGAGATATTGTAAAACACGTTAATACGCAAATAATCACCCTGGGAATTATAATTAATGCCGCACTGTTTTTCATAGGCCTTCGCCTCGATAAGGAGGAAGGTTGCCGCGGAATTTTGTTTGCCAGCGTAGTTTACCTGGTAATGATATTTGTTTACAGGTTCCTGTTATAAACTTTCCAAAACGCCACTTTAGGTGGATTACGACTTTGTTAAATTTAACTCTTGTTTAAACCAAGCAGGTGAAGTATTACATCATAGCCGGTGAGGCCAGCGGTGATTTGCACGGGAGTAACCTTATGAAAGCCCTTGGCAGGAAGGATTCCAATGCCCATTTCAGGGTATGGGGCGGAGATAAGATGAAAGCTGAGGGAGGGGAGCTGGTAAAGCACTTCAAGGATCTCGCTTTTATGGGTTTTGTAGAAGTAGTGATGAACCTGCGTACCATTTTAGGGAACCTCAAGTTCTGCAAAGAAGATCTTGAGCGTTATAAGCCAGATGTGGTAGTACTTATCGATTACCCGGGCTTTAACCTGAGAATAGCTGAATACGCTCACTTAAAGGGTTATAAGGTCATCTACTATATTTCACCACAAATATGGGCCTGGAAACAAAACCGGGTACACAAGATCAAACGCACGGTGGATCGTATGCTTTGCATACTGCCTTTTGAACAGGAATTTTACAGCCGTTTTGACTACCAGGTTGATTTTGTAGGGCACCCTTTGATCGATGCAATAGAAGGGCGTAAGGATTTTGACCCGGAAACCCGCAAAAAGGAACTGGGTCTTGATGAAAAGCCCGTCATTGCATTGCTACCGGGTAGTCGGCAACAGGAAATTCAAACGATGTTGCCCTTAATGTTAAAAGCAGTTCGCAATTACACGGGTTACCAGGTTGTGGTTGCAGCGGCTCCTTCTCAAAACCGCTCATTTTACCAGGATATTATCGGGGAACAGCCGGTATCTGTTGTGGAAGGGCGCACCTACGACTTGCTGGAAGTAACTAAAGCCGCCCTGGTAACTTCGGGAACGGCCACCCTTGAAACGGCCTTGTTCAAAGTGCCGGAGGTGGTTTGTTACAAAGGCAGTTGGATGTCTTATTGGATCGCGCGGCAGCTGGTAAAGGTCAAATACATTTCCCTGGTTAACCTGATTATGGACCGTGAAGTGGTCACGGAATTGATACAGGGAGAAATGAATACCAGGCGCTTACAAAGCGAATTGGAGAAATGCCTGCAAAAAGACTATCGCGACCGGTTGAATACGGACTACGATCAATTAATCCAAAAACTGGGCGGCACCGGAGCCTCGGCCAATGCTGCGGAAATTATTGCGGAGGAGGTGGGTATATGAAATGGATAACCACCATACTATTAGCTGCATTTAGCTTTTATTCTTCGGCTTTTGATCTCAAGGTGCGCTTGTATTCAGATATGAATGTGGATAAAGTAATCGTAACTCCGGACACCGGGCTCTATTACCTGGTGGCCCTGGATGATGATCTGGAAGAGATCGATACGGTTTACGACATTTTTCATTTGGATAGTATTCGCACTCTTTATTTTACCCGTGACGGTGAACAGGTAATCGTTAATCGATCTACTCAACGCATGGGCCGGTTTTCGGGCCTCAGATTGATAAGTACGGACCCTTGTAAAGAGTTCAGAATAGAAGCCAATGGTCGCGGCCGCATTTACCAGGACGATTTACAAATTCGGGTACACGATGGCCACCTGCAGGTGGTGAACCTCATCGATATGGAAAAATACGTGGCCGGGGTGGTAGAAAGTGAAGGGGGGCACGTTGACCAACCGGAATATTTTAAGGCGCAGGCCGTATTGGCCCGCACCTTTGCCCTTAAAAATCTGAATAAACACATCAGCCAGGGCTACAACCTTAAGGATGATGTTACTTCCCAGGTTTATTTCTCCAAATGCCATTACAAGCATAGCGATCTTATCCAAGCCGCTGTAAGCGCTACGGCCGATACCGTGCTGGTTACCGAAGACTGTAACCCTATACTGGGCGTTTTTCACGCCAACAGCGGAGGACAAACGGTAGGTTCCGATCACGCATGGCTTACTTCGCTGGATTATTTGCAACCGCAGCAAGACAGTTTTAGTGTAGGTGTGGGTAGCTATAGCTGGGAACGGCAAATCAGTAAGAACAGTTTCTACTCGTTTTACGCCCGTTCGTTGGGCGTGGCCAATGATGCCAACTTGCGAAAGGCCATTCTCAATTTTGAGCAATCCAACCGTAAAGCTTACTTTGAGTATAAGGGGAAACGCCTGAAGCTCACCCGGGTCCGCAGAAATTATAACTTAAGATCAACCTTCTTTTCTGTTCGCGAAAATGGCGACCATGTTATCCTGCAGGGGCGAGGTTATGGCCACGGTGTAGGACTTTCGCAGGATGGTGCCATAGAAATGTCCAAACGCGGTTACAGCTATCGCGAGATACTTCAGTTTTATTTTGAAGGCGTTCAATTGGAAGCGGCCCGGTATGTTTTGGGGGCTGCACCCGAGTCCGATATTGTTCTGGACTGATAATCCGGTACTTATTTATTTTTCAATGCTTATATTGTGGGTATGTCAACCCGCAATCTCGTTTTCGGCTTGCTGTTACCGCTGCTGGCCTGTACTTCCTCATCTGATGAAACACCTGAAAAAAGTCCCGATACCATTGGAACGGTAAGGGAACCCCTGGTGGAAAAAGACCTGGCTGAAATCAAAACGGATGGTAAACTTACCGCTATTACCATTTACAATTCCACCAGTTACTTCCTATACCGTGGTGAGCCAATGGGCTTTGAATATGAACTGCTCACCCGCTTGGCTAAAGATCTTGGCCTGGAACTGGAAATGGTTATTGCCGAAGATAGCGATGCCCTCTTCGATATGCTCAATCGTGGTGAAGGTGATATCATTGCCCATGGTCTTACTATAACCAAGGCTCGCAAGCAAATAGTGAATTTTACCGATTATCACTATGTTACACACCAGGCCCTGGTACAGCGTAAACCAAAAAACTGGCGGAAATTACCGGGCTATAAAATTGAAAAACAATTGATCAGTGACCCTTTGGACCTGATCGGTGATACCGTACATATCCGGTGGAACTCTTCTTATTACGAGCGTTTGCAGAATCTCTCCAAAGAGATAGGCGGAACTATTTATGTGGATACCGTTCCCGGTGATGTTACCACCGAGGAGATTATAAAAATGGTGGTAGAGGAGGAGATTGATTATACCATTGCGGATTATAATATAGCCGCCATCAATCAAACCTACTACCCCATACTGGATATTGAAACGCAAATCAGCTTTTCGCAACGCATAGCCTGGGCCGTACGAAAAAATTCTCCGCGGCTACTGGTAGCGGTTAATCAGTGGATCACCGATGCCCGAAAACAGGATTACTATTATGTGATTTACAATAAGTACTTCAAAAACAAGAAGTCCTACAAGCGCAGAATCAAAAGTGACTTTTTTAGCAAGAATGGCGGTAAAATCAGTCGTTATGATGATGTTATCCGCAAGTACTCCAAATCACTAGAGTGGGATTGGCGTTTGGTAAGCTCCCTGGTTTACCAGGAATCACGATTTGATCCGCAATCTACCTCCTGGGCAGGAGCCGGTGGTTTAATGCAGTTGATGCCGGGTACTGCGGAGGACTTAGGCTTACAAAATCCGGAAGATCCAAACGCCAATATAAAGGCGGGTACTACCTATCTTGGTGAATTATGGGATAAATGGAAGGAAATTGAAGATACTACGCAGCGAATCAAGTTTACCATGGCCTCTTACAATTGTGGGTATGGCCATGTTAAGGATGCACAGCGCCTGGCGAAATCCTTTGAGGAAGACCCATTGCTGTGGGATGATAATGTAGAAGATTACATACTTAAGCTTTCCAGTCGCGAGTACTTTACCATGCCAGAAGTGAGATATGGTTTTGTGCGTGGCCGGGAGCCTTATTTATATGTAAAGGAAATATTCCTGCGCTTTGAGCATTACCGCAAGTTCATACCCAAAAACAGCTCTGAATAAAGGGCAGGGTAGAAAATAAAAAGTCCAAACGTAATGTCTGGACTTTTTTGAAGTGACCTTGCAGGGAGTCGAACCCCGAACCTCCTGATCCGTAGTCAGGTGCTCTATCCAGTTAAGCTACAAGGCCATTGTTTGAGGGGTGCAAATATAAAACTATTTGCGGTAAGGTCAACAAATTTCAGCACTTAATCCACGGTTCAATAATTCTGAACATTGGGGTTTAAGTTTATTGTATTCTCCTGACTTTACAGTGCACTTACCTTTATAGTGTACCAGAATGCTGCATTGCTCGGCTTGTTCCAGCGTATGGTCGCAAACTTCCATAAGGCTGGTAATTACCCAGTCAAAGGTGTTTACGTCATCATTAAATAAAACGATCTCATGCAAGCGGGTGGTTTGCAACCTGACATCCGTAGCTTCCAGTGTCTCGGTATCTGTATTCCTAATCTTCATTTTTTCGTAAACGTATTTTACGTTCTTCTCCATTCAACAATCGTTCAATGTTCTTTTGGTGGGTAATCATCACCAAAAACACCATTGCAAAACCAAAGATAACAAGAACCCTTGAGTGTTCATGATAACGGAAGATCAGCCACACCGGGAAAGACAAGGCTGCAATTATAGAACTAAGGGAAACAATTCGGAAAGAAATAAAGAAAACCATAAACGTAGCAATCGCCATCAGGGCGGCTCCGCTATGGATAGCGATGATCATGCCCAGTAAGGTTGCGATTCCCTTACCGCCTTTAAAACCGGCAAAAACCGGGAAGATGTGACCAATAACTGAACATACTCCCAAAACCACCATTAATTCAATGTCTCCGGCATAAGCAGGGAAAAGGTTGGCCAGCTTAACGGCAGCAAAACCTTTCAGGGCATCCAAAGTTAAAACGACCAGCCCGGGAGTGGTGCCTAAAACACGCATGGTATTGGTAGCACCGGCATTACCGCTACCGTAATCCCGTATATCCACACGGTAAAAGATACGGCCTAACCAAACCGACCATGGCATGGAGCCCAATAAATAGGCAGTAAGTACCAGGATTAATTTCATGCGGCAAAATTAACAATTTGGCAATACTCGCGATATCCGGTTTTGGAGGCTACTGAAGTTGACGGTGTTTTAGCCCTTCTGTAAGGCTAATACCTCCATTTTCGTAAAGACAATAAGGATATCGGGCTCTTCAAAATAAACCACCTTCTCAATGGGAGTTACCGGCAGATTTTCAGGGGTAATACTCAGTTTTTCGATCAAGCATCCGTTGCCCTGGTCTAGTTCAATAAGCTGATTTTCAGTAAAGCTTACCAGGCTACGGGAGCTGAAGCCAATTACTGGCCCCAAGGGCTCCTCATTTTGCGTGTAGGTCCACTGCAAAGTCCCGTTTTCCTTATCCAGGGCGGCAATTCCAGGGTAACGATCAATGATCAGGTGCTCCCCTGAAATGCCTTTAAAGCCTGACCAATCGTAAGGAACTGGGGGCTTATAAGTCCATATAGGGGACTTTTTGCTTATGTTAAATGCATAAAAAGATCCGGCCCACTCATAGTAGCAAAAAAATGCGTTGGAGTGGATGGTCCAACTGGGCTTTATTTCTCCAGTGTGTACCTGAAATTGGATAGCCTTACTTTTACTGTTAATAGCTACAAAGCGGGCAAAGTTGGAGTATCCCGCTTCACTGTCTTGCTTCAGAACAATAACATGGTCACCGTTTTCTTCTGCGTACACGTAAATCAGGTGGAGTAGCACTTCGGGAAAAGACCGGGGCTTAAAATGATCAAACACCTTCACCGTGTCATGAGTACGGGTGCTTATATCCAGCCGGATGAGATATTCATGAAAAGAGGTATCGGCAGCCAGCATATAGGCATATCCATCCATATAAAGAAGTCCTTCCCGTATAGGAAAGGGGTGGGGGATATAGTCAACGCTCTTGAAGAGTGGATCGTAAATACCATAACTAACATAACTATTGAAGTGAACCTTTCCTTCCACCGCATAGTTGGTGCTGGTGCTTAGCCCGGGGGTACTTATATATTCCTGGCTGATCAGTTGCCCATCTACTAAGTCTCTAACTATAAACCTATCTGCAAAGCCCCACCAGGTGCGGTACACCAAAGATTGATCTTTAAGGAAAACGGGGGAGTCATGCAATGAGAATGAATCCCTGGGCTGACGCCACAGGACTTTAAAATCCACCTCGTCAGGACAGGGAGGGGCAGGGGCAGGAGTTGCTGTTTGTTGACGCTCCTTTTTACAGGATGAATACAGTGTGAGAAGCAACAAAAAACCGAATACTTGCAGTGAACGGTTAAAGTAATTTTTAAGCTTGAAATCATTCATGGTTAAGGCGGTTGGGTTAAAAAATACGGGTCGGCCAAACCGACCGGATACATAGGTATTAAGTACCAGGATTCCTTTCCTGTTGCAAATTAAGCATTTGGAAGTACTCCACCTGCTTTAAGGGCTTTCATTGTATTAGTCATTAATCTGTAGCGTATTTGTACGAAGGCACCCATACAGTTTTCCTTTCAGGCAAGCGGAAAGTTCATTGTTTTAATAAGTTCAATCTTAAGAATTTCACATAAATGAAAGAATCTTTCAAACTTAAGTTTGATATGCCTCGTTCAATTTTGCTAAAAGAATTTTGGCTAATTCCTAATCTAAAAGCCACATATTCTTGACTGTATCCTAGTTGCAATCTTCGTATTCTGAGGTTTTCCAGAATGATCATTTACTAAAAATAAAGAAGTATTCCTAAATAGTCAAATTTTAAAATAGAGATATCCTGTATTTTAAATATTAAAATTATGTGACAATTTAGTGGCTAAATACTGAAAATCAGTATTGAATACTTAACTCTACAAATTATTTATCATGAAACGAATTTTACTATTATTTACAGTTTTAGCGACTAGCCAGTTGGCGCTCGCGCAATGGTCAACGTCTTCAAACCCGACTCTACCCTTTGGTCAAATCGCTAATATGGGAGGCTCCGCAGGTTCCGCTGCCTTAAGTATAAATTCAAACAATGTCACCAACCTTTATCTACAACGCAGTGGTAATGCCTACTACGCGGGTACCAGGGCGAAAATCGGTATTAGCGGAGGCAGAGGTTTGGATCTTAGCGTATCTGACAATTCCGGGACCTCATTTGATACGAAACTGGTGCTGGACGCCTTAAATGATGGCCTGGCTATAAATACGAATGCTGCTACTGCCGTACTTGATATAAACGGTGATTTGAGAATACGCGATATTCCTTTCGGTTCCCATGATTCGGTACTGGTGGTGGATAACAACGGATATGTATATAAGCGGGCTTACTCCGGCTCCGGGTCAAATGATACAGACTGGCATAAAGTAGGAACCTCAACGGCTCCCGCAAGCCTAAGCGATGATATACGTACCAACGGTTTGGTTGGAATTGGGATGGACCCTATCACCTCTTTTGGAGGCACCAATAATATTACGCTATCCGTTAGCGGTAATACTTATACCTCCGGAGGGTCTTTTGTAGGTTCGGATGCCTGTTTTAAACGCAACATTCAAACTATTGAGAATGCTATGGATATTATTGGTAACCTGGAGGGAGTGCGCTATGATTTCAGGACCGAGGAATTCGGCTCCTACCATTTTCCGGAAAATAAGGTAGCAGGGCTAATCGCTCAAAATGTAAGACAAGTATTCCCGGAAGCAGTGGAAAAGATGGACGATGGCTATTACGCGGTTAACTATGATATGTTAATACCCGTATTGATTGAAGCTATAAAAGAACAAAGTGAGGAAATTGAGAGCCTTAAACGTCAATTGGCTTCTTCCAGCGGCCAACGTTCCGGTCAGGTGCATAATGTTGGTTCCAATGTAAAAGAGGTTAATGCCTTACATCAAAACCGACCTAACCCATTTTCTGAAAAAACCATTATTGATATAGAAATAGGTGAAAATATCACCCACGCTAAACTATTAATTACCAATTTAAATGGACAAATGGTTAAGGAAATTTTGATTAGTGAAAGAGGAAATTTACAGTTGGAAATTTCAGCTTATGAACTTAGCTCAGGTATATATAATTACACGCTACTGGTAGATGATATTCTCTTAGATACCAAGAAGATGGTATTAACCAAATAGAAATCATCCGATAACTTAAATCCACATAAAAAAAGGAGGGTTTTAACCCTCCTTTTTCTTTCTAAAGTCTGTTTTCAATAGCCGTATCGTATAGCTCTTTGTATTCACTTACATGCCCCCAGTCCACGTCATCAATGCGTATGGAGCCTTTGGTCACATGGCCTAACAAATCGAATTCTACACCGTTGAGCATCATCAGGTCAATAAAGTCATCTTCATTCTCCTGGCTCACGGAAACGATAATCCGGCTTTGCGATTCACCAAAAAGATAGGCGTCCCTGCGGATGGCCGAATCGCTGGTAATATCAAAACCGAGGCCACTGGCCATAGCCTTTTCCATTAAGGCTACAAATATTCCGCCTTCGGAAACATCGTGCGCAGAAGAGATCAAACCTTTGCGGATGATCATTTTCATTTGCTCCTGGAGAGAGTATTCTTCCTCCAGGCTAAAGAAGGGAGCCGGTGATTTTTCTTCACCGTGAATATGCACCAGGTACTGCGAAGAAGAAATATCGTTGCGGTTTTCGCCCAACATGTAAATAAGGTCACCTTTAACCTTATATGGAATAGTGGTAATGTGCTTTTTATCTTCCACAATACCGATCATACCGATAGTTGGGGTAGGGAATACCGGCTCAGTTCTGTCTTTAAGAACGGTTTGGTTGTAAAAGCTAACGTTACCACCGGTTACCGGAGTCTGGAATTTTTCACAGGCCTTACCCATCCCTTTTATGGCGTGTACAAATTGCCAGTAAACCTCAGGGTTGTAAGGGTTTCCGAAGTTCAGGCAATTAGTAACTGCGCTGGGCACCCCTCCTGATACAACAATATTCCGGGCCGCTTCGGCCACGGCAATCATAGTTCCTGTTTCCGGATCAGCATGAATATAACGGGAGTTGCAATCCACCGTCATGGCAATGGCGCGGTTGGTATCCTTCAGATTTACAATGGCTGCATCAGTGGGCCCGTTGGTGCTCATATTCACCGTTCCCACCATACTATCGTATTGATTGTAAACAAAGCGTTTGGAAGCAATATTGGGGTGGCTGATCAGTTTTTTAGCCACCGCCTGTAAATCATCCGGAACGGTGATGCTATTAATATCAAACTGTTTGTACTCTTTAAAATAGGCCGGTTCACGATGCTCACGGTAATAAACCGGTGCGCCACCACCCAATACCAGGGGTGAGGCCGGGGTTTCGGCCACCAACTCTCCGTGCCAATAATACTGAAGTTTGTCTTCACCGGTTACCTCCCCGATCTGCTCACAGGGCAGGTCCCACTTATCAAAAATAGCTTTCACTTCATCCTCACGGCCCTTTTCAATAACGGCCAGCATGCGTTCCTGGCTTTCGGAGAGCAGTATCTCCCAGGGCTGCATATCGTCCTGGCGTTGAGGTACTTTATCGAGATCGATTCGCATACCTACGCCACCAGCCGCACTCATTTCGGAGGTGGAACAGGTGATACCGGCCGCACCCATATCCTGCATACCCACAATAGCACCGGTTTTTGCCAGTTCCATGGTAGCTTCCAACAAGAGTTTTTCCTGGAAGGGGTCTCCCACCTGAACCGATGGAATATCATCGGAGGAGGCTTCGGTAAGATCTTTAGATGCAAAAGCAGCTCCGGCAATACCATCCTTACCGGTATAAGAACCAATAATGAAAACCGGGTTGCCGGGGCCTTTGGCTTTAGCACTGATCATTTTATCGGTTTTGGTATTGAGAATACCGGCTGAAAAGGCGTTTACCAAGGGGTTTTGCTCGTAGCATTTATCAAAATAAACTTCGCCCCCCACTATCGGTACACCAAAGGAGTTACCATAGTCACCAATGCCTTTTACCACGCCTTTCAACAGCCATTTGGTGCGTTCACTATGCAATTCACCAAAACGCAAGGAGTTCAATTGTGCTATCGGGCGTGCGCCCATGGTAAAGATGTCGCGATTAATACCACCAACACCGGTTGCGGCCCCCTGGTAAGGTTCCAAAGCGGATGGATGGTTGTGCGACTCAATCTTGAAAGCGCAGGCAATACCATCTCCTATATCCACTAAACCGGCATTTTCCTCACCGGCCTTCACCAGCATATGGGGCCCATCCTTAGGCAGGGTTTTAAGCCAGACAATGGAGTTTTTGTAGGAGCAGTGCTCACTCCACATTACGGAGTAAATACTCAACTCATTGAAATTGGGCTCTCTACCCAGTATTTGCTTGATCTTATCGTACTCTTCGGGTAAAAGGCCCAGTTCCTTAGCTGTTTCAACACCTACTGGTGCCAGAGTGGATTCGCTCATAAGTGGTCTTTTTCTGAAAGGGCAAAGATAATAAGGATTAGCGGGTAAATACGATGATATGGAGAATGATAAAAGGTAAAAGTATTCTCAAACTACAAGGTTTGACGTGTAAATTATTTCTTACGCATCAGAAAAATTCTTATATTAAAAATGAACAATTAAAAACTCTACTTATGAAAAAGTTAAATTTTGCGGCCTGTGTGGCAGTTAGCTTCGCATGTACTTTTACTTATGCGCAGAATGACCCCACCCAAGATCGTTGGGAAGACTCGGGAAACAATACCCAAATTGTATTGCCCAGTACATCAACATTGTCCGGTTTTGTTGATATAGATGTTACCAGTGTAGATGCTGGTGGTAACCAAACCGATTTTGAGCGAGCCCTACAAATAAATATCACGGATTCTGAGGACTATATGGCTGTGGATAACGGAACTTCATATGATGATATGTTCGTTCCTATTCTTCTTGGACATCGGGCCTCATCAGTGGAAACAGGGGGTTCAGCTCTATCACTCATGGGAACCATAGAACCTGAGTTAGATTCAGATAAGCTTTTGAACGCCATGATGATTTTTGATGTGCGAAGAAGCGCAGGAGGAGGTATGTATAACAGTTCGGGACGGACACAAGTGCAGAATCAGGATTTGTTTCTTTGGAGAAACTATACCACAGAACTTATGCTTATGGATGTGAATGGAAATCTTGGACTTAATACTTCTACTCCGGCCGCCAGATTTCATGTTAATGGATCGGTACGTTTTCAGAATTTACCATCCGGAAGTGGTACATCAATGTTGGTTATAGATAATGATGGAGACGTAACAAAGACCAGCTTTCCGCCAAATGTTACGTTGAATTGTGTGGACGAAAACTTCATTCCAAAAGTAACCGGAACGGATCAGTTGGGTTGTTCTCAAATTCTTGATGACGGATCTACGGTAGGGATCAATGGTATCAGTAATACTTATATGAGTAATCCACTTGTGTTGTACGTAAATGGTAATGGGCAGTGTACCGGTAATTGGTACGTTACTTCTGATCGTAATTACAAAAAAGATATTACGGAATTGTCAGGAACATTAAACGATATCCAAAAACTCAGGGGCGTGCACTACAGCTTCAAAGCGGAGGAATATCCTGAGATGAATTTTGATAAAGGGATGAATCTTGGCCTTATTGCACAAGAGGTAGAAGAAATATTCCCTGAGTTGGTAATCACTTCCGACCAAGGTTATAAAGCCGTAAATTATAATGGCCTTGTCCCCGTTCTTATTGAGGGTGTAAAAGAGCAGCAGAACTTAATAGAAGAACAAAAGGCTATCATAAATAACCTGGAA
This sequence comes from uncultured Cryomorphaceae bacterium, assembly GCA_937120475.1. Classification (GTDB taxonomy): domain Bacteria; phylum Bacteroidota; class Bacteroidia; order Flavobacteriales; family Schleiferiaceae; genus CAKZNE01. Next base: position 274,069 of record CAKZJV010000009.1, on the reverse strand, counting down.
GATCGTCTTGCTGCAATAGAAAGTAAACTAGGTGTTTCCGAAGAAAATAAGAGTGTAGCCGCAGGAACTTTTAATATTTATCCTAATCCTAATGATGGCCAGTTTACCTTCAGCTATCAGTTAATGGATCTGACTATGGATACCCGTTTGGTAGTAATCAATTCTTCAGGAGAAGAAGTGTCGGCTACTCAGTTTTATCAAACCGAGGGTAAGATGGATGTAAATATGTCTAACCAGGCTTCCGGCTTATACATAGCGGAGGTTGTACAGGATGGAAAAGTACTGAAGACGATTAAATTCATTATTGATTAGTAATAATTAAGCTTTGATGAAGGGCGCTTAGGCGCCCTTTTTTATTAGATCAGATCATCTTTCTGGTAAAGCTCAACTCCTTTTTCAATATGCTGCTTTAATTCGGCTTCTAATTCCGGACTTAGGTTTTTAACGTGAAAACAGCTTTTGCCCTTTAGGAACTTTTTAAGCTCATCGGACAGATTAAACTGATCAGCATGCGTATATATGGGAAAGAAATAGAGACGTACATCCTGAGGTTTAGGAACTACACTGGCAAAGTAGTGGCCATCCACTTTTTGTTTGCCCTGCATCACTTCCTTGGTTCCGGCCACTTCAAAAACGTTTTCTGCTTCTTTACGGATTTTCAGGGGAGGCACCTGCTCTTTCAAGAGGTCAGTAAGGGTGGTGCGGATGGCGGAAATTTCCGATTCCATAGTTTCAGTTTTTTAAAATACGAGCGACTCTTTTCTTAAGTTCAGGCAATACCTCGGCTTCAAACCAATCATTCTTACGCAGCCAAATACCATTTCGCGGTGAAGGGTGGGGAAGCGGTAAAAAAGCGGGCAGATATTCTTCGTAAGCTTTCACCGTATCGGTGAGGGTTCTTTTGGCATTTTCGCCCAGGTAATAGGCCTGAGCATATTGGCCGATGAGCAGGGTAAGTTCAACCTCCGGCATTTGCTCCAATAATCTGGAATGCCAAAGCGGGGCACATTCAGGTCGGGGTGGAAGGTCACCGGATTTTCCCTTGCCGGGATAGCAAAAACCCATGGGAACGATCCCTATCCATTCTGGATCGTAAAAACGTTCGTCCGAAATATTCATCCATTGCCGCAGCCGCTTCCCGCTGGGGTCATTCCACGGAATTCCGGTTTGGTGAACCCTTGACCCCGGTGCCTGGCCAATGACCAGGATACGACTGTTTTTACTGGCGTTCATAACCGGCCGGGGCTCATGCTCTAAAAAAGGTGCGCAAACCTGGCAACTGCTGATTTCTTTCAAAAGAGCTTTCATCATTTCAAGTTCTGAAATTAAACCACCGTACCCAAATAAAAAACCCCGCCATGGCGGGGTCTTATTACTAAAAAGTAGAAATGAGGATTATTTATTTTCCTCCTTAATTTTATTCAACGCACTACCAGCACGGAACCAGGCAATCTGCCCTTTATTATAGGTATGGTTACACTTAATGGTATCCGTGCTACCATCGGCATGGGTCAGTTTAAGGTGAACCGGCTTATCTTCCGCAAACTGATCCAGATCCAGGGTATCTATCACGTCATCTTCCTGGATGAGATCGTAATCCTGCTCATTGGCGAAGGTAAGGGCCAGCATTCCCTGCTTTTTAAGGTTAGTTTCGTGGATACGGGCAAATGATTTTACCAACACCACGGCCATACCCAGGTGGCGGGGCTGCATGGCTGCGTGCTCACGACTGGAGCCTTCACCATAGTTATGGTCACCCACCACTATGGTTTTGATACCCTTGGCTTTGTACTCGCGCTGAACCTTAGGCACCGCTCCATATTCACCGGTAAGTTGATTTTTAACGCTATCCGTTTTATCGTTAAAGGCATTAACCGCACCGGTAAGGGTATTGTCGGAAATGTTGTCCAGGTGCCCACGAAAGCGCAACCATGGACCGGCCATTGAAATATGGTCGGTAGTACATTTTCCCTTGGCTTTGATGATGAGCTTCATTCCTTCAAAGTTCTTACCATCCCAAGGTTTAAAAGGAGTAAGCAACTGTAAACGCTCGGAGCCTTCAGCTACCCGTACTTCCACGTTGCTGCCGTCTTCAGCAGGCTCGTGATAGCCGTTGTTTTCAACCGCATAACCTTTAGGTGGCATTTCAATTCCCATTGGTTCGTCCAGCATCACTTCCTCACCACTCTCATTTACCAGTTTGTCGGTAAGCGGGTTAAAAGTCATATCACCGGAAATAGCCATGGCGGTTACCAGCTCGGGGCTGGCCACAAAAGAGTGGGTATTGGGGTTACCATCGTTACGCTTGGCGAAGTTCCGGTTAAAGGAAGTGATGATGGAGTTTTTGCGGTTAGGATCATCGGTATGCCGCGCCCATTGCCCTATACAAGGGCCGCAGGCATTGGCCAATACCACACCACCCATGGCCGTGAACTTATCGAGTAGTCCATCGCGCTCTGCGGTATAACGTACTTGCTCCGAACCGGGGGTTATGGTAAATTCTGATTTTACCTTTAGGTTTTTATCAATGGCCTGTTGGGCGATGGAGCCGGCACGCGTCAAGTCTTCATAAGAAGAGTTGGTACAGGAACCGATCAATCCTACCTCCAGTTTGGCGGGCCATCCGTTGGCTTTCACCTCTTCGGCAAATTGGGAAATCGGAGTGGCACGATCCGGGGTAAAAGGTCCGTTTACATGAGGCTCCAAGGTGCTTAAGTCAATTTCAATAACCTGATCGAAATATTTTTCAGGGTTTTCATAAACCTCGGCATCACCCGTGAGGTGCTCCGCAATACCATCAGCCATATCCGCCACTTTAGCCCGGCCGGTACCCCTCAGGTATTCTGCCATTTTAGGGTCATAACCAAAGGTAGAGGTGGTAGCGCCAATTTCGGCTCCCATATTACAAATGGTTCCCTTGCCGGTACAGCTCAGTGATTCGGCTCCCGGTCCGAAGTATTCCACAATGGCTCCGGTACCTCCTTTAACGGTGAGTATGCCCGCTACTTTGAGAATAACGTCTTTCGAGGCTGTCCAGCCATTGAGCTTACCCGTTAGTTTTACACCGATAAGCTTCGGGAATTTCAGTTCCCAGGGCATTCCGGCCATAACGTCCACCGCATCGGCACCACCTACTCCAATGGCTACCATTCCGAGTCCACCGGCATTTACGGTATGCGAGTCGGTTCCAATCATCATTCCACCCGGGAAAGCATAATTTTCAAGTACTACCTGGTGAATGATACCGGCACCGGGTTCCCAAAAACCAATGCCGTATTTATTGGAAACAGACTGCAGGAAATCAAAAACCTCGGAACTTTTACTCTTGGCGTTGGCCAGGTCTTTTTCCGCACCTACCTCAGCTTGAATAAGGTGGTCGCAGTGCGTAGTGGAGGGAACCGCCACTTTTTTACGACCGGATTGCATAAACTGCAAAAGGGCCATTTGTGCGGTGGCATCCTGCATGGCTACGCGGTCGGGAGCAAAGTCCACGTAGGATTTGCCTCTTTCAAATTCTTTATCGGTTTTACCGTCCCAAAGGTGGGCGTAAAGTATTTTTTCTGACAGGGTAAGAGGTTTGCCGGTAACTTTCCGGGCTGCTTCTACCCGCTCAGGAAAACGGGCGTAAACCTCTTTGATCATTTCTAAATCGAAAATCATAGATGTATGGTTTTGTAAGAACGTATAATGTTCATTGCGAAGAATCGCGAAATTATAAAAAGTGCCTTCATTTTAAAAGGTTTAATAGGCAAGGTTGTTCAATTGAGAAACGTTTTAAATAGTTAGCAACAAGGGTTTACCGGTCATGCAAACCAATGTGGAACAAGGCATCGCCTTTATGGATAAGTGGAAAGTTATTATGTCCTATAATGTAACCATTGTAGGGGCTTTTCACTTTAATGGAGTAGTCGTTGGTAGGGCTGCTGATGTAACCGATGGTTTGCCCTTCCTTAACTTTTTTGCCTGATTCCTTTTTGTGGCGGAACAAACCGGAAACCTCGGCACGAACCCAATGTGATTCTTTAAAGTAATGGGTTTTATGCTGTTGTTTGGGTGAATTGTCCAGCATTTTGAAGTGATGCAAAACCCTTTTAATCCCTTTTATTCCTTCCACTACGGTTTTCGGGTCAATACGCAGAGTTTCCCCTCCTTCAAAAACAATCACCGTTTTGCTCATATTCTTGGCTGTTTCACGGAAAGAGTTACGGATAACCGCTGAATTGAGAGTGAAGGGAGCATGAAAAGCCGTGGCAATTTCATGGGCCAGGTCATCACCTTCCTCGTAGCGTATCTGCGGAAAGTTAGTGCGGCTGGCCCCTCCGGTATGAAAGTCGATACCGAAATCGATTTGTGGAAGTATTTGCGAGGTAAGGGTATGTGCTACTATGCTGGCCAGGGAACCATCTTCGTTTCCCGGAAAGCTGCGGTTTACGTCTTTTCCGTCCGGTACGTCCCTGGAAAAGTTGATAAAGCCATATACATTGATAATGGGCATAGCTACAATGCTGCCTTTAAGCAGTTCATCGTGAATCCCTTTTTGGAGAAACCTCCGTACTATTTCAATACCATTAACCTCGTCACCGTGCAAACCACCGCTCAGTAATACTACCGGACCCGGTTGTTTGCTTCGGTGTACGTGTACAGGCATGGTAATTTGCGTACCCGAAGGTAAACGGGCCACGTTAAGTTCTATGTAGCGACTCTCTCCAGGCTTGATAACCTGTTCTGCGATTACGAGGTTATCCATTCTAAATGCCGGTATAGTTTTGAGGGGTAATATTTTTCAGTTCTTCTTTTACTGAATCACTTACCGCCAGGTCTTTTATAAAAGCACTAATGCTGGCCTGGTTGATCTTTTCATGGGTTCGGGTAAGTCCTTTCAGGGCTTCATAAGGGTTGGGATACCCCTCGCGCCTTAAAACATTCTGAATTCCTTCCGCCACCACGGCCCAGTTTTCTTCCAGGTCATGGTTGATCTTTTCGTTATTGATCAGGAGTTTGTCCAAACCTTTTAAAGTGGAGTTTAAAGCCACTACCGAGTGCCCGAGCGGTACACCGATGTTGCGGAGCACCGTACTATCGGTAAGGTCGCGCTGTAAACGGGATATGGGAAGCTTGGCGGCCAGGTGCTCGTAAATGGCATTGGCAATACCCAGGTTACCCTCCGAATTTTCAAAGTCAATGGGGTTTACCTTATGCGGCATAGCCGATGAACCGATCTCTCCGTCTTTGATCTTTTGTTTGAAGTAATCCATCGAAATGTAGGTCCAGAAATCACGATCCAGGTCCAACACTATTGTATTGATTCTTTTAAGGCAATCAAACAAGGCGGCCATATTATCGTAATGCTCAATTTGTGTGGTGGGCCATGATTGTTGTAAACCCAGGTTGCCATTCACAAAATCTTCAGAGAAAGCCTTCCAGTCCACCTCCCCGTAAGCTACCTTGTGCGCATTGAAATTACCAGTGGCTCCCCCGAATTTGGCGGAAAAAGGAATATGTCGCAATTGTCTCAATTGCTGATCGATACGCTCGGTAAATACCATGATTTCCTTTCCTAAACGGGTAGGAGACGCAGGTTGGCCATGAGTTCGGGCCAGCATGGGAACATCCTCCCATTTTTCGGTCATATCGGTAAGGGTCACGATAAGTTCTCCCAGCAGAGGGATGTATTCATTCTCAATGAACTCCTTCAATGCCAGTGGTACCGCGGTATTATTTATATCTTGAGAGGTAAGGCCGAAATGGACAAATTCCCTGAATTTTTCCAGCCCTAAATCATCCAGGTGTTCTTTTATAAAGTATTCAACCGCTTTAACATCGTGATTGGTAGTCTTTTCAATTTCTTTTATGCGTTTGGCATCGGCTACCGAAAAATCCAGGTACAGGTCACGTAACTCGATGTACTTGGCCCGGTCAAAACCTTTTAGCTGCGGCAGGGGAAGCTCACAAAGAGCGATGTAATATTCCACCTCAACCCGCACACGGTATTGAATGAGAGCGAATTCTGAAAAATAATTCTGAAGGGATTCGGTTACCTTCCGGTATCTTCCGTCAATCGGGGATATGGCTAAAAGCTGATTTTCCATTATTGCTATTTAGACGTGCAAAAGTAGTTATTTCTGCTCCGGTCAGCCACGTTGTAAAAAGATGTCTCTTTTGAAATTTAGTAATATTGAATGCCTAAAACTTGTTAGTTGACACTTTTGACCGATAATCTTCTAGACCAGGAAATCTGCCCCAGTTGTAAAGCTGAGTATAGCGGGCATTATTGCCCGGAGTGTGGGGAAAAGAAGTTGTGCCGTGAGGAAATGACCCTGAGTTATTTTTTTGGCTCGGTTTGGAATGCTCTTACCTTCACGGATATCAAATTTATTCGTTCCTTCCTGGCCCTTTTGTTCAAACCTGGTTTCCTGACTCTGGAATACTTTAGAGGACGAAGAAAATTATATACCCGGCCTCTGGCCTTGTTCTTTTTTATTAACCTCGTTTATTTCCTGTATCAACCGGTGGATGCTTTAAGCAGTACTTACGGCTCACAGGTTACCGGGCAGTTTTATAGTGAATGGGCCTCCGATAGGGTACAGTTGAGTATGGAAGAGCTCAACCTCTCCAAAGCCCAGTTCGAATCACGTTATAATAAAATGACGGAGCAGGTGAGCAAACTGTTTCTGATTGTCTTTATCTTCATCATGGCTTTGGGTACTGCGTTGATTAACCTCAACCGGCAGGGTCTGTTTTTCTTTCACCTGGTAGCCACTACTCACTTTGTAAGCTTTAGCATTCTTACCTTTTTCATCTTATTGCCCAACGTGGTTTTAGGAATCCGGAAACTGTACCTGTTTATGGTGGAGGGCTCTACTTTGTCATTTAATTACAATGCGTGGTATATGACTTTACCGGCCCTGATATTACTATGGATTTATGCCTTTGGCATGCAGAGAAGGTTGTACGCGGAAGGCAGTATCATTCATGTGCTAAAGGCCAGCCTCCTGGTATTGGCCTTTATTATTACCACCCTTGTTTACAGGCTATTTCTTTTTGTAATAACCACCACGTTATTGTGAAATTTTAAAGCTTGGTGACACCATGGCTTGAGGCACCATTCCCGGAAAATAAAGTTCATATTATCTTTTACCTTTGGGGAGTAGCCATCACTAAACCTTTCCGTTTACGCGCCCACATCCGCGTTTAAATAGTTAAAGGTTAACTATTGGCTTGTATTTAGAAGCTTGGACGTATTAAAGCTACAGTAAACAATTTAAAAACCTAATTTATGAAATCAATTACCTCCAAACTAAACCTGAAAATCTTAACCCTGCTGGCTTTTATACTCATTCTGGCCTGTCAGAAAGATGAAGAGGTGGATGTGAACGGCCAGGGGTTTGCCCCGCCATCCGCAGTGGATCAGATGAAAGATATAATGAAATCGGCCGCTCCAAAAGTGCAAAAGTTCTCCATGAAGGGTGAGGCATCGGCCGCCTTTATCGGTGCAGAAGGGGTGGTTATAAATATTCCCGCCAACGCCTTTGTAGATAAAAACGGCAATCCGGTAACCGGTTTATTAACGGTAAGCCTTAAAGAGGTGCTAACGCCCGGGGCCATGATACTGGAAGATAAACCGACCGAGTCCAATGGCAGAATATTGGTTAGTGGTGGTGAACTTTATTTGAGGATTACCCAGGGAGGTAACGAACTCAGGCTGGCCGATGGCAAGAGCGTAGAGGTAAGGGTGCCTACCGATAATTTCGATCTGGAAATGGGGGTTTTTACCGGAGTGTCCAGCGATGGTAATTTTACCTGGGTACCCGCACCCAATATACTGATGCAGCAATGTGGTGGTGATTCCACCAGCCCCGATCCCAGTTACTGCTTTGGTTTGGACACCTTATTCAACTGGATTAATTGCGATTACTTTATGAACGACCCAAGGCCATTAACCGATGTGGTTATTGATGTGCCGGGCGGATTTGACAATACCAATACCCTGGTTTTTGTACACATACCATCCACTAACTCGTTAATTAAAGTTACCAATTACAGCAACGGTGTGTTTGCCATAACCAATGGTTACCGCTTACCGGTGGGAATGGTGGTTAATTTTGTGTCCATACATGCGGATATTGCCGGCAATTACTTTGTATCCTATCAAAACAATACCATCACTCAGGGGCATGTAGAGAATCTGAATTACCAGTTTACCTTTAACCAGGCTCAATTGGTCAATTTTATACAGAGCCTGTGAGGCTTTAGAAAAATTCTTTAAAAAAAGGGCGGGTGAACTTTCACCCGCCCTTTTTTTAGGTAACCTCCAGGATAAGACCTTTGAGGTAGGTGCCTTCCGGGTGATAGATATTTGTAGGGTGATCAGCCGGTTGCCCAAGCCTCTCTACAATACGCACCGGCCTTCCGGTTTCAATAGCCGCAGCCCGTAGGGTATCTTCAAAAAGTTGAGGGCTCATGTGTTGAGAACAGGAAAAGGAAAAAAGCAATCCCCCGGTTTTGATTTCCGAAATGGCCTTGGCATTTAATCGTTTATAGGCCTGCACCGCTTTGTGAATGGTTCTTCGGCTTTTGGAAAAGGCTGGCGGGTCCAGGATAATAATATCAAAACTACCCCCTTCAGTTTTTAAAAACTGAAGCACATCCGAGCTAACTGCCTCATGCCGTTCGTCAAAGCCATTCAGTTGAACATTCACCCTGGCCAGCTCAATGGCCGATTCAGATATATCTACTGAAACCACCTTTCGGGCACCGGCCGCCAAAGCATAAACCGAGAACCCCCCGGAGTAGGAGAAGGTATTGAGCACCGTTTTCCCGGAAGCGTATTCTGCCAGCTTTTTGCGGTTTTCACGCTGGTCCAGGAAAAAGCCGGTTTTTTGACCCTCTTCTAAATCTATCTTGAAACGGTGACCATTTTCCAGTACTTCGTATAACTCCGGGCGGGCGGTTAACCACGAGCTTTCAACACCACTTACCTTATCGGCCGGGCGGTGGAACACATATTTTACTTGCTTTAATAAGTGATTGCTGATCACCTCTAAAAAAGGTAGCCACCCCGGGTGGTGGGTTTGAATAACAGCGGTTTCAGCGTACCGGTCAATGATTAGGCCCGGCAATTGATCGCCTTCACCATACACCAGGCGATAGCAGTTGGTATGTGCAGAGGTCAGTAAGCCTAGTTTTTCACGGTAGGCAATGGCCTTTGTCAGTTGCTCTTCGATATACTTACCGAAATCAGGAGTGTCCAGGAATGAAACAACCAACACGGCAATACTCCCCGGCCTGAAAAAACCGCTAGCCTGAAATTGCCCCTGATTGTCCAATACCTGCACCAGTTGACCATCTTTTAAGTGGTCAGGAATTCGGGTCAGTGCTCCCGAAAAAATCCAGGGATGCCTGCGGCCCAAAGCTTTTTCCTTACCCGGTTTTAAACGCAGCGTTTCAAATTTCATGGTAGGTAGGTATGGATTCGAGAAACTGAAGACTTTCCTTTTCAACTTTAGCGGTATAGTGTTTCAGGCCGTTGGAGATTAATATAAAAGGCACCTGGTAATGCAGATTATACTGCATAGCCTGATCAAAAGTGGCCTGGCTTATTCGCACTTGGGGAGATTTACATTCTACTATCATTCGTGCCTGTCCATTTTTGTACACCAATATATCGGTGCGCCTGGATTGTTTCAGTAGCTTAAAACCACCTTCTAGTGCGATGGCCGTTTGTGGATAAGCTAAAGAAATGAGGTAGTGCACCAGGTGCTGGCGAACCCATTCTTCAGGGGTTAGTTTAAGGTATTTTTTGCGGATAAAGTCCCACACCATGGGCTGGTTTCCTTTGCGGGCCATCTTCAAATCGGGCTGTGGAAGGTTCAGGGGAACAAGCCGCTCATTCATCCTGCAAATATAATTGCTTTACAGAGCCCTGCTTTTTTTGTTGTTTTGCAAGGCTGATTTTATCCATGAAGTACCAGGAAATTTTACGGGAGCTTAAAGCGGGTACATACCGGCCCATTTATTTCTTGATGGGTGAGGAACCTTATTTTATCGATCAGATTGTAAGGTATATTGAAAACCATGCTTTGCCGGAAGATCAGCAAAGCTTTAACCAGTCTGTACTATATGGCCGCGATACCGATATTCAAACCGTAATAGCAGAGGCTAAGCGTTATCCTATGATGGCGGACAGGGTGGTGGTAATAGTGAAGGAGGCACAGCACCTTCGCAAGCTGGAAGAATTGGAATCTTACGCCAATCAGCCGCAGCCTTCAACCGTTTTGGTTATTGCCTATAAGTACAAAAGCATTGACAAGCGTAAAAAACTATACAAGACGCTGAGCAACGGTCACGTTCTTTTAGAGTCTAAAAAGCTTTATGATAACCAGGTGCCGGATTGGATCTCGCAAAACCTCAGCAGTAAAGGCTACCAGGCTACACCCAAAGCCATTCAACTGTTAACGGAAAGCCTGGGCAGTGATCTTGGACGTATTGAAAACGAGTTGCAAAAGCTGGAACTGGTGGTTAGTGAAGGTGATACCATCGATGATGAGGTGGTGGAGCAGAATATCGGAATCAGCAAGGATTACAACAATTTTGAGTTGATCAATGCGCTACGTGATAAAAATTTCGGAAAAGCCATGCGCATTCAGCACTATTTTGCAGCTAACCCTAAGGATAACCCACTGGTGGTAACCTTAAGCTTATTTTTTAGCTACTTCAGCAAGCTGATGTTGGTGCATCAGGCGAAAGACAAATCGCCACGAGGTCTGGCATCGTTGCTAAAGGTAAACCCTTACTTTATAAAGGATTACCAGGCAGGAGCTGGAAATTATGACCTTAAAAAGCTGGCGAGAATAATGGGGTATTTACGGGAATGTGATATGCGTTCCAAGGGGGTAGGAAATGTATCCACCAGCGATCCGGAGCTCCTGCGCGAATTGATTTTTAAAATAATTTATTCCTGACTTAGCTTTTAAGTCAGATATTTGGCCGCCTTTGGCAGCACACAAGAAACCGATCATGAGAGAAAATTTTAAAACAGTTTTTTGCCTGGCGTTTATCTTTATAAGTGGCTTCGCGGCCGTAGCTCAAACGGGTAAGGTCAGGGGTTTTATTTACGATAGCGAAAACGATCAACCCATACCTTTTGCCAACCTGGTTTTAGAGGGCACCTCCTATGGTGCGGTAGCGAATGAGGACGGGTATTTTGTAATTTCCAATATACCTGCGGGTGAATACACCTTGCAGGCCTCTTTTGTGGGATATGAGACTTACACCCAAGCCGTAGTGGTTAAAAATGAGCGGATTACCGATGCCAAAATTTACATGAAGCAGGCTTCAGAGCTTCTGCAGGATGTTGAAGTAAGTGCCGAAAGGCAGGAGCGGCAAACCAAGGTTTTAACCAGTGTGGTAACCCTTGATCCCAAGGACATCAAACAATTTTCGGTAGGTGGTGATGCGGATGTTATTAAAGCTATACAGGTATTGCCCGGTGTGGTAACCACCGGTGACCAAGGGGGGCAAATTTATATTCGGGGGGGAGCACCGATACAGAACCTCATATTGCTGGATGGAATGATAGTTTACAATCCTTTTCACTCCATTGGATTTTTCTCGGTTTTTGATGTGGATATTGTACAAAGCGCAGATGTATATTCCGGAGGCTTTAATGCTGAGTATGGTAGCCGTAACAGTGCGGTGGTAGATATACAAACCCGTGATCCCAATCGCAGGCGTTTTGCGGGTAAGGTTTCGGCCAGTACCTATACCTCCAAGCTTTTGCTGGAAACTCCTCTCGGTAGCAAAAATGAAAATGGCCTTGCAGCCACCTCTTTTTTGGTTTCGGCCAAGACTTCTTACCTCGATCAAACCAGTTCTATATTTTACCCATATGTAGAGACGGAATACGGTGACCTTCCTTTTTCCTTCACCGATATTTACGGTAAAATAACCACCCAATCCGAGAACGGCTCCAAAGTGAATTTCTTTGGCTTCTCCTTTGATGATGCCGTTCGTTTTGGAGGAGACAACAGCATCAATTGGTCCACCATAGGTTTAGGCGGTGATTTTACCGTAGTGCCACCGGCCTCATCGGTACTATTATCGGGTGATTTTTCCTATTCTAATTATGTCATCTCCTCGGTTGAAGGTGGAGGCCTGCCCAGCGAAAGTGGGATTAGTGGTTTTAACGGAGGCTTGGATTTTACCTATTTCCTGCGTGAAAATGACGAGCTGAAATATGGTTTAGAAGCTATCGGCTACCGCACGGAGTTGGTTTTGTACAATGAAACGGCTATACCTGTTACCCAAACCGAAAACACCACCGAGTTAGGTGCGTACATCCAGTATAAGATAAAAACCAATCGCCTTATTGTGCAGCCCGGTTTCCGTTTGCATTACTATGGTTCTATCGGAGAGCTGAGCCTGGAGCCACGCTTAGGGGTTAAATACAACCTTACCGATGATCTCAGGATTAAAGGAGCCGGTGGCTACTACTCCCAAAACCTGATTGCCGCCAATAGCGATCGTGATGTGGTAAACCTGTTTTACGGTTTCCTGAGTGGACCTACCCGCACCCAACTACCGGATAAATTCAGGGGCGAGGATATTACCGGTTCCCTGCAACGTGCCCGACATGCAGTGGTAGGCGTGGAGTATGATTTTACCAAAGAGCTTACCCTGAATGTGGAAGGGTATATTAAGGATTTCAATCAATTGACCAACGTTAACCGGAACCAGATTTATGCGGACGTTACGGCTAATGAAGATCAGCCCGAAATTTTACGGAGCAATTTTATCGTGGAAAAGGGTTTCGCCCAGGGTTTGGACTTCCTGGTGAAATACCGGGGTGAAAAAACTTACGTATGGTTGGCTTATTCCATCAGTAAGGTAACCCGTGATGATGGTGTTATGGAATATTTCCCCAATTTTGACCGCAGGCACAACCTGAACTTTTTGAGCACCTACTTCTTTGGAAAGGAAAAAAGCTGGGAAGCCAGTTTGCGCTACAACTTCGGTACTGGTTTTCCCTTTACTCCCACACAACTTTACTACAGCGAAAAGCCCTTTGTTAGCAATGATGGTGATGTAAATATTGCCTATGATTACACGCGAGAAAACGGTCAACAAGGAACGCTTTACGGAGACTTAAACTCCAATCGGCTACCCAATTACCACCGGGTAGATGTAAGCTTGAAGAAGACCATTACGTTTACTGAAAAACAAATGCTGGAAGTTACCCTGGGAGCTACCAACATACTGAACTATCAAAACATTTTTTATTACGACCGGGTAGATGCGGAACGGGTAGATCAATTACCTATTATGCCCAGTCTTAACCTGAGCTACTCCTTCTAAAACTACCGGAAGAGGTTGTAACGGAGGATGCAGTAAATAGCCCTGAATCCGTCTTTCCAATTGATTTTTTTACCCTCGGCAAACGTACGCCCGTAGTAGCTGATACCTACCTCGTAAATACGTATTTTATTTACCCGTGCAATTTTTGCAGTAACCTCGGGCTCAAAACCGAAACGTTTTTCCTTGAGTTTAATGGACTGTATAATGTCAGTACGGAAAAGTTTATAGCAGGTTTCCATATCCGTTAAGTTCAGGTTAGTGAACATATTGGAGAGGAAGGTTAGGAATTTGTTACCGATGGAGTGCCAGAAGAACAATATACGATGGGCATTACCTCCCATAAAACGGGAACCGTACACCACATCAGCAAAACCATCAATAACCGGCTTTAGGAGAATATTGAACTCCTGCGGATTGTACTCCAGATCTGCATCCTGAATAATCAGGTACTCGCCTTTGGCCTCACCGATACCGGTGTGCAGTGCTGCTCCTTTGCCCTTATTTACCTCATGTTTGTAGTACTGAAGGTTCATTTCCGGGTTCTCCGAGCGGTATTTTAAGATGGCATCTTCCGTATTATCCGTAGAACAATCGTTTACTATGATCACTTCCTTTTGAATGCCCTCCATCAGCTGAACATCGCGAACCTTGTTCAGAATGCGATGAATGGTTTTCCCTTCGTTATAGGCGGGAATAATAATGGAAAGTGTTTTAATTTTCATACCGATATGCCAAAGCCTGCAAAGATAATAAGCAGTTTGCTTTTGGCAGGGGTCAAAAAAAAGCCCCGCTTTAGCAGGACTTTGAATGGGAAATCGAGACTTACAATTTCTTGAAACGCACCACCTTCCGGTCCACCTTTAAAAAATAAAGTCCGGGGTTGAGTTCTTGAATATCCACTTCTATACGCTTATCGAAGCGGGATACGTTCTTCTCAAAAACCAAACGCCCTACCAGGTCAAACACAGTAATTTTTTGTCCACCCAGGCTCTCCATTTCAACGGTAAATAAACCTTGGTTGGGGTTGGGGTATAGTTTTAACAGATCAGATTTTTCATGTTGGTCCAGGCTCATAACCGGGGGTGGGGGCAGGGGTTTATCAGGAACCGGGGCTATACTAACTTCCTCGGTAGCGGTTTGATCCAGTTCGGGGCCGGTTAAACTTTGCTGGGCCACTGCTGACAGAGCCACTCCGCCCGAAAGGACGGCTGCCAGAAAGGCTTTTTTAAATGGAGATTGCTTTTTCATAATGGGATGTTTTTGTTTTCGTTACTCAAATCTATATATATTACACTCCTACTTCTGTTAAGGGTTGCCTAAGCATTGTTAAAATCCAGTTAAAGTTTAGCCATAGCAAGCGTACTCGGTTAAATTTGCGTTGCATATGCGAATGAAAACTATCAAAAGCAGGAGAGGCGTACGTTGGTTGATCGCTCTTATGACGGTATCCCTGATCGGGATTACCGGAATACAGGCGTATTGGATATCCAATGCTTATACCATTAAGGAGGAGAAGTTTGATCAGCAGGTAAGTGAAGCGCTCTTTGGTACTTCCAGGCGATTGGAAGCACTGGAAAACATCAATTTCCTGAACGATAGTTTCCGTTTGGAACCCTTTTTCAGTTCCGGTTTACGATCGGGTATCAGCTTTTATAATAATGTAGATAGTACCACCCGAAAGCGCAACCGCGAAAGTCGCTTCCGGGTTTCCATGCGCATCAATGGTGATACGGTGTTGAGCCTTGAATCTGATTCCAGCCGGATGCATTTTTTTTCGGCTTTGGGGGTGGATACCAATCCAAAATTGCTGGTGAGGAGGTTTCCTACGCAAATACAGGAAAAAGCCCGGAACCTGGATGTAATGTTCGAGAAAATGATATTGCACGAGGTGCGCAAAGGAAACCGCCTGGAAACCCGGCTTACCCGCGATGTGCTGGACTCCATTCTGAGCTTTGAATTGCAAACACGGGGTATTGAAATGCCTTACCAGTTTTCGGTAGTGGAAAACAACCGGCTGGCGATGAAAAGTGAAAAATGGGAGCCTGAGCAGGAACAATACAAGGCAGTACTTTTCCCTAACGACTTCTTTGGTAAACGTCTTCTAATGGTCAGTTTCCCCGGTAAGGCCAACTACCTTTTAAGCTCTATGTGGGCCATGCTGTTGATTAGTATGGTATTTACCCTGGCCATGATTGTCACTTTTTCCAAAACCCTGTCGTATTCCATTCGCCAGAAGAGGATTAGTGAAATCAAAACCGACTTCATCAACAACATGACGCATGAATTCAAAACGCCCATAGCTACAATAAACCTGGCCATTGATGCTTTGAGTAATGCTAAAATGATCAATAATCCGGATAAGGTAAGGCACTATAGCCAGGTTATCAAGCAGGAGAATCATCGTATGAATATGCAGGTGGAGAGCGTTTTGCGGCTTGCCCTTATGGATAAGAAGGAGCTGGAACTGCATTATGAAGACGTGGCGATTAATGATTTGCTGGAAGAATGTGCCGAGCACATACGCCTGCAAATGGAGGCCAGGGGCGGAAAGTTGCAGAAATTTTTCAATGCTCCGGCCCTTCAGCTCGAAATTGATCGTAATCATATTGGGAATGCGGTTATAAATATTTTGGACAATGCCATGAAGTATTCCCAGGGTACCCCGGAAATTACCATGGTAACCGAGGCCACCAAAACGGACTTTATTATTGTTATAAGTGATAAGGGAATGGGAATGACCAAAGAAGAGCAGAAACGTATTTTCGACCGCTTTTTCAGGGTTTCCTCAGGTGATATCCATAACATTAAAGGCCATGGCCTGGGCCTGAGCTATGCCCAGGGAATAGTGCAGGCTCATGGCGGCCGCATTGAAGTGGAAAGTGAAAAAGGCAAGGGCAGTAAATTTTACATCTATCTGCCCGTAACTACATCCGACTAAACAAAATGGATCAGGAGAATAAAGAAATACTTTTAGTGGAAGACGACCCGAATTTCGGAGCCGTATTGCGCGACTATCTGGAACTGCACGACTTCAAAGTGATACTGGCGAAAGACGGGGTGGAGGGCTTACGCGCCTACAAAAACCACGATCCTGAAATTTGCATTCTAGACGTGATGATGCCTCACAAGGATGGTTTTACCCTGGCCGGTGAAATACGCGATCTGGATTCGGAAATGCCCATTATCTTTTTAACGGCCAAATCCCTGAAGGAAGACGTATTGAAAGGCTACCAGGTGGGAGCTGATGATTACCTGACCAAGCCCTTTGATTCGGAGGTGTTGCTCTATAAAATCAAGGCTATTTTAAACCGCAGGCTGCAGCAGGATACGGGTGGTGAAGGCAAGGTTTTTCGAATTGGTGCCTATGAGTATGATGCCGAAATGCGCACCCTGACCCTGGCCGGAAAGGAAAATCGCCTGAGCCCTAAGGAAGGGGCTTTACTCAAGCTTATGGCGCAAAATAAAAACCAGTTGCTCGGCCGCTCTGAGGCTCTGAAAAAAATATGGAAGGACGATAATTATTTTACCGGGAGAAGCATGGATGTTTACGTGGCCAAGCTGAGGAAATACCTTAAAGATGATGAAAATGTGGCCATCGTAAATGTACACAGTGAAGGCTTTCGCCTGGTCGATAACCTTTAATCAGGATTTTTCCACCCCCCAGGTGTGGTCAGCCAGCAGGCGAACACTGCGGATAAAACGCGAGTATTTGGGTTTACGCCCCCATTCATCCGGACCAATCATAGATAAAACAGCTTCGCCCTCCTCATTTTCATAAAGGTGGTAAACGTGGTTTACTTCTGGCTTAAAGTGGATTTGTGCTTCGTATATCTGGGCGGATACTTCCTTTCGTTCCTGTATTTCGCGGGCTTGCTGTGCTAAAAGCTCTATTTGCTCCTTGATTTGCCGGAGTTGCATATCCGTTTGCTGCTCCATGGCATTGAGCGATTTACTGCGTATTACACCTTGCTGCGTAGGTTTAACCACAGCCCCGCCAACGGTATGCGCATAAGGCAGGGTACCGGGTTTGTCGGTAACCTTGTCCTTATCAATGGGGTTTACAAATTCAGATGAATCTTGCTGCTCTTTCTTTTCCTCACTCATACGCCAAAAATAGGTTGTGTGCTTAAATGTAAATCAGTCCTTCTTTTTGGTCTCCGTACACCTCGGTACGCCCCTGTATATGATTCATGGCTGAAATAAGGGCCAGCAAGGCATCGAGATGATGCCAGGAAGTAATATCCTCCACATCCACCTCAATATTCGTACTAAAGCGTTTTAAAACACTTTGAGCACAAGGTCTCAAACTTACCTTACTACCCTTGTATCCACGGGCTTTTAATTTAAAACGGGTAGCCAGCACCCTGGGGTAGGTTTCCATTACTTCGATATCCCTATCCTGTAGTTGTGACTTCAATTCCATGGCACGGGCGGCCAGTCCGCCTAAAAACATAGGTGACATGGCTTTCAGCTCAAGGTCAGCCTGCCGGAAATGATAATTGTTGAACCGGTCACTATACCGATACACTCCCGGAAGTGATAGGGGAGCATCTATAAAAATATGAGAGGGTTTAAAATGATCGGCAGCATTGATAATAAAATGATCGGCATCCACACCCTTGTCCACATCCAGAAAAAGGATCTGGCTTTCGGTGAAGATGGCCACAACCGTATTACCGGTTAACTTGCTACCGTAATCTATACCAAAAACGCTTTTACTCATTCTTAGCCAGTGCTTTTAATTTTTTCCGAACAGTTCATCAACTTTGTTATAACGGTACCGGAAAGTTTCGGCTATTTTGTTCTTTACAAATAAGGGGTGGAAAAGTTTGCCGATAAGACCAAAAGGTGGTAAATAATGTAAAATATCCCTTATTTCCACACCTTGATCACGCTCAGTAAACCAATGCTGGTGATGCCAGTAACTGAAGGGGCCTTCTACCTGAACGTCCGCAAAATATTGATGTGGCACCACTTTACTGATAAGGGAGGTCCAGTTTACATCAATGCCGGCCAGGGCAGCCACCCTAAAGCGAACAATCAACTCCTCATGTACCTGCTGGGGCAGGTCTCCCAATATCCTGAAGTTCATGCTATCCGGAGTTAAACGAGCCAGGTTGCGGGGATCCGAAAAGAAATCCCAGGCCTCGTTAATGGATACCGGTATAATTTGACGTTGTTCGAATACGTACATTGGATAAGGTCTTCAGAAGACGTTTTTATAAGGCCTCAACCATTGAAAGGTTCACACACTTTAGGGAAATAGTCCAAATTTGTAAACCCAAAAAACAGATTCCATGAACGTATGGCACTTTACGTGGTGTATAGTTTTTGCCTTTAGCAACACCTTTTATGCGCAGGATTTGCGCTATGAAAATAATCAAACCCTTACCTACGAGGAGGTTATAGAGGCCTATCAACAACTGGACAATAGTTCACCTCATGCTGTGTTGCGGCAATTCGGGCCTACCGACAGTGGCCACCCACTGCACGTTCTATTCCTTTCGGCCGATGAATTGACGGAAAATGACAATATAGAGAGCTGGAAAAAGGACAAGGCTGTAATTCTGATTAATAACGGTATTCATCCCGGGGAATCCTGTGGAATTGATGCTTCCATCGCTTACGCCCGAAAGTGCCTGCAAAAAGGCATACCTGAGAAGGTACTGGTCGCCATAATACCAGTGTACAATATCGGGGGAGCACTGAACAGAGGTGCTTACAGCCGGGCCAACCAGCAAGGCCCCGAAGAACATGGTTTCAGGGGCAATGCCCGCAACCTCGACCTCAACCGCGACTTTATAAAAGCCGATGCCTTGAATACATTGAGCTTTTATGCCATTTTCCATTTGCTGAATCCTCACATTTTTGTGGATACCCATACCTCCAACGGGGCTGATTACCAATACACGATGACGCTTATAAGTACCCAAAAGGATAAGCTAAACCCGGTGCTGGCCGAATTCCTTACCCAAAAGCTGGAGCCAGAATTATACACCGAAATGGAGGGCAGAGGCTGGCCAATGATACCCTATGTAAACGTTTTTGGCAATACGCCTGACCAGGGATATGCCGCCTTTTTGGAAACACCGCGTTATGCCAGTGGTTATACCACCCTTTTTAATACCATAGGTTTTATAACCGAAGCCCATATGCTAAAGCCCTATAAGGACCGGGTGGAGGCTACCCTCAGTTTTTTGGAGGTAATCATCGAACAGGCTGCAAAAAGAAGTGAGGAACTCCTGGTTGCTCAAAGAGAGGCGGATGAAGCCGACCTGAAAACCAAGACTTTGGATATAGCATGGAAACTTGACGAAACCCAAAGCCGAAAGATGGATTTTAAAGGCTACCAGGCGGAGTACCTGGACAGTAAGGTAACCTCAGGCAAACGTTTACATTACGACCGCTCCGTTCCCTACCAGGCCGAAATCGACTATTACGACACGTACATTCCAACTCAAACGGTGAATATTCCCGAATACTATGTGGTACCGGCCGCCTGGCACCGTGTGCCACAACTGTTACAGTATAATGGAGTTGAAATGTTGCCTTTGGAAAAGGATACAACCCTCACGGTAGAAACTTCTTACGTTACTGATTTTGAGTTCAAGAATACTCCCTACGAAGGCCATTTCTTTTTAACCAAGGTAAAAACGGAATCAAGAATTCAGCAACGGCAATTCCTGAAGGGTGATTACCTGGTGCCTACGCAGCAAAAGGCAAAGCGGTTTATTGTTTCGGTGCTGGAACCCGAAGCGGTGGATAGTTATCTGCGCTGGAATTTTTACGATGAAATCTTTCAGCAGAAAGAATATTTTTCAGCTTACGTATTTGAAGATACCGCTGAAGAACTGCTCCTTCAGAACGAGGACCTTAAAAAGCGTTTTGAGGAGTGGCGAATGGCAAACCCTGAATTAGCCAAAAGCCCCGAGGCGCAGCTCCACTTTATTTATCAAAACTCACCGTATTACGAAAAGGAGCACCTGCGTTACCCGGTAGCGCGTTTCTCCAAATAAAAAACCCCGGTAAAACCAGGGCTTTGTAAAATTACTAAGGATAAAAGAGTAGCTCTCTGTTTAGAAGCTCTCCCACATGGACTCCCATTTTACTTCGGAAGGAGTAATGCACATTACCGGTATTTCAGAGTGATATACCATAGCCTGCACATCGGTACCCAAAAAGTAATCGGAGAGGTCCCGATCTTTATCGTCTTCCGTAATAATAATCAGGTCTCCGTCATTTTCGTAGGCATAATACAAGGTATTGCGCACCACGCCTTTTTGCTCGGTAGGCTTTATCATTTCAGCGGTACAATCCACACCATGGTCTGAGATAAAGGTTTTTACCTGGTTGAGGTGTGCCCTTAATATTTTTTCATCCTGCCCTTCACCCAATACAGAAACGATCTTAATGGCCGATTTGAACAAGCGGGCATATTTGAGGGCCGGTCCCACTTTTTCTTTGGATCTACGATCCAGCACCAGCGGGAAGATGATGGTTTCTATCTTCTGAATATTGCGAACACCCTTGATAGTTATTACCGGAGGCTTTACCAGGGTGGCAACGCGGTAGGCGTTACTGCCTATAAAGCGTTTTCTGAAGTTTTGTGGCTTACCATTGGTACCCATAATTACCATTTCGGCATCAATTAATTCGCAAACGCGGGCAACCTCTTCGTAAACCACACCTTTAGCCACCATTGTGGAAATTTCAACACCCGACCGGTTAGAGTACTCTGAAGCCAGTTCTTTGAGCTTGGCATTCACTTCACTTTTTAGGGCATCACCGCGGCTTTCTGTGTTTAAAAGCTTACGAAATTGCTTATTGTCTTCCACCACAGTGAGCAAAGTAATCTTCGCCTTCATAGCCTTGGCAAAAACCAGTGCTTGATCTAAAGCGAGTATGGATTGCTCTGAAAAACCGGCAGGAACAAGAATGATAGGAGAATCTTCAGACATGTTTTTACTTATTTTGCGCAAATGTAATACAATACGTTATTAAAGTTGGCAAACGCAAAAAGTTCAGAACTAATACTTAATGAAGACGGGAGTCTTTATCACCTTGGTTTACAAGTAGGTGAAGTAGCTCCGAAAATTATTACCGTAGGCGATCCCGATAGGGTAGAAGCGGTAAGTAAACATTTTGACCGGGTAGAGTTAGAGCGGAAAAGACGCGAGTTTGTAAGCTGCACTGGTTACATTGGCAATGAGCGGCTTACGGTTATTTCCACCGGTATTGGTACCGATAATGTAGATATTGTGCTCAATGAGCTGCACAGCCTTTTTAACGTGAACCTAGCCACACTTGAGCCGAAAAAAGACTTTACCCGGCTTACTTTTTTGCGTTTGGGAACCAGCGGCACCATCCGTGAAAACATTCCCGTCAATACCATTTTGGCCTCCGGGGCAGCTTTGGGTTTTGACGGTCTGCTCAATTTTTATTTGTATGATTTTGGCCACGAAAAGGTAAAAGCCCTGCTAGAAAGTAAACCCGCCCTTAAGGATCTCCCCACACCATATTGGGCGGAGGGGGATGATACAATGTTGCGTCACTTTAGCCATTGCTACCAGGAAAAGGGAATAACGGTAACCGCTCCCGGCTTTTACGCTCCCCAGGGGCGGCAGGTAAACCTGCCGCCAAAGCTCATCAACTTTATTGGCTTGCTCAGCGAATCGGAAGTGGATGGTAATCCTCTTACCAATATTGAAATGGAAACGGCCGGTATATACGGTTTGGCCCACTTATTAGGTCACCGGGCTCTTTCACTTTCAGCCATACTGGCGAACCGTATTAGCGGTGAATTTTCCACTACAGCTTCGGCTACGGTGGAAAAGCTGGTAGAAACCTCTCTTGAAAAGCTTATCGCGCTACGTTAACCGCCCTTGTTTCGCGTATTACTGTGATTTTAACCTGGCCGGGATAGGTCATCTCATTCTGGATTTTCTGGCTGATGTCGAAAGATATTTTGGCAGCATCCGCATCATTTACCTTTTCACAATCTACCATAACCCTCAATTCGCGACCCGCCTGTATGGCGTAAGCCGTGATAACCCCACTTTGGCTCATGGCCAGGTTTTCCAGGTCTTTCAAACGTTGAATGTAGGATTCAGTGATCTGCCTTCTGGCTCCGGGCCGCGCTCCGGAAATACCGTCACACACCTGTACGATAGGAGAAATGAGGTTGGTCATTTCAATTTCATCGTGGTGCGCCCCGATGGCATTGCATACTTCCGGTTTTTCACCGTATTTCTCGGCCCACTGCATACCCAGTATGGCATGCGGTAATTCACTTTCTTCACTGGGCACCTTACCAATGTCATGCAGTAATCCTGCCCGTTTAGCTAATTTGGCGTTCAACCCTAACTCAGCGGCCATAATACCACACAGGTTAGCCACTTCTCGGGAGTGTTGTAGCAGGTTTTGCCCGTAGGAGGAACGGTATTTCATGCGCCCCACCGTTTTTACCAGTTCCGGGTGCAATCCGTGAATACCAAGGTCAATGGTGGTTCGTTTGCCAACATCAAAAATTTCCTCTTCAATTTGCTTACGGGTTTTGGCCACTACTTCCTCAACGCGGGCCGGGTGAATGCGGCCATCCGTTACCAGGCGGTGCAGGGCGAGGCGGGCAATTTCCCTTCTAACCGGATCAAAGCAGGAAAGTATAATAGCTTCCGGGGTATCATCCACTATAATTTCCACACCCGTAGCCGATTCGAGAGCGCGTATGTTTCGTCCCTCGCGACCAATAATCCGACCTTTAACATCATCATTTTCAATGTTAAAGACCGATACGCTGTTTTCAACGGCTTGCTCGGTAGCTACTCTTTGTATGCTTTGGATTACCACTTTTTTAGCTTCGGTACTGGCGGTGAGCTTGGCCTCTTCCATAGTGGCCTGTATGTAGGCGGCTGCCTCGGTTTTGGCCTCATCTTTAAGGGCCACCAAAAGCTGCTCCTTGGCTTCCTCGGGACTCAGGCCGGAGATCACTTCCAGCTGCTCCACCTGCTTGCGGTGCATTTTTTGTATCTCCTCGTTTTTCCGCTCGTTTATGTCTATTTGAAGCTTCAGCTCTTCACCTTGTTTTTCCAGTTCCTTGGATTTACGGCTGTTTTCCTGAAACTCTTTTTTAGCGCGGGCTTCTTTTTCCTTCAGTTGGTTGAAGCGCTCGTTGAGCTTCTGCTCGCGCTTGTTGATCACTTTTTCATGTTCGGTTTTCAGCTCCAGGAATTTTTCCTTGGCCTGAAGTATTTTATCTTTTTTAATGGTTTCGGCCTCCTTCTCGGCTTCCTTTAAAAGGGTTGAGGCCTTTTTTCGCTCCATGGATTTCAACAGCGCAAAAGTTGCTCCTGCTCCAACAATAAAGGTGATTATGCTTATAAAAATTGTTTCCATCTTTCTTTTTAGTTGTCAATAAAAAAAAACCCGCACCTATTCAAACTTTGTCTAAACTCCGTTTAGACAGGATCGGAGCTTACCGGCTGATTTCGGTCTTCCGTTCATGGACGGCCTGACCTAGAAAAACCGAGCTAAACTCCTATTATAGTTAGCGTTGAGTTTAGCAAAATTCGTTGAATCGATGCGGGAAAAAATGTTTTTATGTAAAGAACTAATTTATTTCGCTGCGTTGGCAAGTAACTCCTCCACCAGGTTCAGGCGTTGATCCAGCTCACGGGTGTCCACAAGTTCCTTGTCCTTGTTTTTTTCGATCCTGGAAGCCAACTGCAAAGCACACATGGCCAAAAGATCCTGTTTATCTCTAACGGCATATCCTTCCTCATATTTCTTCAGGATGCCGTCAATGGTCTTTGCTGCAGCCCGGATTTGTTCTTCTTCATCCCTACGGATGGTAAGAGGATAAACCCGGTCAGCAATTGAAACCTTTATTTTAAGATAATCCGACAATCAAATTAGGATTACTCATTCAATAACGCAATACAGCGGTCAATTTCCCGCACTAGGGAACTTATTTGCGCTTTGGCCAGGTCAGCACCTTCACTATTCTTGCTGATACCCTGGGCAATACGAGCGGTTTTGAGCTCCCTTTCCAGTTGTGCAAGTTCCGAATTTTTTTGGTACAGTTCTGACTCCATCCCCCGTATCTTCTGGTTCAAGGTTTTATTTTGTTCCTGCAATTCAAGGTGGGCTTTCAATAAATTCTGAGAAAGCAGTTCAATCCTTGTAATACGCTGCAAGAGGTCAGACATGTTAAAAACTCTGAAACTTCGTAAGCAAAAGTATGAAGGTGCAGCTTCAAAACAAACTGCTAAAACAAATTCAGCTCTTTTGCGATTGATTATATTAAAATTCACCATATTTCATCTTTTTACCAGAAAACCGAACTGAATGCACCGAGCTTTTATCCTCGTCCTTATTACCTTATTTTCTTGCTTTAGGGCACAGGCACAGACTAGCCCGTACCCTAAGGATTACTTCATCGCCCCGATGGATATCCCCTTATACCTTTCCGGTACTTTTGGAGAATTACGTACCAATCACTTTCATTCCGGGATAGATATTAAAACCAACGGACGTGAAGGGCAGCCTGTAAAAGCGGTGGCGGATGGTGTGGTATATCGCATTAAGGTGTCACCCTACGGTTTTGGCAATGCTCTTTATGTGAGGCACCCGAATGGCTACTCCACCGTTTATGCTCATTTGCAGCGTTTTAATGATGAGATTAGCGAATACGTGAAAAAGGAGCAATACCGTCAAAAGTCTTTTGGGGTGGAGTTGTACCCTCCCTCCGACCTGTTTCCGGTAAAACAGGGAGATGTTATCGCTCTTTCCGGAAATTCCGGGGGAAGTGGGGGCCCCCATCTGCATTTTGAGATACGCGATACCCGGACCGAAAAAATCATTAATCCCTTATTTTTTGGTTTTGAGGTTGAAGATACCCGCCACCCCGATTTATATGACCTCATTGTTTATCAGTTCAGGGATGACGACTTGATGGCATCAGAAAATTTCAGGCTTATTGAAGTGAGTGACGGTGAGTACCGTGTGGCCGGCAACGATGTAATAGATGTTACGGGCAGCCCGGCCTTCGCTATTCAAACCTTCGACCGGTTGAACGGTGCTCCCAACAAAAATGGGGTGTACAGCATAAAAATGTGGATAGCCGGGGAGCCCTACTATGATTTTGCCATGGAAACCTTTGCTTTTGACGAAACCCGTTATATCAACAGCCATATCGACTACGGCCAAAAAGCATGTTGCCGAAGAACCTTCAACCGCCTCTACCTGGAGCCTAACAATCGCCTGAGTGTATATGGCATAAAACAAAAAATGAATTTGCCGGGATTGGTTAAAGACAGCACCTACCAGGTACGAGTAGAAGTTAGCGATGTAGCCGGTAATAAGGCCCAACTGGTGTTTAATATTAAAGGCATGGGGAATTTTGAAGATGCCGCTACCGATGAAGACGCATTACCTGTTTTTAGTTATAAACAAACCAATTATTTTAAAAATGATAACGTACAGATAGTACTGCCGGAAGGAGCGTTATACCGTGATGTGTTTTTTGAGTACCGCGAAAAAGCCCCCTGTAAAGGCTCGGTGGGCGCGGTTTATCAGTTGGGAGCCCGTGAAATTCCCATCCATGAATACTACAACATCAAAATAAAACCACCGGCCAATTACAGGGGCAAGCCTACAAAGCTAGCTGTAGCCAGTGTAAGTGGTGATCGTATTGATGATTATGAAGGCTCCTCCTGGCAAGGTGGTTTTGTAGTAGGCCGCACACGGCAGTTGGGTGATTTTACTTTGGTTGCAGATAGTATTCCCCCGCGCATCAGTGCTTTGGATTTCAGTCAGGGCAAACGCGTTTCGGGCTACTCCTTCCTGAAACTAAAGGCAACGGATGATTTTAGCGGTGTAGCACAATACAAGGCCGAGATAGATGGTAACTGGGTATTAATGGAGTACGATGCCAAGTATAGCCTGATGACCATACCACTTGGCGGACTGGAACTAGAACCGGGGGAACATATACTAATGGTAACCGTTACAGATGAAATGGGTAATAAATCAGAGGCACGGTATTCGCTGATCTTTTGAGAGTATTACTTTTGAACCTTTGTTTACAGAATTATCTATGAAGGGATTTGCTTCAATTTTAAGCTTGCTGATTTTGTTTGCGGCCTCCACTGTGTTAAAGGCGCAAAAAAAGCAACCCATACAACTCTCGGGAATTGTGATTACGGCCGACTCCCTGGGGCAGTTTATTCCTTATGCCAACATTTCAGTAAAAAACCGTAAACAAGGTACTATCACCAATGCCGAAGGCTTTTTTTCCTTTCCGGCCTTGCCCAACGATACCATTTTGTTTTCAGCCATCGGCTTTAAAAAAGAAACGTTGATTGTTCCTGATTCCCTTTCCCAAAAGGAATATCTCGCCAAAGTGGTGCTGAGGAGAGACACTACTTTATTGGAGGAGGTAACCTTATACCCCTGGCCGACCCCCGACCGTTTTAAAGAAGAATTTTTAGCCCGCAGGGTGCCCACAACCGAGGAAGATATTGCCATGCGTAACCTGGCCATCCAGGAACTTAAAGCACGTGCGGCAGAAATGGGGTATAGCCCTGAAGAGCTACAGGATTTTGCCATCATGCAGCGACAAAGCGATATTTACAATTACGGCCGCTACCAAGGCTTTGCCAATGGTGGGGCGGCTATTTTAGGATCGCTAACCAATCCGTTTGCCTGGGCCGAATTCTTTTCATCACTTAAAAGGGGCGACTTCAGCTCAGATCGCTAGCCTGCTTTTCTCGTTTTAAAATCTATCTTTGGCGGCTGTTCTAACTCCCCGCCCATTTCCATTTAAATGTGTGGTGAAAGGCACTAAAGCTGCAACTTTTAAGTTTTAGAGTCCAGCAAAAGAGAAAGCGATTTTTTTGATGAGATCATTACCAACACTGCTCCCAGGCCTTTTCCTCTTATTTTTCACTTTAGGATCATTGAACCTTTCCGCCCAACAAACCCGCATTAAGGGTATGGTGAAGGATGCTGAAGGTTCACCTATGGAAGGAGTTCGGGTTACGGTAGGTGATTTTTATACCCTTACCAACAGCGAGGGAAACTATAAACTGGACATCGATGATGGAAAAAAGCTCATCGTTTTTTTCACCAGTTTCGGCTATAAGCCCGATACCACGGTGTTCAGCATTAACGAAGGTCAGGAATTAACCATCAACAAGGACCTTTCATTACTTCCCAACTTCCTGGATAATATTGATGTGGTGGATAAAAAGGCACGCTTTGAAAACCAGGTGGGTATCAGTAAAAAAGACGTGGAGGCTTTTGTAGGACCGGGTTCGGATGTGGAAGGTATTATAAAAACCCTGCCCGGGGTAAGCAGTTACAATGAATTGAGTTCGCAGTACTCCGTTCGGGGGGGGAATTTTGATGAAAACCTGGTGTACGTGAACGGCATAGAAGTGTACCGCCCCTTCCTGGTGCGCAATGGCCAGCAGGAAGGTTTGAGTTTTATCAACTCCCAAATGGTACAAAACATCAAGTTTTCAGCCGGGGGCTTTGAAGCCCGTTACGGGGATAAGCTTTCTTCGGTTTTAGATATTACTTATCGCCAGCCCGATGATTTTGGGATGACCCTTGAAGGAAGTCTGCTGGGAGGTAATTTGGTGTATGAAGACCTGATGTTCAAAAAACGACTTTCCGCTATTGTAGGCGCTCGTTACCGCACTAACCAGATATTGCTGGGGTCTTTGGATACTGAGGCTGATTTTCGCCCCCGCTTTACGGATGTTCAAGCCTATTTGACCTACTACCTTAATGATGAGGTGGAAATAAGCTTTCTCGGGAACTTTTCCAGAAACCAGTATGAGGTTATTCCGGATACCCGTACCACCGACTTCGGTACCTTCCAGGAAGCTCTTCGTTTGCAGGTATTTTTTGATGGGAAGGAGGACTACGATTTCACTACCCGTTTCGGTGCGTTATCCACCACTTATACTCCCCGCAAAAACTTACAGTTGAAATTTACCGGTAGTGCATTCCAAACTACGGAGCAGGAATATTTTGATGTGATCGGGGCCTACCGCTTGGGAGAATTAAATAGCAACCTCGGGTCGGATGATTTTGGGGAAATCTCTTTCCTGCGTGGAGTAGGAGGGTTTCAGAATTACGCCCGTAATAAACTGGATGCCATAGTGGCCAATATAGCTCATGATGCTATTTATGATAATGAGGATATTACCTGGCGTTGGGGTGTGAAGTACCAGTATGAAGACATTATTGATACCTATAAAGAATGGGAACGTATTGATTCCGCTGGCTACAGCGTACCCAATAACCCATCGTTTTCATTTCCGGTAACGGCTTTGGATACCAACGAGAATGGACAAATTATTGGTGGCGACCTGGGATTTGTAAATAATCTGGAAGATAGCATTTCACTTTTTGAAAGTTTTGAAAGTGACGTGGCCGTGCAATCTTCCCGGATTACCGCTTACGTGGAACGCACCCAGCTTTTTGAACGAAACGGTCACGATTATTTTTTGAACGTAGGTTTAAGAACCCACTATTGGAGTTTTAATAACCAGAATGTGATCTCACCCAGGGCCAGCTTCAGCTGGAAACCGGATTGGAAACGCGATATGGTTTTCCGCTTTTCCTCCGGCTTTTATTACCAACCTGCCTTTTACCGCGAAATGCGCGACCTGAACGGAGGTATCAACGAAAATATCAGGGCACAGCAGTCGGTACACTTTGTACTGGGTAACGATTACCAGTTAACCATTTGGGACCGTCCTTTCAAGATGGTTACAGAAGTGTATTATAAAATACTGAATGACCTTATTCCCTATGATCTTGATAATGTGCGGATACGTTATCGCGCTGTCAACAACTCAAGCGGGTATGCCACCGGCCTCGATTACCGGATTAATGGTGAGTTTGTAAAAGGGGTGGATAGCTGGTTGAGTATGTCGCTACTTTCCATACAGGAAGATATTGAAGGTGACGGGGCCGGTTTACTCCCACGCCCTACCGATCAGCGATTCAATGCCAAAATATTCTTCCAGGATTACCTGCCCAAAGATCCTACCTTCAGGGTGAGCCTTACCCTGATTTATGGAACCGGCCTACCCTTTGGTCCTCCTCAAGCTGAACCCAAAGACCGCAATTTCCGCTTGCCGGCCTACTTCAGGGGCGACATTGGTTTTAGCAAGGTGTTGAAGGCCGAAGGAAAAACTTATAAATCCCAATTCCTGAACCAGTTTAAAAGCCTTTGGGTAGGTTTGGAGGTATTTAACCTTTTGGCCCGCAACAATACTGTAAGTTACTTATGGGTGAAGGATATCAGCACCGCACGTGAGTATGCGGTTCCCAACTTTCTTACCGGAAGGTTACTGAACGTAAAATTGGTAGCTAAACTTTAGAAGCAAGTTGTCTGCACAAGCAGACAGTTATTCCTAAATTTGCCGCCTCAATTGAAAATTCATGTTGAATAAGATCATACGCCTGACCCTTACGGTAGTAATTTTTGCCGGGGCGGTTTGGCAGTTTGCAGAAGGAAACATTGGTAACGGAATTATGCTGGTGCTTTTGGCCGGGCTGGTTTTGTTAACCTACTTCCGCAACGAAAATATCATTATTGCTTTCTGGCACCTCCGTAAAAATAATCTCGACAAAGCCGAGAAATCCCTGATGCGCATCAAAAACCCGGAGGCTTCACTGGTAAAAGGGCAATTGGCCTATTATTACATGCTGCTGGGGATGATCGAGTCACAACGCAGTCTTACCAAGTCTGAAACTTTATTGCGTAAAGCCCTTTCCACCGGTCTCAGAATGAAAACCGACCAGGCTATGGTAAAGTTACAGCTGGCCGGGGTTGCCGTTTCCAAACGCAGAAAGCGGGAGGCCATGGTTTTGCTGAGTGAGGTTAAAAAGCTGGATACGCGGGGAATGCTGAATGATCAGGTAAAAATGATCAAGGCCCAGATGAAGCGCATCTGAACCTTTTCCTCTTCTCCGTTGTCATGCTCTGTTGATATATGAAGGGCACTAAAAAAAAGTCGGGGAAAAGGAAAAAGCTCAGGAAAATATTCTGGTGGGCATTCGCTTCTGTGGGTGCTTTTTTTCTGGGGATAATGGTTTTCTTTCTCCTTGTGCGTTGGGAAGCTTTCGGACCCTTACCCAATAAGGAAGAGTTAAAGGAAATCCACAACGCTACCGCCACCCTGGTTTTCTCTTCCGATGATCAATTGATCGGTAAAATATTCGAGCAAAACCGCACCAACGTTGCTTATAAGGAGTTTCCCCAAAACCTGATTCAGGCACTGGTGGCCACCGAAGATGCCCGCTTTTTTGAGCACGATGGCATTGACAACCGCAGCATCCTGCGGGTATTGGTCAAAAGTATCCTCATGGGCGACCGAAGTGCCGGGGGAGGAAGCACCCTTACGCAGCAACTGGCCAAAAACCTCTATGGCCGCAGAAGCTTCGGGTTTTTAACCATGCCGGTGAATAAGGCCAAAGAAATGATTCTGGCCAACCGCATTGAGGATATTTACTCCAAAGAAGAAATATTGGAGTTGTACCTGAATACCGTTTCTTTCTCAGAAAATGTATATGGCATAGGCGAGGGGAGCCGTAGGTTTTTCGGTAAAAAAGTTCACGAATTGCACCCCGAGGAGTCCGCGGTTTTGATCGGTATTTTAAAGGCCAATACCTATTACAATCCACGTTTGAACCCGGAGCATGCGATAAACCGGAGAAATGTGGTACTCCACCAAATGTATAGGTATGGATATATGGACCGGGCAAAGGCCGACTCCCTGAAAGCCTTGCCTCTGCAATTGGCTTATCAGAATATTGCCGATGATTCCCCGGCTCCTTACTTTCTTGAGCAGGTAAAGGCACAGGCCAACCGGCTTATTTCCGATCAGATGAAACCCAATGGTTCTCCTTATGACGTTCGTAAAGATGGATTACGGGTTTACACCACCCTCAACCTGGCCTTGCAAAAAAATGCCACGGAAGCGTTAACCGCTCACCTCTCTGATCTGCAAACCGCTTTTGACCAATACGGATTTGGAAAAGATCCTCAACGCACGCATAAGTCATTGTATGATCAGGAATTGAAAAAAAGCCGCTCTTACCGCTTGTTGCAAAAAAGAAACCTGAGCCCGGATTCGCTGGAATACTACTTGAATAAAGTGCACCCCGTTCAGGTGTATTATCAGGGAAAGGACTCCGTAATGGAAATGAGTATCAGGGACTCGGTGGCCTATTACATCAAGAAACTGCACGGTGCTTTTTTGGCCATGAACCCTTCCAGTGGTGCCGTTTTATGCTGGGTGGGCGGCCTGGATCATCAATTATTGCCGTATGATCACGTGCTGGCACACCGGCAGTCAGCCTCCACTTTCAAACCTATTGTATATGCCACGGCCCTGGAGCAGGGTATTGAACCTTGTGATTACCTGGATAACGAGCGGAGGGTGTATGAGGCCTACAACAATTGGGCTCCGCGTAATTATGACAATGAGTACGGAGGTATGTACAGTATGAAGGGTGCCTTGAAAAAATCCATTAATGTGGCAGCCGTGCAAACTATTTTTGAAACCGGCATCAATGAGGTAATTATATCTGCCCGCAGAATGGGCATTGAAAGCAGGCTGCCTGAAAACCCATCCGTAGCTTTAGGAGCCGGTAGTGTAACCCTTTACGAAATGGTGAGAGCTTACGGTGTTTTTGCCAATGGAGGCCACAGTGTACAACCTTACCTGATTGATAAAGTGACTACTGCGGATGGAGAAGTGCTTTATGAAAATACTTCTCGTAATCCTGGTACTTCTGTGCTGCAAGCTGATAATGCCAGGCTGATTACGGAAATGCTCCGGGCTGTAGTGGATGAAGGGACCGGGTACAGTTTACGGAGTACCTATGGCCTGCGTAATGATTTGGCCGGTAAAACCGGAACGGCACAAAATTATACGGATGGATGGTTTATTGGTTACAACCCGGCTATAGTGGCCGGTGTTTGGGTAGGAGCTTCCAGCCCAACCGTGCATTTTAATAATGGTTCGTACGGTTCCGGTTCAGCAATGGCCTTGCCGGTTTTTGGTGATTTCTTTCGGAAGTCCAATCAAAATCAGGCATTGAAGCCTTATACCTCGGCCTCCTTCGAGGCACTGGATGAAAGCCTGGCGGAAAAACTGGACTGCCCCGATTATCGCGAAGCTGAACTCCTGGATAAGTTACGTAACCTCTTTGAAAATGAAGAAGGGACCCGGATCAAGGATAAGCCGAAAAACAAAAAAGGCTTTTTCAAACGGATATTTGGAGGAAAGGATAAAAGCGACTAATTAGTATCATTGAGTACTGGGCCCTGGTAGCCAAAAACCTTTTTTAAAAGATCGGTTACACGGGCTGCCGGGTTTTCGCGTATCTTCTCTTCCTCGAAAGCCAATATGGTAAATAAGCCCTGCAGACCTTCCGATAAAACGTATTCATCCAGGTTTGGATTAAGGTCATCGGTAAAAGGAAGTTTGTTATAGGTGGTTATAATTGGGTTCCAGTACCTGGTAATATCTACTTCATCAAGGGCCTCTTTAATTACGGGTCTGAATTCACTTTCCAGTTTGCTCTGGGTTTTTTGCTGCAGGTAACGTGTAGCCGCGTCCTTATCCCCCCTCCAAATGTCATAAACATCCTGTATCGTCATCTCCTTGATAGCATTTATAAAAATAGGGGATGCCTTTTTAGCTGCTTCCTCGGCACCGTGGTTCAGGGTTTCCACAAATTGATCTACCTGCTGATCGAGGCCCAGGTCCAGCGCGGCATCTTTTACCTTTTTAGCTTCGGGCGGAAAGGGAATACGAATAAGGCTGTTGTTATAGTAACCGTTTTCCTGGGCCGTTTGAAAAACAGCGTTTTTAATACCTACCGTTAGCGCTTCACGAATACCGGCTGTTATTTCTTCTTTAGTGGGCGGCAGGGTAGAATTACCGGCCCGTTCGGTAATTTGCTTTAACTGGTCGCAGGATAGCAAAAACAAGCAAAGAATTAAGGTAGAAAATAGGCGCATGATGTCATTTTAAGATTGAATTGCTAACCCCACTGGACTTGAAAGGTTTATGAGATAAAGTTTTAGGATCCTTTAAAATATTGAACTTAAGCATGTTAAATAATTTTTATAGTATTACCTGATTTTTTAGCCAGTATAACCAACCCCTGCCCACGTAAGCTGCGTGTTAAGAGAGTGTAAATCAAGTTTTAATTAAACAAACAAAATGAAAAAGTTATTGATGTTGGCCGCTTTAGTAGGAATTAGCCTGGTTGCTTGTGAAGAGGATGATGACAACTCCAACCCTAATTCTCAACCGATTGTAGGTACATGGCAGAGCACTTCTTATGTAGGTACTTTTCGGGACACCTCATTTACCGATACTCTTTTCGATTTCGGTAATACAGCAACGGCCAACTTTACCGCTCAGGGTACTTATACTTTTTCGGCCGATGGTGGCGCTGCTGTCTCAGCCGGTACCTACGCTATCAGCGGTTCTGAGTTGACTCTTTATAAGTCCTCTGATTCCGCTATTTTTAATCTTACCACCTTGAACAATACCAATATGGCATGGGAAGGAATTAACGGGCTCGTGCGCACAGTAGCGACTTTTACCAAGCAGTAAGCTGAAAGTCAAAACTATGCGCCTACTTAATGGTGGTCTCTTTAGCTCCGTGATTCAGGGTTTCTACAAATTAATCCAACCATTGATCGAGGCTCGGGTCCAACGTGATATGCTTCACCTTTTAGCTTCAGGCGGAAAGGGGTTAATAGGAGTGGAAAGTAAGCGCATGAGGTAACTTTTAAGCTGATTTTGTAAGCGGATATAGGCCGCGAGGCTTAAAAGATCAAAATTTATTAATTTATAAAGAATTGAATTTCAGTTTATTAAGTTAATTTTGATTTTTTTTAACGATTTTTTCAATGTGGTCACCCAACCCTTATTGTGTAAACCACGTGTTAAGGGGATGTAAATCAAATTTTAATTAAACAGACAAAATGAAAAAATTATTGATGTTTGCCGCTTTGGCAGGAATTACCTTGGTTGCTTGTGATAAGGATGATGACGATGACAACTCCACTCCTAATTCTCAACTGATTGTAGGTACATGGCAGAGCACCTCTTTTGTGGCTACTTTTCAAGACAGCTCAGTTACCGATACTCTTTTTGATTTCGGTAATACAGCAACAGCTAACTTTACCGCTCAGGGTACTTATACTTTCTCGGCCGATGGTGGTAGTGCTGCCTCAGCCGGTACTTACGCTATCAGCGGTTCTGAGTTAACTCTTTATAGCTTTGATACCACTAGCTATAACCTGACCACACTGAACGCTACTAACATGGCGTGGGATGGAATGAACACCGTTGACATGGGTGCGGAAATTGACGTACGCACGGTAGCTTCTTTCACCAAGCAATAAGCTGAAGGTCAAAACCGTTCTAAAAACCGCGCCCAGGCGCGGTTTTCTTTTTTTGAACCTATAAATTTATTTCCTTTGTGGATTATAACCCTGTAAAAATGAAAAGGATACTTTCCCTGATTATACTAAGCGGTTTTGTGTTGACTTCTTGCTCCAAAAGGGAGGCACCGCCAGAGCCCATAGATAAAGAGGCTCTTTTGGTGGGAGACTGGACTTCGCAAAGTTTCCGTATCAACCTTACCGTTAACGGTAAATCCGTGGAGGCTTTTGATTCCGTAGCAACCGGCACCAATATCAGCTTCAGTGAAAACTTTAAATACCTGGGTTATATAGATAGTACGGCCATTGCCGGATTTCCGGAGCTTGCCGATACCGGCCTTTATAATTTGGAAAGAGATACCCTGTATCTTATCAGGAATGCCCGGGCCTTCGATACGCTTTTCCTGAAAAGTGTAAATGAAAACGAACTGGAATTGGCGGTTGACTTTTTCAATGAAAGTATCGGTGGACAAATAGTAAGCCGTCAAACAATAGTAAGCTTCCTGAAGGTTCAGTCATTTACAGATTAGTAGAAGAATAGGGTTAGGAAACAAGCTTTTATCTTTGAGGTAAACTAAACCGCGTGTGCAGGCAGAAATTATAGCTATTGGTGACGAAATTCTAATAGGCCAAACCGTTGATACCAACTCTACATTTATAGCAACTCATCTTAACCTTAACGGCATAAAGGTTAGGCAAAAAAGAGTAATAGCCGATGAGGCTGACGCCATTACCCAGGCTTTAGATCATATTCATTCCGATACCCGCCTGGTTTTCATGACCGGGGGACTAGGGCCTACCAAGGACGATATCACTAAAAAAACATTGGCTCGCTATTTTGGTGGTGAAATGGTTTTTCACCCTGAAATATTCGAAAATATCAAAAGGTTATTTGCCTCCTTCAATCGCGTGCCTTCCGAAGCCAACCGAGGCCAGGCTTACCTCCCTTCCAGTTGCGAACCTATTGTAAATGAGGTAGGCACCGCTTCAGGGATGCATTTTGAACGCAATGGTGTACATTACTTTTCTACACCGGGAGTACCTTATGAAACCGAACACTTGGTGAAGGATAAGATTATGCCCTGGGTTTTGGAAAAATTGCAAAAAGGCAAGGTCGTGCATAGAACCATACTCACCCAGGGAGTGCCGGAAAGTGAGTTGGCCGAACGGATAAAAGACTGGGAAGACGCCTTACCCATGAGTGTGAGACTGGCCTATTTACCGTCACCGGGTATTGTTAGGCTAAGGCTTTCCTCCTATGATGACGATCCTGATGCCGCACGGAAGCTGATCGATCATCAAATTGAAGCACTCCGGGAAATTTTGGGAGAAATTGTATTTGGTAGAGAAGCCCAAACCCTGGAAGAAGTGGTGGGGTTAACGTTGAAGGAAGGTGGTTATACCCTCTCTATGGCCGAAAGTTGTACCGGGGGTTATATTGCCCACCTGATAACATCGGTGGCGGGCAGTTCGGCTTATTTTCAGGGAGGAGTGGTGAGTTACGCCAACTATATCAAAGAGCAACAATTGGGTGTTTCTGCAATTTCTCTGGAAAAGCACGGGGCCGTTTCCAAGGAGGTAGTGGAACAAATGGCCCTGGGCGTAAAGGAAAGATTTCAAACCGATTTTTCAATAGCTACCAGCGGTGTGGCGGGGCCGGGAGGAGGCTCGGATGAAAAACCGGTGGGTACTATATGGATTGCCATTGCTTCACCGGAGGGAGTAAAGTCCAAACAATTCAGATTTGGCAATCACCGGAAAAGGAATATCCATAAAACAGCTTTAATGGCTTTGGATTTGTTGCGCAGGGAAATCCAGAAATTTCAAAATTGAAGTTGTACAGCTTAAAAAGATTCAATAATTTTGCAAACCAATTTTTTAACGAGCAAGTAGTATGTCACGAGTGTGCGAATTAACAGGAAAAAAGGCGATCACCGGTAACAACGTGTCCTTCTCAAACAAGAAGAACAAAAGAAAATTTAACGTTAACCTTACCAAAAAGCGCTTTTACATTCCCGAAGAAGATCGTTGGATCACGCTTAGAGTGTCCACCTCGGCTCTGAAGGACATCAATAAAAAAGGTATTGCGGCCGTGATCAAGGAAGCACGCGCTAACGGACACCTTACTAAATAACATAAAGTTTAGAGGCACATGGCTAAGAAAGGAAACAGAGTTCAGGTAATTATGGAGTGTACCGAGCACAAGGAAAGTGGTATGCCCGGAACTTCACGTTATATAACTACCAAGAACAAGAAAAATACGCCCGACCGTTTGGAGCTGAAGAAATACAACCCTATTCTGAAGCGTTACACGGTACACAAGGAAATTAAGTAAACTGATTAAAAATATTTTGTCATGGCAAAGAAGGTAGTAGCAACACTTAAAAAAGAAGGTAGCGCCTCATTCACCAAGGTGGTTCGTATGGTAAAGAATGACAAGACCGGTGCTTATGCTTTCGAAGAAAAAGTGATCAACAAAGATCTCGTTAACGACTTTTTGAAATAGGAATATCTTTTGAAAAGAAACGAAAGGCCGCACTTGCGGCCTTTTTTCGTTTACAGCAGTAGGCCTACTCCCACCTTAAAATTTACGAGGTAATGGCTGAAAACCCTTCCTTCCGTAGCTTTCAGCAATGCCTCTTTGTTGGCTGGTGAAGGACCATCCGCAGGATTGAACTCACTCAACTCAAGATCGTGAAAAAGGCTGATATGGTTGTTATAACCCTTCAGCATATAATTCAAGTCGATACCGAAGCTCAGCAGTACTTTGTCTGCCACTACCCGGTTAACACCGTAGCCCATACCGAATAAAAAGCTGCTGCCGCCTTCCGAGGGAATGGTGTATTCCCTATCTCTTAGGATATAATCGAAATCATCGTAAGAGTACGATACCAAGCCTACTTTATAGTCCCAGTAAACACCCAGTGGGGCAAAATGCCTGGAGAAGCGTTTAAAGGATAAAATGGTGTTGAATGCACTTACCTTAATATTTTCCTGTAGAATCCAGTTTTGTGCCGTTTCAAAAAAAACCAGGAGATGAGCCTCGGGCCTGGCGTAAGAAGTGAGGTAGCCAACGTCCAGCCCAATACTCCATCTTTTGGAAAGAGCATAATCGAATTTCAGGTGATTTTGATAATTAACGGATACACCGGTACTGGAACCCTCATAAATAGCTTCGTAAGTCCGGGTTTCTTCACCAGGATTATTGGTATTGTAAAAAGTAGGAAAAAAGGCAGCTTCGTAAGAAATGGAAAGCCGTTTACCCAGATAACCCGGCACACTTTGAGCGGATGCCAGTGATGATCCCCATACTAGTAAAAAGGCCACGTAAACTCTCATCGGTTAATTTTTAGGTTGGCTGCTTACCTGCAAAAAGTGGTTATAGAGTATGCTGCGGATGTAATCCCTGGCATCATTACTTTGGTAATGGTTGTAGTCGGCCAGCAGGGCATCACCGTTTCGAAGATCAAAAACAAAAAAGTAGTTCAGGGATTCGTAGTCTGCGGTGCATAGGTCTATAATTCCAAAGGGGGCATAGTACGGCAGGATGAGCATAAGCAGTATGGTGCCCGGGGTATTTTCCTCAACCCGTAGCGATACGTTTCCCGAATTGATGAGAAAGGGAGTATTGTAACGCTCAATGATATCCTCCACATAATCAAAATCACTATTAAGAACCTCATGGTTAACGTGTTCTATACGCTCGGATAACCAACTGTTCAATAAAGCCAAATCGTTAAAGGATTGCTCATCAAAAGCGCGGGTGCCTTTATGATCCAACATCACCATATCGAGTTTTACCTTTCGCGCCATGGCCTCCATTTCACTGCGGTAGGTTTGCAACCTTTCATCAGTTGATATAAACTTTATCCCGTCTTTATCCCGCTGATCGAGCTTTAAATACTGGGGACTTACCCCGATAGCCCGGTTTATACCCAGGGCTGCATTACGGTCGTACTTGCTCCTTTTTTCATAGCGATTGCTGAAAGACCGCCCCTCCTGATCGGGTTTACGTGCCATTTTCTCCTCAAAAGAGTTTACAAAAACACTGTCCTCCATAAAGGGGATAAAGGCGAGGGTATAGAACTTTTCATTGGAAATCTTTTCTTTCCGCCTACGCTGTATTTTACCCACTTTGGAGTTGGCGCGGTAATCCGGGGCAGGCGCACTGGTACTATCGCTGAAAGTAGTGTCCGGCAACTTCCTTTTGAAATCGGATAACTCCAATTCATTCCGCCACACCAGTTCGCTCAGGCACTTATCATAAACACGATCAATAGCGGGATCATCGGGATAATCCTGTTTTAAATTATAAGAGTAGGTAACCGCTAAGGTGGCCAATTCGTCCTTGGATAAATGATTGAAAAAGTGATGCACCTGCTGCGACTCACCTTCTATATTCTTTTCTTTTTCAGTTACCTCGTATAAATTTCCATCGTTGGAATACACCAATAAACCTTGCAATGCCTTGGCAATGGATAACCTTAGGTAGCGATTGCCCGGGTATTTCCGGAGTAATAAAAAAGAATGATAAATAGCCAGGGAATACTTTCTTTCCACCAGGTGAAGACGTGCAATCTCAAAACGTGCCAGTTTACGACAGTACGCAAAGGCGGTTTCAGAAACCAGGTAATTAAGCCCGTTGTTGTTTTCAGGCAAAAAAGACTGCAGCGCTGTTTTTCTTTTCGATAGATTAGGGTGAGTACTTTCCGCATCGTCATAATCAGCTTCAGCCGTAATGGGTGCTATTTCGTCCAGGAAATAATCATCGGGAAAAACCAGGTAATCCGTTTCTAAAAAATCTTTAGGAAAGGGCACCTCATCAAAGGGAAGGTAAGCGTACTGTAAAATATCCAGCACCTCATTAGGAGCCTTTTGATTATAGGGAAGGCTGGAAAAAAACTGAAGGTAGCCCTTTTCATCGGCTTCCAGTTCCTGTGACTTACTGTAGGTGCTGAGTGCCAGCATTTTTTCATCGTCATCGGTTCTGCGGTAAGCCGCTTCATTGTTAAGAATCTGCTCCCGTTCAATGTATTGCGATAAAACGTGATTTTCGGTGTAATGCACCAATTCATGCGAAAGGATGTACGCCAACTGCGCTTCTGTTTCCAGTTGTGCCAGCAAGCCAAGATTTATAAAAATGATACCGTTGGCCGTGGCGGTAGCATTGACTATGGAACTCTTTACCGTATAAACCCGTACCTTTTCACGTAACTCCTGGTTATCGCCAATTATGTGGTCCAGTACTGATTGGCAATAGCGGGTAACGGTATCCCCGTAAAACACTTTACCACTTACCAGGTATTCATCTACAAAGTATTCGCTCTTCTTGTAAAAATCGTCCTTTCGCTTCTGGTTTTTTCGGCTATCTTCTTCAGAGATGGTTTCCACACCGCGTTGGTACTTGGTGGCGTAGATGTCGGTAAACTCAGCCGGTACCTCACCGGAAGCTTTAAGGGGAGTGTAGTAATCCCAATCCTGCGCCTGAAGCAAAAGCCCGACCATCGACAGTAGGAAAAGAAAGAATAACCTCATAGGAGCAGATTGTAAGTAGGCCCTGCAAGAATAGCCAATTCTTTTCAATGGCGGATTCAGTCTTTGGAATCCGGTTTTTGCACTACCCGTATGGGGAAACCCTTGCCGGAATAATGTTTGAGCTCCAGAATATCGGCCGGAAGGCCAACGCCAGAGCTTACCAATGCCGCCAATACCTTGTTCATTACCCTGCTTCTGAGTTCAAGGGTGCTTTGGCGGTAGTCGAAAGTTTCCATCCAGAATTGCACTTCGAGGTTTACGGTGCTGGTGGCCAGTTCTTTTATAACCACCAGGGGTGCCCGGTTTTCGTCATTTAAAACACCTTCAACCTGGGTGGCTGCGTTTCGGATAACTTCCGAAGCTCTTTCCACATCGTCTTCATAGTCTATACCCACCACAAAACTGAGGCGGATGTAACCATCGCGGGTGTAGTTGATCAGTTCCTCCTTGATAATGTTATTATTGGGAATGTAAATATCCTTGCCATCAAAGGTTTTGATTTGGGTAGTGCGCAGATTCATTCGGATAACCTTACCCATGTATCCCTCAATCTCAATGGTGTCCCCGGTATTGAAGGGGCGGTTAAAGGCCAGGATCACTCCCGCTATAAAATTGGCACCGATGTCCTGAAAGGCCAGACCGATAATCAAGGCTCCCACACCGGCACCTGCCAGTAAACTGGCGGCAATACCGGTAAGTCCCATAATGTGAAATGCGAGTAAAACACCCAGTACAATAAGGGTATAGCGAATAATGCGCGATAGGAAATTACTGAGCAAGGGGTCATCCATCCTCACGGCCATTCTCTTGCGGAAAAGAGAAGCAATCCAACGCGAAGCGAGGAAGGAAATAATCAGCACAATCATTCCCAGGAGAATATCGGGAACAGCTGTTAAAAAGGTATTCCAATATTCTTCAATGCTGGCCTGGATGCGGTCGATGGCTTTCACTACGGTAGGTATATTGATTATATCCATAACTAACCTAAAGCCCTTTAGTTTAAACCCGGCTATGACGGAGCTATTTCAGATATTTGCACACTCAAAATTTGAACTATGAGCTTTTTAGGAAATCTCTTTTCCAAAGAGAAAAAACAAAAACTGGATGAGGGACTGGAAAAGTCCAAGGAAAATATGTTTTCCAAGCTCTCCCGTGCCGTTGCCGGAAAAAGCAAAGTAGATGATGAGGTGCTGGACGACCTGGAAGAGGTTTTGGTTACCTCGGATGTAGGTGTACAAACCACGGTTAAGATTATTGAAAGGATAGAGGCGAGGGTGGCCCGCGACAAATACCTGGGTACCTCTGAACTG
The DNA here is from genome assembly GCA_937120475.1 of uncultured Cryomorphaceae bacterium. Taxonomy (GTDB): domain Bacteria; phylum Bacteroidota; class Bacteroidia; order Flavobacteriales; family Schleiferiaceae; genus CAKZNE01. The sequence continues at coordinate 232,381 of CAKZJV010000009.1, read as the reverse complement.
AACCAGATACTCAAAGAAGAAATAGCCGGGCTTTTAGCGGAGCACGAAGAGGGAAACACTACTGAATTTGGTGTAGCCCCCGATAAAAAGCCTTACGTAATAATGGTGGTAGGGGTTAATGGTGTTGGAAAAACCACTACCATTGGCAAACTGGCGTATCAATTTAAAAAGGCAGGCCTTAAGGTAGTGCTAGGGGCTGCAGATACTTTTCGGGCGGCCGCAGTGGACCAACTTACCATCTGGAGTGAAAGAGTAGGGGTACCCATTGTAAAACAAGGGATGGGCTCTGATCCGGCTTCGGTAGCTTATGATACCCTGCAGTCGGCTATTTCACAAAAGGCCGATGTGGTACTTATTGATACGGCCGGGCGCTTGCACAATAAGGTGAATTTGATGAATGAGCTCACCAAGGTAAAACGGGTTATGCAGAAGCAAATCCCGGATGCTCCTCATGAAGTGCTACTGGTGCTGGATGCCTCTACCGGTCAGAATGCCATAGAGCAGGCCCGGGAGTTTACCAGGGCTACCGAAGTAAGTTCCCTGGCCCTTACCAAGCTGGATGGCACTGCTAAAGGTGGGGTGGTAATAGGAGTTTCAGACCAGTTTAAAATACCGGTTAAATACATTGGCGTTGGTGAAGGAATGGAAGACCTGCAGGTGTTTAACAAATTTGAGTTTGTAGATAGTTTTTTTAAGAATTAAAGCATTAAAGTGCAGAAGGATATCAAGTAGAATGAGAACGAAATCGCTTAAGAAGAACAAAATCAATATCGTCACCCTGGGCTGCTCTAAAAACGTGTACGACTCAGAGGTGTTAATGGGCCAGTTAAAAGCCAATGGCAAAAAGGTAGCCCATGAGGAAGACGATGGCAATATCGTAGTGATTAATACCTGCGGCTTTATTGAAAATGCTAAACAGGAGTCCATTAATACCATCCTGGACTTTGTAAACCGCAAGGAAGAAGGAGAGGTAGATCGGGTATTTGTTACCGGTTGCCTTTCCGAGCGTTATAAACCGGAACTGGAACAGGAAATTCCCAACGTAGATCAGTATTTCGGTACACGTGATCTTCCTAAACTGTTGAAAGCCCTGGGTGCCGATTATAAAAAAGAACTGGTGGGCGAACGCTTAACCACCACTCCTCAGCATTACGCTTACCTGAAAATAGCAGAGGGCTGTGACCGCCCCTGTTCCTTTTGTGCTATACCGTTAATGCGCGGTGGCCACGTTTCCAAACCCATCGAGGAATTGGTAAGGGAATCCGAAAAACTGGCCGCCAAAGGAGTTAAAGAGTTAATTCTGATAGCCCAGGATCTTACCTATTACGGTTTGGATCTTTATAAAAAGCGGGAGTTGGCCCGTTTGCTGAAAGCCCTGGTGAAGGTAGAGGGTATCGAGTGGATACGCTTGCATTACCTTTTTCCCACCGGTTTTCCGAACGAGGTGCTGGACGTAATCCGTGAGGAACCCAAGGTGTGTAATTACATCGATATTCCGCTGCAACACATTGCCGATCCGGTTCTGAAGTCAATGCGCAGAGGTACCACCTTTGCCAAAACCAATGCGCTATTGAAAGAAATGCGGGAGAAGGTACCGGGCATGGCCATTCGTACTACGCTAATTGTAGGATATCCCGGAGAAACAAAGGAGGACTTTGAAACACTTAAGCAATGGGTAAAGGATACCCGCTTCGAACGTTTGGGTTGTTTTACCTACAGCCATGAAGAAAATACCCATGCTTTTAATTTAGAGGATGACGTTCCCGAAAAGATAAAGAAGGCCAGGGCAGAGGAGATTATGGCCCTTCAGCAACAAATATCACAGGAGAAAAACCAGGAGATGACCGGTAAAACCTACCGGGTTTTGGTAGATCGAAAAGAAGGGGACTTCTTTGTCGGCAGAACAGAATTCGATTCTCCGGATGTGGATAATGAGGTGTTGATTAATGCGGAATACCTCAAAGCAGGAGATTTTGTGGAGGTAGAGATCACGGAAGCCTCGGATTACGATCTTTTTGCAGTACCTGTAGCCTAAATCAGGCCACTGTTTACTGTTGCAGGCTCAGGCGCAGTGCCGCCATTTTAATAGCCGCCACGGCACACTCTATACCTTTATTACCGTGCTCACCTCCCGCACGCGCCCGCGACTGTTCAATGTTATTGTCCGTAAGTACGCAGAAAATAACCGGGGTATCATAGTCGTGATTGAGCTGTGCTACGCCCTGGGTTACCCCCTGGCAAACAAAATCGAAATGGCGGGTTTCCCCCTGTATTACACAGCCAATAACAATAACGGCATCAAAAATATCTTTGTGGCAAAGCAGCTTGGCACCAAAGGGGAGTTCAAAGGTTCCGGGAACGTTTACGCGGGTAATATAATCCTCCGGAGTGCCGTTTTCAAGCAGGGTAGCTTTGGCACCCTCAAAAAGGGCTTCAGTAATTTCATGGTTCCATTCCGAAACCACCAGGCCAAAATGCATGCCTGAGGCATCCGGTAGTTTTTCCTGGTCGTAATCGGAGAGATTGGTGCCGGCCGTGGCCACTAGGCGTTCATTTTAGCATCAATGCGGGCAATGAATTTTTCGATATCCACCGCTTGCTGGCTATCTTCAAACTCATCGCGCAGGCGAACAAAATATTCCCTGGCTTTTTTCAACTCGCCTTGCTCCTCTGCGAGGATACCGGCTTTTTTAAGATAAAAGGGAACTACCAGGGCGTTGCTTTCTCCACTTACTGCCTGGTGGTAATAATCCAGTGCTTCTTCGGCCTGTCCTAATTCCCAGAAGGCATCACCAATGGCTCCGGTGGCTACCACGCTGAAAACCGGATCGTCTGATTCAAATTCGTCCAGGTAAGCAATCGCATCCTCAAAATTACCCTGGTTCAGGTAACTGATACCCGCGTAGTAGTTGGCCATATTACCGGCCTTGGTACCGCTATATTCAGCGGCAATATCTATAAATCCGAGGCTTTGGCCATCGCCATTCAGTGCCAGGCGAAGCGAATCCTGCTCAAAATAACTTTGCGCCTGATAGATTTCCTCCTGCGCTTCATTCTCCCGGGGCTCCTGGTATAACTTGAGGTAGGCAAAATATCCACCCACAATAATGAACAAGCCGGCAACGATAAAAGTTATGCTCTTTCGATTCTCTTCAAAATATTTTTCAATGCGGGTGAGGGATTGACCCACGTCCACAATTACCTCATCTTCCTGTTTATTCTTTTTGGCCATTCTGTTTCAGCATGTTTCTTAAGAGGCGCAAAAATAATTTTTTTTTCCTAAGGCCAATACTTTCGGCTCTTTTCAAATCCTTTAATTTTGAAACCCGCTATGCATTTACGATCCCTGAAGCTTTTGAATTTTAAAAACTGGTCGGAGTTGGAGTTGGAGTTTCACGATAAGCTCAACTGCCTGGTAGGGGCCAATGGTTCGGGTAAAACCAATGTGCTGGATGCCATTCACTACCTCTCTGTTTGTAAGAGTTACTTCAACCCCGTGGATATTCAGAATATAAGGGATGAAGAAGGTTTTTTTGTAATAGAAGGTGATTTTGTGAAAGATGCAGATAGCGAATACCATATATATTGTGGGGTAAAGCGCGGCCAGAAAAAGGTTTTCCGGAAAAATAAAAAGGAATACGGCAAGCTGGCTGAGCACATAGGGCAATTCCCATCCGTAGTGATTTCACCTTATGACCGTAACCTGATTACGGAAGGCTCGGACACCAGGCGTAAGTTTATGGATAATGTGATCAGTCAGTCGGATACCTTGTACCTGGACCATCTCATTCGTTACAATAAAACCTTGCAACAGCGGAATGCCCTACTCAAATTTTTTGCCGCCAACCATAAGTTTGACCCGGAGGGCCTGGCTGTTTATAATTACCAATTGGAAGAGCATGCTCCTTATATCTTTCAGAAAAGGCAGGAATTTGGCCGGGTGCTGGGCGAAAAAATGGAATATTATTATGAGGCCATTTCAGGTGGTAAGGAAGTAACGGAAGTGCTCTATAAAAGCCAGATGGAAGAAGAAGATCTTAAAAGTTTGCTGGAACAGCACTTGAGTAAAGATCGCATTAACCAATACACCGGAGTGGGTATTCATAAGGACGACCTGGACTTCACGATAAACGGAAGGGGACTTAAAAAATTTGGATCGCAGGGCCAGCAAAAATCTTTTTTGATTGCACTGAAACTGGCCCAGTATGATTTTCTGTCGGAAAAGCAGGGGCTAAAACCCCTTTTGCTTTTGGATGACATTTTTGACAAATTAGATGAACAGCGGGTGGAACAGTTGGTGAAACTGGTTCACGATGAATCTTTTGGTCAGATATTTATAACCGATACGCATAAAGAGCGGACGGCTGAGCTGGTACAGAAGATCAGTGCTGATCACCGTATTTTTAAAGTAAACCAGGGCGAGTTAACCGCATGAAGAAGGATAATGAACAGACTTTAGGCGAAGCTATCCGATCCTTTTTATCGGCCTATAACCTGGAAGATAAATACCTGGAGAAGGAGCTATTCAGCCGGTGGGATGAATTGGCCGGAAGACAGATTAATGTGAAAACCAAAAAACTGGTTTTTAAAGACGGGATTTTGGTAGTACACCTAAGCTCTTCCACTTTAAGGCAGGAGTTGAGTATGCGAAAAGCCGAAATGCTGGAAAAGCTGAACCTGCGGTTAAAGGGTCAACCGATCCGTGAAATTCGTTTTAAATAAAAAAAAGCCCCATGCATTGCACGGGGCTTTATTCTTTTGTTCTGTTTACAGAGCTCTAGTAACGTGCTCTTCCGCTGAAGAAGAAATCTCCTTCTATGCGGGCATTATCGTCAGAATCGCTGCCGTGTATGGCGTTTGCTGCGATAGACTGAGCGTATAATTTGCGTATGGTACCTTCGGCTGCTTCTTCAGGGTTAGTGGCTCCGATCAGTTTGCGGAAATCCTCAACGGCATTATCCTTTTCCAGTATAGCGGCAACGATCGGACCGGAGGTCATATAGTCCACCAGTTCCCCGAAAAAAGGTCTTTCACGGTGTACCGCATAAAACTCCTGTGCATCATTACGGGAGAGTTGAGTCATCACCATGGCCTTAATTTTAAAGCCTGCTGCATTTATTTTTTCAAGGATTGCACCTATGTGCCCGTTTTCAACAGCATCGGGCTTAATCATTGTAAAGGTCTTGTTCGTTGCCATTACTTATGTTCTCAGTTAACTTAATATTTCAAGGCCGCGAAATTACTAATATTCAGAAAATGGCCGGTGAAGTGCAGGTTAATTTAGCGGAATCGGAAAAAATATTTTGAAGAGGATGAACTTTTTTGAAAAAACTTAAGTTATAGCCAACGTTTGATGCCTTATTTGCGTCATTACTTAATAAACATAAAAACAAAACCAATAACATGAAAAAGTTGAAATTATTTGCCTTGGGTTTATTGAGCTCAAGTTTGGTATTAACTTCTTGCCAGGAGGATGATGACGATGTTCCATTAGGACCAGCCCTTACGGTAGAAGTTACCTCTGCTACTGTAACCGATGGTGAGGTAGTAATTGCACCCGGAGAGAATGTTAGCTTTACGTGGGTAGCCCGTAGAGGAGATGCTGATCTTCAGGACTTTACTATCAAAATTAATGGCAATGCCATCAGTGGCCAGGAGATTACAAATGAAGGAAATGATCTGCCCTATCTGAATATTGCTGCCAGTGATAATGAAAATTATACGGATGGTGTTACCATCACTTTCAGCGGTTCCGGATCTCAGGAAATTGAATTTGAAGTGGTGGATGAAGATGGTTTAACCGCTTCCCAGTCCTACACAATTACTTTGCAGGGTCCTGCGCAACTGTCTAGTCCCCAATCTTTCCAGTGGGTTCGTGCCAATGGTAATAATGGTACAGGTTTGGCGCAGTTTGGTCTTGCCTGGGAAAATAATACGGCCACCAATGCCATTGTTAAAAAGGATGGTTCGGTTACCCTGGTGAAATTAAGCGCGAGTGATTGGGCTTTAAGCGGTGTAGCCGAATTGTCTGCCGCTATCGATGCTCAAACGGACATAGGTGACTACAGGGGAATTTCTGTGGTTTCCGACCGCACTTATACCGATGAGTATCTTGGAGTTCGCTTTAACGATAAGGTTTACATACTTAGAATAAATAATAGTACTGTAACGGGAAGCTCTCCTAATTTCACCTTTACCGTAAACGGTGATTTTAAAGCTGAACAATAAGCTTCTTACTTCAATGTAATATTAAAGCCCCGCCCAAGGCGGGGCTTATTTTTTTAAGACTTTTGCAAGCAAACTGGAAAAAATGAAATTGGACATATTAGCCTTCGGTGCTCATCCCGATGATGTAGAGATCAGTGCCGGGGGAACATTGGCCCACCAGGCAGAACTGGGCTACGCCTGTGGTATTGTAGATTTGACCCGTGGTGATCTGGGTACCCGGGGAACACCGGAAATAAGGGTTAAAGAAGCACGTGATGCCGGTGAGATTTTGAAGGTAAAGGTTCGGGAGAATTTAAATTTCCGGGATGGTTTCTTCAAGAATGATGAAGAACACCAGTTGGAAATAATACGTGTAATACGAAAATACCGCCCTGAAATTGTTTTGGCCAATGCCCCGGTTGACCGGCACCCTGATCATGGTAAAGGCGGAGAGTTGGTAAAGGTGGCTTGTTTCCTGGCCGGTTTACGTAAAATCGAAACTTCTCATGAAGGCAAAGCCCAGGAGGCTTATCGCCCGAGGTTGGTTTTGCACTACGTACAATTTCAAAATTTAAAGCCTGATGTTATTGTGGATATTGGTGAACATATTGAGGCTAAAATGGAAGCTATAAAAGCTTATAAATCTCAATTTTACAACCCTGAATCCAGCGAGCCTAAAACCGTCATCAGCAGTAAAGGCTTTTTAGAAAGTATTGAGTACCGGTCTAAAGACATGGGGCGCCTGATCGGGGCTAAATACGGTGAGGGTTTTGTAAGTGCGCAGGATCTCGGGGTTACCGATTTAATGCATCTTCATTCAGTACGCTGAGGTAAATATCGTTGAGTTTTTCGCCTACGGCCTCGTAGCTGTAGGTAGCCCTGGCTTTTTGAGCAATGCTCTCTTTTTGATATTGACCATAGTTTTGCATAATCTTCTCCAGGGCTTCTGCCAAAGCATCGGTTTTTCCAGGTTCCACCAAAATCCCGTTTTCCGGGTTTATTTCTTCATGGATACCGCCTACCCTAGTGCTCACTATGGGTAGTCCACAACAGAGAGCCTCCAGTATTACACAGGGTTGGTTTTCGATGTGGCTGGCCAAAACAAAAACGTGTGCTTTGCGCATCCGTTCGGCAATTTTAGCAGAAGGTTGGGCACCGAAGGTTTTTACTTTTTGCCGGTCTATGCCGCTATTCTTTAACCGGTTGTGCAATTGCTCCAGGTCACCGTCACCACCAATGTGCAATTCAAAATCCAACCCCTTTTCATTTAGTTTCTTGAAGGCTCGTAAAAGTCCACTGATGTTTTTGGTTTCCTCGTTCAGGGTAGAAATGTGCAAAAAGGTGAAAGTAGCCGGTAAACTTTCGGCCGGGTAAAAATTTTGTGCATCCACCACATTGGAAACTTTGGTCCATTTTACCTTGCCGGCAAAAGATTGTAGTCCATGACCCAGGTTTTCAGAAACGGGCAGAGCCAGGGAGGTATTCCGTAAAACGGCCAAAGCAATCCTCTTCTGCCAGGGATTCCATCTAAAGTCTGAGCTGTGCAAAAAGCCGGTAAAGTGCTCGGTTAAAACATAGGGTCTTTTAAAGCGGAGAGCCAGGAAGCCCGCTGGATAAGTTACATGTACATGTACAAGATCAAAATCTCCCTGCTCAGCTTTGGCCTGGCGGTAAGCTTTTTTAAGAGCTGCATAATAACTCCAAAAGGGTAATTTTTTCACGTAATAAGCGAGGTGTTCTTTTAAGGGAGCCGCTCCTTTTTGTACCAACTCTGCCCGTTGTGATTCAACGGCTGCAATTACGGTTACCTCCGCGTATTGAGATACGGCTACCGCATGTCGTTGTATGAAATTGCCCAAATACGGATTTTCGGTTGAAGGGTACCAACTGCATACAAATAAGATTCGGAGCCTGCGATTTGCCATAGCAACAAAAGTAGTGGATGGGGAGGCAAAAAAGAAAGGCCTTTGCTGAAAAGCAAAGGCCTCAATCAAGGGTGGAAGATGGGTCTCGAACCCACGACCTCCTGAACCACAATCAGGCGCTCTAACCAACTGAGCTACAACCACCATGTAAACAAATCGCGTAAGCGATCCAAAACAGGGGTGCAAATATAATAAAAATGTAAACCTGTGATATGAAAATAAAGGATGGTGGATTAATTTTTTCGTCTCTCCGAAAGGCGGTGGATCAACCGTTTTTTAAATTCCATTTCAGCCTGGTACAAAAGTGCAATTTTGGTTATCGGTAAAGCCGTTTTAAACAGTTCATAATATTTTTCACGCAACTCCAGTAAGCTTCGCTGGCGTTGCATTTCAGCTTTTATGAGGCGGTCCGCTTCTTTTTCAGAAAGGTCGGATACCCGTTTCCCCCGGTGGCGTGATGGCCCTAAATCATCAATACGGTCGTTTTGTATTTTACTCAGTTCCTCGCGGTATTGATTGTACAACGGCCAGAATTTTTGGGCTTCCCCCGGGCTGAGGTCCAGCTCCTGGGTAAGAAACTGTGCTCTTAATGCTTCTATTCGGCTATTGTCTTTATCCGTACCGTCCTGCGACCATGCGGTAAAACCACTTAGTAACAGGCTCAAAAACAAAATCCAGCTAGTTTTCATATTCCTCGTATAAAATGGATTCTTCTACCGGAGAATCCGTTAAAAAATCAATAATCTCATCCTCGGACAAACCTTCCCATAAAACTTCCTCACCGGGTAGGGTTCCCATGGCATCAGCCAAAAGATTTTCTTCGAGGCTATACGCGTACTCCTTATCGATATAGTTTACAATAGCTGCGGTAGGTAGGGCCTCCAGGTTTACCGGTTCTTTGGTGTCAAGGAACTGTTTGGGCAGAATAAACAGCCCCAATGCCAGTACGGCTGCTGCGCTTAGCCATATCAACGGTTGCCGCCATGCCAATCGCAGCGGGGACTTTTCACTTTGGGCGGCCATTTGCATAATACGGACCTTATTGGCCTCAAAGTAACCTTCGGGCACTTTCATGCGCTCCCGTATGTTTTCCTGCAAATCGTCCTGTTTATTCATGGTATTCTTTGGATACTTTTCGTTCATTAAGGTTTAATCTTCTTGCAGAAACTCCTTTATTTTTTGCACCGCATGATGATAAGAAGCCTTTAAAGCGCCTACTGATGTACTTAATAGCTCCGACATATCCTGGTATTTCATTTCCTCAAAATATTTAAGCCGGAATACTTCCTTTTGTTTTTCGGGGAGCTTGTCAATGGCCTGCCATAACCTGATCATGGCTTCATTGCCGTCAAAGTAAGGGTCGCTATCCAGTTTTTGGTAAATCAGTTTTTCTTCGGTGACCGTGCCCGGTTTTCGTTTTTCCCTTTGTAAAAACGTAAAGGCTTCGTTCGATGCAATTCGATAGAGCCAGGTGTATAACCTTGATTCTCCGCGGAAGCTTGTAAGGCCCTTCCAAACTTTGATCAGTGTGTTTTGAAGTACATCGTTGGTATCATCATGATTACCTAATATCCCCCGTATATGCCAATATAGCCGTTCCTGGTAGGTATCCACCAATAGCTCGTACCCACGCAAACGCGTACGGTCCGAACGAATGAGTGTAATAATTTGATCCTCCTCCAAAAATTAGCGGTATTGGTTATAAGACCTCCGCCTCAAAAGAAGGTTTAAGACCTTATGAATTTTTACGGGAAATAGCCTGATTGGCTGCCTCTACAATATTAGCAGAACTAAGGCCATACTTCTCCATAAGCTGATCAGGAGTGCCGCTTTCACCAAAGGAATCGTTTACCGCCACAAATTGTTGGGGCGCGGGCTTTTTACGTACCAATAATCCACCTACGGATTCACCCAACCCACCGTTTTGCTGGTGTTCCTCGGCAGTAACCACACAGCCGGTTTTGGCCACTGATGCTAAGATGGTTTCCTCATCTAAGGGCTTTATGGTGTGAATGTTAATTACCTCGGCACTAATCCCCTGGTTTTCCAGTTCCTGGCAGGCTTCCAGGGCTTTCCATACCAAATGACCGGTGGCGATGATGGTTACATCGGTTCCTTCATTTAGTATTACCGCTTTTCCAATCTGGAAATTCTGATCGGCCGGAGTGAAATTGGGCACTTTAGGGCGGCCAAAGCGCAGATAAACCGGTCCGTCATGTTCAGCAATGGCTATGGTGGCGGCTTTTGTTTGATTGTAATCACAGGTGTTGATCACCGTCATTCCCGGTAACATTTTCATCAGGCCGATATCTTCCAGTATCTGGTGCGTAGCTCCGTCTTCACCCAGGGTAAGGCCGGAGTGCGAGGCGCAGATTTTTACATTTTTACCGGAATAGGCTATGGACTGGCGGATTTGATCATAAACACGACCGGTGGAGAAGTTGGCGAAAGTACCGGTGTACGGTATTTTACCACCTATGGTCAACCCGGCTGCCAAACCCATCATATTAGCTTCGGCAATACCTACCTGAAAAAAGCGGTCGGGAAACGCATCTTTAAAGTCGTTCATTTTAAGCGACCCGGTAAGATCGGCACATAAGGCCACTACATTCGGATTATTTTGGCCTAATTCCAATAGTCCGGCACCAAAGCCGGAGCGCGTATCTTTTGATCCCTGGTTGATATACTCGGTCATTGTATGAAGTTTAATTGAGTTTTACTACGGATGAACTCCCTGAACTTACGGTAAAAGTACGGCTCACGGAATACTCACTTTTGCGTGAAGTTTTGTTTCGGAAAATAACTTTGTAATTACCGGGTTGTAAGGTCCAAGACTGCCGGCTGTTGTTGGGGTTAAGGTCGATAACCCATTGCCATTTATTATTCCTTTCTACCAAAATACTACCGTAGCCCGGTGCCGTACTGGTAAAGTTGACCACTCCGGGAGGGGGTATGGAAATGGTAGTTGTTCGGCCTGCATCAATGGCTACTTGCTTTTGTACGTAACGCGGTAAGGTTAGTATTTCAAGGTCGTATTTACCTTCAAGGTATTTTTGTGAACTATTGAAATCCTGGATGTGCAAGATGGTATTTTCCCCGCTTTCGCGTACAATACAGCGCAGGTTGTTATACCCGGTTCGGGTATTCGGCATTTTTAATTCCAGGCTGCCACGGGGCATTTTCAGGCCTATAATATTATGGGTTCCGGGCGCAATGCGTATGCTGTCTTTATGAACTTCGGGAATGGCGTGAACCGTCATGTCATACACCACCAATGGGTCCAGGTGAATGGTATCGGGGTTTCCGAGGTTGTTAATGGTATGCACGATTTGTTTGGCTACCATACCGCTGGTCCGGTTATAAAAGGTAATGGCCACGTCCGTTTCAGAGGGAAAATTATTATGGTCCAAAAGATTAATTTGTGCGGAGGTATTGTCAAGAGCCTGTGAAATAACCACACCCAAAACATTCTCAAAGGTTTCTTCGTCCGCAGCGTCATAAAAGGTGCCCACGCAATCAAAGGTTTCGCGAAACTCCTTATCCAAACCAATACCAATAACAAAGGGTTTCAAGGCAATTCCCTTTTTCTGCAACAACCGGGAAGCGGCACAGGGGTCTTCATCACAGGATTCTACCCCATCGGTAATCAGGATAATAATATTGCGGCAGTTTTCACATTCCGTAAAATCGAAAGCTGAACGTTGCAAAGAACGGGCAATAGGGGTGGTACCCTTGGGCGAAATACTGCGAATCACCCGCTTGATCTTTCCAATATTCTTACTGCCGAAAGGAACTTCCAGCCGCGTATCATTACAGTCCTGCGGGGGCACCGGTTTTTGATGGCCATATACCCTTAGTGCTAATTGAAAGCTTTTGGAATCCAACCGCTCCAGACTATCCAGCATTTTAATCATCAGGCGTTGAGCAATGTCGATCTTTTGACCACTTTGCCAACGGGCGTGCATACTTTGAGATCCGTCAAAAACAAAGAGGATACGGGTAATGGTTTCTTCATCAGCATCACCCTGCGCCTGAGCGGTACCCTGGCCCCAAAGGAGGCCGAGAATAATTATGTAAAGAAATTTATGCAACTATAAAGTTTAATAATCACCGAGGGTTTCCTCCAACTGATTAAGTGCGGAAGCCAACTGATCATCGTTAGGGGCAATACCGTGCCATTCATGGGTGCCTTCCATAAAATCTACTCCGCTACCCATGTCCGTTTTCATCACTATCAAAACTGGTTTCCCTTGACCGGTGCGGGTTTTGGCCTGGTTAAGACCGGCCAGCACCTGACTCATATCGTTCCCGTTTTCAATGTGCATAACGTCCCAACCAAAAGCTTCGAATTTTCCACCAATATCTCCCAGCGACATTACCTCCTCGGTGCTACCATCAATTTGCTGACCGTTGGCATCGATTGTACAAATTAGGTTATCAACCTGATGGTTGGGTGCAAACATGGCTGCTTCCCAAATTTGCCCTTCTTGCAACTCACCGTCACCGTGTAAACTAAAAACCAGGCTGGAATCACCGTTGAGCTTTTTAGTAAGTGCGGCACCAGCCGCCACCGACATTCCTTGTCCCAATGACCCGGAAGCCACACGTACGCCAGGCAGGCCCTCATGCGTAGTGGGGTGACCTTGCAGCCTGGAGTTAAGCTGGCGGAAAGTGCTCATTTCATCAATATTGAAGTAGCCACTGCGACTTAATACACTATAAAAAACCGGGCTAATGTGACCGTTAGAAAGGAAAAACAGATCTTCATTTTGGCCGTCCATATTAAAGTTGGCCGCGTTATGGTTCATCACCTCAAAGTAAAGGGCAACCATAAAATCAGTACATCCTAAGGAGCCCCCGGGGTGGCCGGATTGGGCACTGTGAACCATCCGTACAATATCCCTTCTAACCTGGGAAGCTATTTGTTTAAGCTCGGTAATATTACTCATAGTGTTTTAAAATCAATGATCTGCAAAAGTAGAATTTAAGGTACGGCTTATGAAAGCTTTTGTTGATAAAAAGTAGCCGTTAAGGAAATCCTATACCTTTGTTCCATTGTTAATTTTAAATCAAATCCTAATGAGACCTAAATCTATTCTCGGTACTCTTCTGTTTGCACAATTTTTATTTTTTTCAACCAAGGCACAGGATACGCTGGTATTACAACCGGACGCGACCTCTGGTAAAGATGCCATGATCTGGAGGCTGTCTTCAACCGGCACTTCGCACGGGGATGTAAATAATGCCAACTTTGGAAATATACGGGATTACCAGGCTAACGAATGGACCTGGAGCGGAGTAGAGGGTGCCCGGAAAAGTCTTATGGACTTTGACCTTTCGAGTTTCAACGCTCAAACTCAAATTGTTTCGGCTACTCTTTACTTATATGGGAACCCTACCAGCGGAGATGATGGTCATTCCAATCTCTCAGGATCTAACGCCTGTTTACTCCAGCGCATTACCAGCCCTTGGAATGAACAAACGGTTACCTGGAATACCCGCCCTGCGGTAAGCACACAAAATGAAGTAACTATAGCTGCCACAACCAGTAAATACCAGGATCAGGTGATTGATGTCACCCAACTGGTTCAGGATATGGTCAATGATCCGGCCAATAGCCACGGCATGATGATTTCTCTGGCCGACACCAATCATTTTCGCAGGGTAGTTTACGCCTCCAGTGATCATGCTGACCCCAACCGGAGGCCTAAGCTGGTGATCATTAGTTCGTCCAATATTTCACTTGGGGAAACTCCGGTAAACGTAAGCTACTTTCCCAACCCGTTTAAAGACCATATTACCATTAGCATGGGCGATGGTGAAAACCATGAATTGAGACTGTTGGATATGAGTGGCAGGGCCGTACGTGAAATCCATATTACCAGTTCGGATGAGGTGCATATAAACACCTCGGGCCTGAGCCCCGGCACCTACATTTTGGAAACCTATACTCCGGATAAGGATATCAACCGCTTTAAAGTGGTGAAGTACTAGTTTTAAGGTTCTTGCCTAATCCAATAGATTAGTTTACTTTTGCCCTCCCTTTTTTGGGAACCAATAAGGTATTAGAAACTAAATTATTAACTAATGAATCAGTACGAAACCGTTTTCATTATGAATCCCGTCTTATCTGATGAACAGGTAAGGGAAACGGTAGAAAAATTCAAAGGCCTTCTTGAAAGCAAGGATGGCAAGGTGCTGGCCGAAGAAAACTGGGGGCTGCGCAAGCTGGCTTACCCTATCCAGCACAAAAGGAGTGGTTTTTATCATTTAATGGAATTTCAGGCACCTGGTGAGGTAATTGAAAACATGGAAGTGGAAATGAAACGTGACGAGCGCATTATGCGTTTTCTGACCGTAAGAATGGACAAACACCATGTAGAGTTTGCCGCCAAGCGCAGGAAAAAAATGCAAAACGCCTAAAAATTTTTGAACCATGAGTGAATTAGAAACCGGCTCCAATCAGTCCGAAATCAGATATCTGCAACCTCTCAGTATTGACACTGGAAAGAGGGAAAAGTACGACCGTTTCAAGCGTTACGGCCTTAAATATGTAGATTATAAAGATACCAACTTCCTTACCCAGTTTGTAAACGAGCAGGGTAAGATCCTTCCACGTAGAATTACCGGAACTTCTTTGAAGTACCAGCGTAAAGTATCTACTGCTATTAAGCGTGCCCGTCACCTGGCTTTGATGCCTTACGTTACTGATAACCTTAAATAAGCGGAGTTACTATGGAATTGATTTTAAAACAAGATGTGGAAAACCTCGGCTATAAGGATGACATCGTAACCGTAAAGAATGGTTACGGTCGTAACTACCTTATACCTTACGGATTTGCTACCCTGGCTACTCCCGGTGCTAGAAAAATGCTGGAAGAAAACCTAAAGCAACGTAAGCACAAAGAAGCTAAGGAAATTGAAGATGCCAAGAAAACTGCTGAAGCTCTTAATGAACTGGAAGTTCGTATAGTAGCCAAAGTAGGTAAAGGAAATAAACTGTTCGGATCGATCAATAATGCCGACCTGGCCAATGAGTTGTCAAAGGCCGGTCATCACATTGATCGTAAGTACATCCAGATTCAGGGTGGTTCTATTAAGGCTACAGGCCCTTATACCGCTCAAATTCGCCTGCACCGCGAAGTTACCATTGATTTTGGTTTCGAGGTGGTTGGTGAGTCCGGACAGATGTAAGAAGTTATATCCGCAGGATAAACAAAAGCCCTTCGCATTGCGAAGGGCTTTTTTGTTGGGTCATCATTACCTGGCTGCTTTCAGGCAAGTTTTTTTATTCGTAGCGCAGCGATTCTATCGGGTCCAGTGCCGAAGCTTTTATGGCTGGGTACAAGCCCGAAATAAGCCCGGTAAAAAAGCAGATTACGATCGACCAGAATATCCACATCCAGGGAACTACAAAGCTACTATCGAAAAGCGCAGAAGTAAGGTTGCCGATCAGTATCCCTAATATAATACCGGTTACCCCACCCATCAGGCAAATAATAACCGCTTCGGTAAGGAACTGCCTTCTGATAACGATGGATTTGGCACCCACCGCTTTTCGAATACCGATCTCCCGTGTACGTTCGGTAACCGATACCAGCATAATATTCATCAGGGCAATGGCGGCCCCAAAAAGCGTAATAGCTCCTATAAGTATGGCTGCAAGCGTAACATAGCGCAACTGCTCCAGCAGGGTTTCTGAAAGGCTATCGCTTTTTATAATACCGAAGTTGGAGGTTTCCTTGGGCTTTAGCCTGCGTACCTTTCGCATAACGGCCGTGGCCTCTGAAACCGATTCCTCCATTTCTTCACTGCCGCTGGCTACTACGTTAATGGAAAAGCTTTGGCTGGGCCGGCTGAAAGCCGAACGAGCTTTGGTGATGGGTATAAAAATGGACTTGTCGCCACCAAAACCCATGGCACTACCTTTTTCCTTCAGGGTGCCGATAACCCGGTAGCGTATGCCGCCTATTTCAATATTCTGCCCCAGAGGTTCCTTCTTATCAAAAAGTTTTTTCTTCACTTCCTGGCCTATAAGCGCTACCGCTTTAGCCTCTTCCAGATCGCTGATAGTGATATTTCTTCCCGTAGCCAGCTCATATCCCCCGGCTTTCAGATAGTTTTCATCGGCTGCCCAAACCGCAATGTTGGGATTGGTTTTCTCTTTTTCGTGGGTAACCTCGGCAATACCCGAGGCGATATAGGATACGCTTACCGTACCGGGCTTATCCTTAAACTTCTCTTTGAATTCCAGTGCTTCCTGGTACGAAATAGCGGCAAATACCTCGGGCCTTTTTCCGTTGCGCCCTATTTGTATATCGGCCTGGCGGTTGCGTATGGTAAAAGTATTAGCACCCATCAAAGCAAACTGTCCGCTTAGCGAAGTTTTAATAATATCAATGGAGGTCAATATACCTACCAGGGCCATAATACCGATCGCTATAATAAGCCCCGTGAGTACTGTTCTCAGCATTTGCCCACGAATGGACTGCAGTGCTATGCGAATATTTTCCAGGAATACTCCGTTCTTCATACTTCTGTTGAGGTGGTTAAAATTATCAATTCTCACACTAAAAAGAGCTGCTATTTTTGTGGAATATGAAGAAGCTGTTGCTGATTGGTTGGGATGCTGCGGATTGGCAGGTCATTGATCCTCTTTTAAAGAAGGGAAAACTACCGGCTTTGCAGGCCTTGATAAACTCCGGTATGCGTGGTAACCTGGCCACACTTTCCCCGGCCCTGAGCCCCATGCTCTGGACCTCCATAGCCACCTCAAAAAGAGCGTATGACCACGGTATTCATGGTTTTGTGGAGGTGGATTCACTGCGGGGGGAAGTACATCCTGTTCAGGCTACCTCCCGTAAATCGGTCACTTTTTGGAATATATTGAATGAGGCCGGTTTAAAAACCAACGTAATCAATTGGTGGCCGTCACACCCTGCGGAAAAGCTTAACGGGGTTTGTGTATCCAACCAGTTTCATGAAAAAGCTCCCGCACGGGGAGAAGAATGGCCGCTAACCAAAGCCTGTATTTATCCTGAAAACCTGGAGGATACATTCCAGCCCTTACGGGTTCACCCGGCCGAGCTTACCCTGGCTCATATAGAACCCTTTATACCCAAGGCGGCTCAGCTAGATCCCGAAAAGGATAAGGTGGTAAAATCACTAATGCGAATTCTGGCGCATTGCAGTTCGGTTCATAATGTAGCTACCTGGTGCCTTGAAAATACGGATTGGGACGTAACCGCTGTGTATTATGAAGCCCTGGATCACTTTTGTCATTTAGCCATGAAATACCATCCGCCCAGGCAGGAAGGGGTGGATGAGGAAGCCTACAATAGATATAGCGGTGTAGTGGAAGCAGCTTACCGCTACCACGATATGATGTTGGAGCGACTGCTCCATTTGGCGGGTGAAGAGTGCCACATCATGCTGGTTTCGGATCATGGTTTTCAATCCGGCTCCCTTCGTTCCTTGCAACTACCGGAAGTAGCCGCAGCACCGGCATTGGAACATCGCAAATACGGTGTAATGGTGGCCCAGGGCCCTTCCTTTAAATCCGGGGAGCCTATTTACGGAGCCTCACTGTTGGATGTTGCACCCACTATCTTACACCTTTTTGACCTGCCCGTTGGAGAAGACATGGAAGGAAGTGTGCGTCATGATCTTTGGAAGAAAGCGTCTGAAAATAGTTATATCCCTAGCTGGGAAGGGATGTTTAACCCGGCTGAGTTCCTTAGTTCATCTCCTACGGCCGATAGTCGTTTTTTGGAAGAGCTGGAAGAAATGGGCTATATACAACTACCGGAAAAGAACTCTTTAAGAGCGGCTGAACTGGAATTGCAATACAACCTTTGCCTGAGCCTGCTGGATGGAGGCCGTATTGCAGAAGCCCTGGAAAAGGCTCGTGAACTTTACCGGCAATATGCAGACGGTCGTTCCGCAATTTTATTGGCCGACCTGCTGCTGAAAGAAGGGCAACATCAGGCTTTACAAGACCACCTGGAAAGCCTTGAAGCCGAAAATGAGCAACACCCGCACTTTATCTTTATGCAAGCTATGCTGTATCTCTACACGGGTAAGGTAAGTGAAGCGCTGGTCAGGTTCCGTAGTTTGGAAAAGGCGGGAGCGCAATCCGTGCAATTATTTAATGAAGCGGGCAAGGCGCTGTTATTGAGCGGCCAGGTAGATGAGGCACTCGGGTACTTCCAAAAATCGCTGGCACTTGATCCTCAAAATGCAATGGCCTTAACGGCCAGCGGGCGTTGTTTGGTGGAAACTGAAAACTATGAGGAAGCCTTGCTTACGTTTGATCGTAGCCTTGAATTACTTTTTTACCAGCCCAATGCCCATTACTATATGGGGCTTTCCCTGAATAAGCTGGGGAAAAAGAAGGAGGCGATATTAGCCTTAAAGTTGGCCCTGCAACAAGCTCCCGGTCATGAAAAGGCCCGCACGCTATTACAAACTCTAGAGGGAAAACAAATAGACACCGGACCTATTCTTATAGTTTCCGGACTCCCGCGCAGCGGAACCAGCCTGATGATGCAAATGCTACAGGCGGCCGGCATAGCGGTTTTAACCGATGGTAAGCGAACCCAAGACCACCACAACCCCAATGGCTACCTGGAGTATGAGGCTGTTAAGCAGTTGGGATGGGAAAACAATTGGGTGCAGGAGGCCCGGGGAAAAGTTTTAAAAGTGGTTTCTCCCTTGCTGAGGTATTTGCCTGCATCGGAAAATTACAAGGTTATTTATATGAAAAGGCCTTTGACCGAAGTGGTAATTTCCCAAAAGGTAATGCAGGGCGAGAACCGTGAAAAGCTGCAACAAACCTTTCCTTTCCAACATGCCGCTAATTTGCAAAGAGAAGAAGAGCTTATAACTACCTGGCTAAAGCAGCAGCCCCAAATGCAGGTATTAAATGTTCAATATCACGATTGCCTTAAAAAGCCCAGGGCAGTAATGGAACAGCTTGCCGCTTTTACCGGTTACAATATGAACGTGGATAGGGCAGTTAAAGAGGTTGATCCCAGCCTTTACCGCAATATGTTTGGGATGTAGATTGTTTTTAGGATTTTTGAAGCGGAATTCACATTTATGGAAAAAGAAAAACTCGAAAAGAGATTATTGAAATACACCGGAATGGCCTCGGCCCTGTTGGGAGCACAAGCCCTTCCGGGGCAGGTCATCTGGACCGATATTGAAGATACTACCTTAAGTAATAACGGTGATTTTTACGACTTCAACATTGACCAGGACACGGCCGGTGTAATCGACTTTCGAATCGTTCAACTAGTGGATTCTTCCAGTTTTGATTTTACAGGAGTACTGATCCGCTCAGGAAACAGCGTATTCAACCAGGTAGTAGGAAAAACCCAGGCCAATTATAATTATGCGGCCCGTCTTTACCTGGGAGATACTATTATGCCTACGGATACATTTCAGGGCATTAACCCGGGGCGCAACATCGGCTACCTGGCTTTTGCCATCGATACGCCTTACCCCAATAGCCAATGGGCCGATACCATCAACGGGGTAACCGATGGCTTTTTGGGCTTGCGTTTTACTGCTCCTACCTCTGATAGTACCAACGGTACTTTTTACGGTTGGATTCGTTTGGATGTGGCAGCCGATTTACGTTCGGTCACTATAAAGGATTTTGCTTATCAATCTATTCCTGATTCTTCCATTTTTATGGGACAAGGCTCACCAATCGGTGTTGAGGAATTTGAAGTGGAAAAACCATCGATGGTACAAAGAGGCCGCTTTTTAGATATCAGCCTACCGGAAACCTACCGGCCTGAAGCACAGTTGAGTTTTTACAACTTGGGCGGACAGTTGCTCCGTAAGGAAAGTTTCCAAGCCCGGCAGAACCGGGTGACCCTTGAAAACCTTCCCAAGGGTATTTTGATCGCGCTCGTCCGCAGTAACGGGGTTGAGGCTAGCCGCAAAATAGTGGTGTACTAAGGTTTTTTCTACCCTTCCTCCTCCGGTACTTTGGGTCGCTGAATGGTAAAAACACGGGAAATATTAAAGCCGAAATGGATATCACCATCCAGCCAGCTTCCCGGGGTTCTTGAAAAAACGTACGGTTCTGCAACCCCCCTGGAGTTGGTGAAAAAGAGCTGAAAAACGTGTCCCCCCGTTTCAATATCCACTCCAATCGAAAGTGCATTGGGGTAATTCTGAAATTCCCCGTTTTCGGGGTTTACAAATGAGTTGGGATTCAATTGATAGACGTATTCCACATTGAAGGAATGCATACGGGTGAACTTGTAGCGGGCCGCTACACCAATGGAGAAAATGTCATTGGAAAAATCGGCACTATCCACCAGGTTAAAATGCGTAACCGTTGGAACAATTTCTGCCGAAAATTTCTGGCTGAACTTACGGGCCACCACTAATTCATGCACATAGCTTAGCCGGTCCGATTCGTTAAAAGGCTGGCCCTCCGGAAAGCGTAGGGCACTGTAATAAAGACCTGAAAACCCCGTAATGGTGAAGGGGAAGGTTTTGGCACCCTTACTTTGGCGGATTAAGCGGTACTTTACAAAGCCATCGTAAATTTTGTTGACACTACTATGGCCCAAGCCGAAGTTGAGCCAATCCGTTACAGAGTAATCCAGCGTTAAACGGACCTGTGCATTATCCAGGCCCAGGAAATTATAAAAGTAATCGTCATTAAAAGCTCCGAAACGGTGGAGAATGGTGTACTGCAAAACTCCCTTGCCCGGTAATTCAGGCGATTGCAGGTTAACCACCTTGGTTCCTTTAAAGGTGGCAAAAGCATACTCGGTAGTGGGGCCTTGTTCTTCTTCCAGCAAATCCATCAGGTCGTCTTGCGCCTGAAGGGCTGAACCCCAAACCAAACAAAAAAGGAGGGCCAGGAAGCCCTCCTTTTTGAGATTGTTATTTTTTGTCATAGTCCATTTTTACGGTAATGTCCAGTGTTTCCGAAATATTATCCCTTTTTGAGGCGGGAATCTTAACATCGTAATCTTCAGGCTTAAGCTGAAATTTTGATTTCAGGTTTATTTTATCACCTTGAACCACTAAAGTGGCAGATTCATTTATTTCCCTGGAAGTACCGTGTATGGTCATGGTTCCGGAAAAGTTCACTTTATACTCACCGTCCTTATTCAGGTTCACTTCTTCATAACCTTCGATAGTTCCCTGAAATTTAGCGTTGGGATATTCGCCACTCTCCATGTAGTTTTCATTAAAGTGTTCCTGCATAAGGGCCTTTTCAAACTGAAAAGCCTTGATCTGCACCAGGAAGGCGAAACTTCCGTTAGCCATATCAATAACACTGGAAACCTGCCGGTTCTCCGCCTCGATATTTTCGACCGGGGTTTCGGAGAAAAAACGGATGTACCCGTTACGGGTAGAAAGTTTTTGGGCAAAGCTGCCGGAGGCCAAAAGACCTGCAAGGGCAATAAGCAAAAATCTAAGTTTCATAGCTGTTTGTTATTTAATTGTTAGGGGCACCATCGGCTACCCATTGTTGTATTTTCTGAATGTCGCACTCCGGAAGCCTGGGACCACCCTGGGGCATCAAACTACCGGATGAAGCGGTGATTCGACCTACCAGGGAGCCGTTACCCGTAGCATCGGCACTGGATTTTACACCTTGATAGGTACTCAGGTCGAGGCCACCGGCATTGGCCGGACCAATATGGCAACCGGGAATGGCGCAGTTCGCGGTTATTATAGGTTCAATGGTAGTGCCAAAACTTACGTTGGCCGTCTCACAATTGGTATTCAGGTTCTGATAAAGCTCTTCTTTATTGTCATAGTAACACGAGCTAAGTAGCACCATGGAAACCGCAAAGGTCAATAATATAGGTAGTTTAAACCGGATCATAATTTTGTTATTGAGGGAAACCATTGGCTACCCAAGTTTCAATTTTATCAATGTTGCATTGGGGCATTTTACCGCCCTGCGGCATAAGGGGTACCCCTGGCTCAGCATTAATACGTGCCTGTAGGTTGGTATTCAGTATAGCATCCCGTACCTGCTCGTAGGTAGTCAGGCTGAGATTTGCGGAAGGGTTTGTGCTGCCATGACAGCTTACACAATTATTTTCGAATATCGTTTTAATGCCATTGGCATAGGTAAGGTTGGTGGTATCACATTCATCACAGCTCAGGTTAAGTGCCCCCTGGTTTATCCATTTACGGATTAAGTCAATTTGATTTTGAGGGAGTTGGTTTTGCCCTAATGGCATCCGTTTGTCCAAGTCCGTTTCTATTAACACTTCATAAATATCACTGCCATCCGCATTAAAAGGCCTTACATCCGCTGTGCTGATAACGGCTTCGTAATCCGAAAGATTTACATCTTTGCTGGCGGTGGCTGCATCATGGCAACCTGAATAGGCACAATTGGTATTGAGAATGGGTTGAATGTATTTACGGTAATACACCGTATCCGGATCACAAGGTTTTCCTTTAGTGGTATCATTTGGCATGCCCGGAGGCGGAGCCGGAAAGGGTTCGTGCTTGCAGGCAACAAACACCAAGCTTAAGAGAAAAAACAAGGACAGAGAGTTCTTCAACATTCAACTAACTTATGAGTTTCTGCGGTAATATTCTAAATTCGTAACAAACTTAACGTTATAACATGAAAAAATTAGTATGGGTTATCGTGATCGTGGTATTTTTAGGAGGTGCCTACGCTACCTACCTGTGGTTTAAACCGCATCGCGATATACAGGGCGAAAAAGCGAAATACGAATTATCCTCTACCGCATTAAGTAAGGCCTATGCCGATGGACAGGATGGTGCTAATGAAGTTTACCTCGATCAGGTAGTGCAGGTTAGTGGTAAGGTAGAAGAGGTGGATGAAACCCACATTAAGCTGGAAGGTGGAATTTTTTGCAATGGCCAGTATTCATCGGCTTCAATAAAAGCCGGTGACCAGGTTACCGTTAAAGGTAGGGTAGTGGGTTACGATGAGCTTTTCGGTGAGGTAAGAATCGACAATGCGCAAATCATCGATTAGCGGACAAAGCGTGTTTTAGGCACCCAAAGAATCAGTAGAAAACCGATCACAAAAAACAAGCTCAGGGCCAGTACGCTCATCTTCATGCTGCCGGTAAGGTCTATGAGTAATCCATAGATGGCTGTTCCCAGTACAATGGCTACTTTTTCAGAAACATCATAAAAACTGAAGTAGCTGGCATGACTATGGGTTTCAGAGGGCAACAGCTTACTGTAGGTACTTCTGCTTATGGCCTGAATGCCGCCCATCACCAGGCCCACCAGCCCTCCCAAAATGTAGAACTTCAGTTCAACAGAAGGATCGTCCTTGGTAAGGGTGTATGCTCCAAAACAGATCAAAGTCCAAATGAGGATGCAAATTTTGAGCGATTGTAAATTCCCGAAGCGTGAGGACAGGAAGGAAAATAAATACGACCCTCCAATGCCCACAAATTGAATGATAAGTATAGTGGCGATCAGCCTGGAGGAGTCGAGGCCAAGTTCCACATCTCCAAAAAGTCCGGCCAGCAGAATAACGGTTTGTACACCTATGCTGAAAAAGAAAAAAGAGTACAGGAAACGCCTGAGTGATAGTTGCTCTTTCAATTCCCGCCAAACCTGTCTTAACTCCACAAAACCTTTCCAGATATAGCGTTCATCTGAAATGCGTTGATATACATTGTCCGGTAACCTCCTGAAGGTGACTTGCGCAAATCCGGCCCACCAGAGGCCCACCAATAAAAAGCTAAAGCGGCTGGCCTCGCCTGCTCCGGCAAAACCGAAGGTTTCCGGCATTTGAATCATAGCCAGGTTAAAAATGAGCAAGATGGCGGCACCGATATAACCCAGGGAAAAACCCTTGGCTGAAAGTTGGTCTTGCTTTTCAGGCGGGGCTACTTCCGGCAAAAAAGCGTTGTAAAAAACCAGGCTCCCCCAAAAACCCACACTGGCGAATACGCTCATGGTAAGCCCAAACCAAATATTGTTGCCATCAAAAAAATAGAGTGAGGCGCAGGATAGCGAACCGAGGTAACAGAAAAATTGAAGAAAGCGTTTCTTTTTTCCGGTATGGTCGGCAATGCCCGATAAAAGGGGCGAAATAAGGGCCACCAGGATAAATGAAAAAGAAAGGGAATAACTATACAGGGTGGTATTGGGTATGCTGGTGCCCAAAAAGTCGTAATAATTGGGCTGATCGTTTACCGAGGTAACGCTATTGAAGTAAATGGGAAATATCGCAGTACTGATGACCAGTGAATAAACGGAGTTGGCCCAATCGTAAAAGGCCCAGGCGTTTTGCACTTTCTTTTCCATGGGCACCGAAGATACTATAATCTTAAAAGTGATTTTTACCGGACAAAACAGGCAATGTATCTTTAGCGCATGAAAATTGAAAGTGCCCTTATTGAAAAGGCCCGGCAGCTTCTGGAAACCTCCCGATCCATTGTTATTACCAATCATATAAACCCCGATGGCGATGCCATGGGTAGTGCCATGGGATTATACGGAGTGTTGAAGAAGTTAAATAAACCGGTTAACGCGGTAATACCCAACCCTTACCCTGACTTTTTAAGGTGGATGGTAGGAGCAGAGCGTGTGGTGACCTTTGAAGGTCAGGAGGAAGAAGCCACCGCCCTGGTGAACGGGGCCGATCTTATTATACACCTGGATTACAATGCTTTTTCACGTAGCGGAGGGATGGAAAGCCTTCTGGCAGAAAGTGCTGCGCAAAAAATTATGATTGATCACCATCAGCAGCCCCAGGATTTTGCCACCGTAACTTTTTCCGATACGGCCATGTCCTCTACTTGTGAGTTACTGTACCATATTCTGGCCGGTTTAAACTGGGAGGGATATATCGGCCAACATGAAGCCGAATGTTTATATACCGGTATTATGACCGATACCGGAAGCTTCCGGTTTAACAGTACCACCCTATACACGCATCAGGTGGCGGGAGCCTTACTGGAAAAAGGAGTGGAGCCCAATGCCATGGCTTCACGGGTGTACGATATCAATACCCCTTTCCGTTTAAAACTGCTCAGCACCGCATTAAACGCTATGGAAGTAATGGAAAACCTTCCCGTAGCTATTATTAAACTTAGTGCGCGTGACCTTAGCGAAAATCAATATAAAAAGGGCGATACGGAAGGTTTTGTAAACTACGGCCTATCCATGCTGGGTGTTAAGCTCAGTGTTTTTATGGTTGAAAAGGACGGACTGGTTAAGATATCATTTCGTTCGAAAGGTGATTTTGACGTGAACCTTTTAGCGCGGGCTCACTTTAACGGAGGTGGACATAAAAACGCAGCGGGTGGAGCTTCCGATGAAAGTCTCGAAGCCACCGTAAACCACTTTAAAGAAATAATAGTAGATTACCGGGATGCACTTGAAAAAGCCTGAAACACTAATGATCCCCCTGTTGCTGCTCACCCTGTTGCTGCAAGGGTGCCAATGTGCCGGACAAGAGGAGAATCCGGCCCGCCCAACACCATTGCAGGAGCAGGCAGAGGATCGCATACAGGCCCAAAGGGATTTTTTGGAAAAGGAGAGGGCCTCCATCGAGTCTTATATTGAAGACCGTAAGCTGGAAGTAAAGCGCAGCGGTACCGGCCTGTTTTACAAGGTAAGCCGCGATTCATCGGCTGAATTGCAGGTGGAAAGTGGTGATGACGTGGTTTTTGATTATTCCATCTATTTACTTAATGGAAATCTTTTATACACCTCTGAACCTGGCAAGCCGAGGAGCCTGAAGATAGACCGTGAAGATGCGGAAATCGGTTTGCACGAAAGCCTTAAATTGCTGGGCCTTGGTGATGAGGGGCTATTTATTTTACCTTCGCACCTTGCTTTTGGGGTGGCCGGTGATCAAAGTAAGGTGCCGCCCAAAACAGCATTGGTTTACGAATTGAAAGTTTTGAAAATCACTAAATCTAAAAGTTAAACATGATGAAAAACATCTTAATGACGGCACTTCTTTTTGCCGGAATTTTGAGTAGCTGTAACTCTCAGAATACCATTTCGGTAAACGGTGAGAAAGTGAAGCTCAAGGATGGTATTTATGCCAACATCCATACCAATAAGGGAGATATTCTCCTTAAACTTCACCACGACAAAGTGCCGCTTACCGTGGCCAACTTTGTAGGCTTGGCAGAAGGAAAAATTAAAAACAACGCTAAAGCCGAAGGCGAGCCTTATTACGATGGTCTTAAGTTTCACCGGGTTATTGCTGATTTTATGATACAGGGCGGTGACCCCAGTGGTAACGGTACCGGAGGCCCAGGGTATTCTTTTGCCGATGAATTTGACCCCAGCCTGAAACACGATACTTCCGGAATACTTTCTATGGCCAACTCAGGCCCTGCAACCAACGGGAGCCAGTTCTTCATTACTCATAAACCTACTCCGTGGTTGGATAATAAGCACAGCATTTTCGGTAAGGTAGTGAGCGGTCAAAGTGTGGTAGATGCCATTGAGCAAAACGATGTAATGAATAAGGTCGAAATCATCCGCGTGGGTAAGGAGGCTAAAGATTTTAAGGCCGCTGAAGTTTTTGAAAAGCAGCAGGAAGAGGCCCGTAAAAAGAGAGAGGCTGAACTGAAGGAACAAGAAGAGAAAATGGCCAAAATCAAGGAAGGTGCCCAATCTACCCCATCCGGACTTTACTACGTAGTGCTGGAAGAAGGAGATGGCCCTAAGCCTGAAGACGGCCAAATGGTACTTATGGATTATGCCGGATACCTGACCGATGGAACTTTGTTTGACTCGTCTATCGAAGAAAAAGCAAAAGAAGGGGGTAAGTATGATCCCCGCAGGACTTATGAACCCTATCCCGTACAAATGGGCCCCGGTGGCCAGGTTATTCAGGGCTGGAAAGACGCCATGCAATTGATGAACGTTGGCGATAAGTACAAACTGATCATTCCTCCGAGCCTGGCCTATGGAGCAGGTGGAAGACCTCCGGTGATTCCTCCGAATTCATGGTTGATTTTTGAGGTAACCATGGTGGGAATCAAGCAGCCTTAAGCTCAAAAAAACTAAAAAGCTTACAGCCGGGAGTTTAACGTCAGAAAGACTTTGAGCTCCCGGCTTTTTATAACGATCATTTTAAATACAATACATTATGGATGAAGGAATGTATGCCCGTATCTCCACCCCGAAAGGAGAGATAATGGCGCGCCTGGAACATGAAAAAACACCGCTCACCGTAGCCAATTTTGTGGGTTTGGCCGAAGGTGATATTGATAATAAAGCCCGGGAAACGGGAAAACCGTATTACGATGGCCTTAAGTTTCACAGGGTTATCGATAATTTTATGGTACAGGGTGGCGACCCCGGTGGTACCGGGGCCGGAGGGCCTGGCTACCAGTTTCCGGATGAATTTCATCCCGCCCTTAAACACAGTGGGCCGGGTGTGCTTTCGATGGCCAATGCCGGGCCGGGAACCAACGGCAGCCAGTTTTTTATTACCCACGTTGAAACACCCTGGCTGGATGGAAAACACAGTGTTTTCGGAAAGGTAATAAGTGGCCAGGATGTGGTGGATCGCATAGAGCAGGGAGACACCATGCAATCCGTTGAAATTATAAGAGTAGGCAATGATGCCGAAAACTTTAATGCCCGTGAAATATTCAACGCCAGGCTGGAAGAACAAGCCATGGAACGGAAAAGAAAGGAAGAGGCCTCCCGCGAGGAACTCGATACGCTTACCGCAGATTTTAGTCGTACCGAAAGCGGTATCCGTTATAAAATAACTAAAAACGGAACCGGTAAAAAAGCCGGGAAAGGTAGTGAGGTATCCGTACACTACCGGGGTGCGCTCCTCAACGGAGAGGTGTTTGATGATTCTTCACGCAGAAATCAACCCATCAGCTTTAAAATTGGTGCACGGCAGGTAATTCCCGGTTGGGAAGAAGGTATAGCTCTTTTACAGGAAGGTGATGAAGCCCGCCTGGTAATACCACCGCAATTAGCCTATGGCTCAGCCGGAGCGGGAGGAGGAGTGATTCCACCGGATAGCTGGCTCATTTTTGATGTTAGCCTGGTAAAAGTCCGGTAACCCATATAACGTTAATCCCCGCTACTGGCGGGGATTTTGTTTTTTACAGAAAGGAGATACGGCTTAGTAAATTGGTTTTGGAACCCTTACTAATGGGTATC
Source organism: uncultured Cryomorphaceae bacterium (assembly GCA_937120475.1). Lineage (GTDB taxonomy): Bacteria > Bacteroidota > Bacteroidia > Flavobacteriales > Schleiferiaceae > CAKZNE01. The sequence continues at coordinate 204,104 of CAKZJV010000009.1, read as the reverse complement.
GCAACATTATCCACCATTACCTCACTTTCCATAATGGAGCTGATGCAGTTGAGGTTAACCAGGTAACTTTTATGCACCCTGAAAAAGTTTTCGTAGCCCAGTTTTTCACCTATCGATTTAAGGGTATGCGGCAATAAATATTTTTGGTTTTGCAGATATACGTAGCAGTAGTTATCCCAAGCCTGGGCGTATAGTATTTCAGCGGTGTTGATACGGTGGTAATTGTTACCCACCTTAATAAACAACGATTCGGGGTCACCACTTTCCATGGAAGCAAGGTCCTTGCTTTCCTTCTTAAAACGATGAATCGCAATTTCAATATGAGAGGTCAGCTCGCGATCCTCGAAGGGTTTTACAATAAAGCCATAGGGGTTTAAATCCTTTACGCGGTCCAGCGTTTTTTCATCGGTATAGGAGGTGAGAAAAATAAAAGGCACATCAAACTGGTCCCGTATGATGCGGGCCAGCATTAAGCCATCTATCTCACCGTCAATACGGATATCCAACATTACCAGGCTAGGCGAGCCATTGCGCAGTACTTTAATGGCATCATTGGCATTATGTGCAATGCCCGCAACACCATACCCCGCTTCTTTCAAGGTATCGGCAATATCCTCCGCGATCAGTGGTTCGTCTTCAACAATTAAAATTTCATCCAGTTGTGAGCTCATGCAGGCAGGTAATCTAACTGAAAAGGATAAAATAGTTTAAGTTTCCCGAAAATCAGGTCTAAGTTAAATATTTACGTCAACAGCCAGGTAAGAAAGGCTTTATTAAACTCCGGTCTTTTTAAAAAGGCCTCAAGCCGCTTTTTGCGGAGAAGGAAAGGAAATTTCAACCCGGGCCCCCTGTTCATTTTTAAACTGCATTTGCCCGTTGAGTTTGGTTACCAGCGACTTTATGATTTTATAACCCAGGCTGGTACCATTGGCGGGATTGAAATTTTGCGGAAAACCCTTGCCGTTATCCGTTACTTTCAAGCGTACGTCTTCCTGCACCCGTTGTAGCTGAACCGTTATTTCACCCTTATGGCCGTCATCAAAAGCATACTTTATGCTGTTGGTTATCAATTCATTAATTATCAGGCCTAAGGATATGGACTGATCGGTGTCGATAACCATTTCATCCACATCGGTACGAATATCCACCTTGCGGTTTTCATCGTTTAAACTATGCCTGATATTGTCGGTAAGTTGATCGATAAACTCCCGCAGTTGAATCACTTTAAAGGTTTGCGAACCCTGTAGTTTTTGATGAAGCACTGCAATGGTTTTTACCCGGTTAAATGCTTCCAGCAGGGAGGTGCGGGCCTCTTCGGACTGCACGTTTTTACTTTGCATTTTTAGCAGACTACTTACTACCTGTAAGTTATTCTTGATGCGATGGTGACTTTCGCGGATAAGGTTTTCAATTTCGTTATACGACTTTTGGATGATTACATTTTGCTCCGCCAGTTTTCGCGACTTTTTACGATTATTGAGAAAGAAAATAAACGTGAGCAGCAGTAGGGCAGTAGATAAGAATACGGCAATCAACAGGGTTTGCTTGCGCGCTTCATCAATTTCCTTTTGTTTGCGGTATTGTAAGATCTGTTTCTCCTTTTTGGCCGATTGGTATTTAGCTTCTATTTCTTCGGTATTCCGTTTTATTTCAATGCCGCTTATACTGTCTTCCAGGTGGTAGTGCTTTTTAATTAAAGAGTAGGCACTGTCCATTTTACCAGTGGCCGCAAAAAGTTCGGAATAGTACTTATAAAAATAACTGGTATAGTATGGGCTGGCCAATTGTATGGAATATGTATAGGCCCGGTCCAGATAATACCTGGCCGTGTCGTACTGCCCAATGGTAAAGTAGTATTTGAACATATTGGCTTCGGTATGCATGTGCATATACACCTCGTTATCGGGTAGGCTATCCTTAAGCGTATAACATTTCCTGAAGTAATAAAGAGCGGAGTCCAGGTGCCTGCCCCAATCTATAAATATGGTACCCATATTGGTATAGGAGGATGCCCAGAAGTTAATGGGCATTTTTTCATTGGAAGCATAGGATTTGGACTGATAATAATGATACAGGGCTTGTTTATACTGCTTTTTGCCCCAATACACATCCGCTATACCCATGGCAATATAGGCTGCACGTGACCATGACCGGTCCTTAAGGGCCAGCTTCAGGCTTTTTTCACCATACTTCATGGATTTGGCGGTATCTTCCAAAGACTCATATAAAAGGGATACGTAATAATAAATATCTACCAAAAGAGCGGGCAGGGAGTCACGTTGTTCGGCTATTTCGCTGGCTTGGTGATAATGGTAAAGGGAAGAGTCGTATTCCGTAGATACTTCGTAATAAATTCCTTTATACATATGGATTTTAGCCACGTAGTACGGATCATTCAAATGATTCGAAAGTTTTTCAGCCTCAAGGGTATAAAGCAAAAAGCTGTCATTGGACAGGTACAACTGGTCCATAGCCTTGGCCAGCAAGGCCTGTATCTCTTTTTTATGCTCTTCACGGTTTAAAGATTCTGGCCGGTGTTGTGCCGGAGAAGTAAAAAAAAGCTGAAAAAATAAAGTCGCTAAAAATAACCGAAGTGTTACTAAACATTTTCGCGATTTTTTACACCTAATGCAATTGGAGTGGTTATGGAGAAAAAAGGAGTGTTAAACCTTTTCAAAATTAATATTATAGATTTGAGCAATACACATATTAACTCAAAACCAGAAATTTTTATGACAAATTACAACTTTAAGATCAAGGATATGATCTTTTCGGTAAGTGGAAGCTCTAAATCGCTCGATGTAAAAATAACCGGTGACCACTATCCGGAACCTAATAGCACCAGTGGCAGCCTTAATAGTGGGGATGTGGATTTTAATATGAGTGCGGGAAGCGGAGGAACTTCCACCAGCAGTACTTTTACTTTTTCAGGTACCGGTTTCACCACTGGCGACTTTAGCTTTTCTAATATTCCTTCACCAAGTGCCAATGGCCCCATGAGTGGTATTGCTAAAAATACGGATGGCAGCAATTTTGGTTTAGAGTCCTGCAGCCTTTCAGCGGATGGTTCAGGGGGTGGTAAAAAGAATATGGGTATGAAGGCCCGGAAACTACCTCCCATATCTTCGCAAAACTATATCGTAAACTCCTTCAGCATAACCCAGGTTACCATCGGTGGAACGCTGACCAGTGCTGCTGTTATGGAGGTTGAAACGACTACTGGTGCCAATGATTTGAAGGCTACTTGTGAAGACCTGGTGGACTTTGGAACTTTAGGCGGACCTTTGCCATTGGTGATTAAAAATGCCAGTGACAATGATAGCCTGGAAGTAATTGGTGAGGTATATCTCAACTACTAAATAAAATGGATAATGGTTTCGGGATGTCAAACCTACATCCCGAAATCATCTCCCCCTTCAAAATCGTCCCGGTTATCCCTTGAACGGGTTTTCTTCTGGTTAAGCCGGTAGGTAAAGCTCACCAAAAACTGGCGGGCCCTCCATTGAAAATCCGACTCGATGTAAAAATTAGGCCCCTCGGTAATACTCCTTCTCCTTCTCGAATTAAAAACATCGTTCACCGTAGCACTAATGGTGGCTTTGTTTTTAAGGATGTCTTTACTCCAGCCAATATCCATAGTATATATACCAAGGCTCCTGCCCTGGGTGGTCACTTCCGGTGCCCGCAGGTTAAAGCTGAGTTGTAAATCGCTTTTCCAAAAAGTGAAGCGGTTCATGATACGGCTGGTGGCGGAAAAATTGTCGCTGTTAAACTCCTGATCCTGGTAAGTACCGCGGGTTATGGCGTTGTAAATGTTAATGTTAGCGTTGGCTTTCCACCACTTGAAAAAATCCGCTGAAATGTTGAACTCAAAGCCGTAGGCATCCTGCACCCCCAGGTTAACGGGAAATATTTCGTTGGCATTGGTGTCGGTGGGCAGCGTTATCCTTTCAATAACACCCGTGCGGTGGCGGTAGTAAATACCACTGTATAAAGTAAACTCTTCCCAATAGCGTACATAGCCCATTTCGTAGGAGTCCGTAAACTCGGGGTTTAGATCGGGATTACCGGCAAAAAGCGTTCGGGGGTCGCTAAAGCTGGAAAAGGGCAGCAGCAACCTGAAACGTGGGCGGCTTATCCTGCGGCTGTAGCTCCATTGCAAGTCACCTCGAACATCCATATCCCAGGTAAAGAAAACGCTGGGGAATAAATTGAAATACCGCTTTTGTACAGGAACGTTAATGAGCCGCTCCTCGGTAGAGAGGTCGGTATATTCACCCCTTAAACCAAATTGGTAGGTAAGCTTATTTATTTCGCCATTGTAGATGGCATAGGCGGCATAAATGTTTTCCAGATAGGTAAAATCGTTGGTAAACTGTGGTAAACTCTCGTAAATACCGTCTTCCAGTTGTTCCACCTTGTAGTTGTTGATGATTTTTCGCAAGGTAGTCCTGGCACCGGTTTCAAAAGATTTTTTTCCACCCAGCGGCCTTACGTAGTCGGTTTGCAATAAAATACTTTGCTCATCCTCCTGGTTATCTACCCTTTGAAACAGGGGTTCTCCATCCGGGCCTACGGTTTGATAAATATCGGAGGCTTCGCGGTCGTCCGAGTCCTGGTACTTGAAATCGGCCGTCCATTTGTGATCCTTTCCTTCCAATATTTTTTCGTAGCGAAGATCGCCCTCCAGCGTGCGTTCCGTTTCAGTTTCATTGTCTGTACGTACCGATGTTTGCGCAAGTGCTCCCAGGCTATTAAAATCGCGGTAGGTTACAATAGCCTCGTTGTTTTCCAATGAAGGGCGGTACAGGAAGGTGCCGGTCAGGGTTTGGTTATCAGAAAAATTATAATCGGCACCCATTCGCAAAGCACCGCTGTAACCACCCCGGGTCTGCTCACGATCGCGCTCAAAAGAAAAGGTGGTATCCTCGTAAAAAGTGCGCTGCAGGGCAAAACCTCCCCCCGGACTTTGGCGGTAGTTGAGGCTGAGATTGGTGAAAAAATTCACCTTTCCTTCACGGTAGTTAATACCGGCCGATAAACCGTAATTATCCGGGTAACCCGCGTGGCCACCAAAAGTGCCGTTAAGGCCACTGCGCTTTTCTTTTTTCAGCACAATGTTAATGATACCCGCTTCACCTTCTGCATCATAACGCGCGGAAGGGTTGGTAATTACTTCTACCTTTTCAATCATATTGCTTTGCAACTGGCGGAGAGCATCGGCCGGGTTTACACCCACCAAGCCCGAAGGCTTGCCATCAATGAGGATGCGTACATTCTGGCTTCCCCTCAGGCTTACGTTTCCATCTATATCCACATCCACGGAAGGGATGTTCCGTAAAAGTTCAGAAGCATTGCTGCCCACATTACTCAGGTCTTTACCTACGTTAAAAACCCTTTTATCCTGCTCAAACTGCATAAAGTTGGCCTCACCTTCTACCACCACCTCTTCCAGTGCATTGGCATCTTCACGAAGCTGCAGGGTGCCGAGTTTCAGTTCCTGGCCTTCTTGTATCGCCAGGTTCTGGCGGATGGGTGTAAAGGAGATAAAGGATATCACTAGCCGGTAACTGCCCGGCCCGGCCTCGAGGCTGAAATTACCGTCCGGATCAGTAGTAGTGCCGGTAACTACCTTATCGCCCTGGTATAAGGCCACTGAAGCACCGGGTAGTGGTTTTCCGTCACCGTCAACAACAGTTCCGCTGATTTGCCCTAAAAGCAGGTTGCAGCAGATCAGCAAACCACCTAAAAAAAATAACTTCATAAAATCGATTCTGTGTTCAAGACACATTAAGGTCGGTCAGGGTTTAAAGGAACCCAAAAAAACAGGCTACCTAAGGAAGATAGCCTGTCGGCAAAGTTAAGACAAACACCGCAAATGCTTATTCGATCAACAAGCGTTGATAGTAGGATTGTTCCCCGGTTTCAACTTGTAAAATATAGGTGCCTGGCTTCAGGGGTTTTACGTTGATGAGGGCATGACTGGCATCCATTTCTACAATTACCAGGGGCAGGGCACGGCCGGAGTAATGGTATAGTTTCAAAGATTTCAGCTCCTGGTGGGTATGTTGCAGTTCCAGGTTTATATATTGGTGAGCCGGGTTGGGGTAAAGGTTAAGTATGCGATTGGAGGCATCCAGGTTGAAATCCTCGATTCCTACACCAGGGTTAAGGTCCTGTGCATAAAGGCCGGTTCCGGTGCCCACCAACAGTTCATCGTAAAAAAGAAAATTGATTTGAGTGCCGATGGGGTAGTTGTACCCCACTGACCAGGTGCTTCCGACCGTAAGATCATAGGTATAAATATCACTGTTTACCGCACAAAAAACCACGCCATCGCCAATGGTAACGGCCGAGGCTACGTCATTAGAACCACTGGGGAAACCACTGGTGCTGATTACCTCCCATTTTGCGGTACCGCTGAAGTCTTTGAAATAACAAATGGGGTGGTTGGCACCGGCATCGGTTCCCGCTGCGAAGAGGGTGTCGCCAGACGGGCTTAATTCAAGGTCATAGATTTGGGCCGTAATGGAAGTACCTGTAGCGGTACCGGAAGCATTCATATCCTGGCTAACTGAAAGGGTGGAGGTGGAAGGGTCATGTACAATTTTGTAGATGCTGCGACCCGTGGGAGCAGCCAGGTCATAACCCACGCCAATGTAGGCGGTATTGGTATCAGTAAAAATAATATCGTAAACATCCACATCCGAACCACCGGAGGCGGCATCAATCAGGATTTGGTTCCAGGTGCTTCCACCGTCATCCGAAATAAACAAACCTCCGTCACCGCTATGCTCATTGGCGAAACCCGCCATTATTACCGAGGTAGCCCAGGGATTTACCTCCAGGGCGCGGCAGTGAGTACCCACCTGCGTAAATATGCTATTGGCCGGGTCGAACATTAAAGACCAACTGCTCCCGCTGTTGGTGGTTTTATAAATCCTCACGCTACCGGCAAAAACAGTGTTGGTATCGTCATTGGCCATATCAACTGCGTAGTACGGGCTACCGTCACCATTGGGAAATTTGGTGGGTGACCATATAGGTGTGGACTTATAGTTACTTACCTTACGGATTCCCGATTTGGAGGCCACCCACCCGGTGTTATAGTCAGAAGTCATGTCCATATCATAAACCTGTACGGCTGTAATCCCGTCATTGAGAGGCTTGGTGGTAGCCCCGTAATCGCTGCTGTAACCAAGGGCAACGTCCGTGGTAAAATAGACCAGCGAATCATTATTGGGGTCACATAAAACCACTCCGCCATTAGGTGCATAGCCGCCATAAAGCCCACCGGGAGAGCCAAAGGAATACCAACTGGCCGAGTCACCACTATTGTTGTTGTAAGTAGCCCCGTTATACATGTAATAAGCACTAGCGTTACCGGCAAACTCAATATTAGGACCTATGATACCCACGTGTGGACCTGGCCCTGAACCGGTAATGGTGTAGGACGACCAGCTAAGTCCGGCAGAGGTAGAGTAGGCTACTTCAATAAAATCGCTATTGGCCGAACCGCTGGGGTAGTGGTTACCCATCATGTACAGCGTACCATCGGGTGCTATGTTGTAGGCCCCGTAGTGCATACCCGAAGTGGCGGTAAAGCTGAGGGAGGTGAAGGTAGTAGCTGCTCCAAAACTGGTAGTTGCCGTTGAGCTCACATAAATTTCAGGGTTGGCACCATCAGTAAAAACGTGTAGTAAACCGGTAACCGGATCGATATGCAGCGAAGGACGACCGGCAGGCGAGGTGGAAAAAGCAATGGGAGAGCTGCCGGAGGCTGTGAAGTTAGCTGAAGCGTCCAGGGTACCGAAATGTACATTTTGCATTTCTGTATAAAAGAGGTAGTTACCATCAATCACCACATCCTCCGCATTTCCAATAGATGACGCGGAACCTCCCTCCGGATCTATGCGGTGCAGTTGACCATTGGATACAAAAAACAGTTGGCCGGAGGTTTCATGAAACACGGGATTCCTTACCGATGAACCGTAACCATCGTCCATATCAGCACCCGTTACCGGAGTGAACGAGCCTATCTCAAGGAGAGAATGGATGTTGGTAGATTGTACATCGGCATAAAAAAGGGAGTTGGCACTTTCGGTGGAAACCACTAAACGGGTACTGTCGGCTCCCAAAGACATTGCGCTTATGCCATGTATGCGGCCACCATAAATACCCTCGGCCTGAGGGGCGGTAAGGGTTTGAGCTTGGGCTGACATCAAAAGTAGAGAAGCAAAACCGGTATATAGTAGTAACTTTTCCATGTGCCTGTGAATTTTGTTTCAATCAAATATATTGATTTACAGGACTGTACATTTGAAAAATAAGTAAACCGTAAAAACCGGAGGGTAAAGTGTAAAATTTCTAAAGTAAAGAGATGCGCTGCATTAAATCAGCTTTGGCCGATCGGCCGATGGGTATGTTAAAGTCAGTAATAACTACGTGATCGTCCGTAATCATTTGAACTGCGGAAAGGTTGACCAAAAAGCTGCGGTGTACCCTGAAGAAATTATATTTTTCCAGCTTTTCTTCCACCGACTTCAAGGTGTGGGTAAGCAGGAATTTGTCGTTGGCGGTAATAATATTGCAGTAATTGTCAAAAGCCTGGGCATAGAGAATATCATCGGTACTTAGCTTCACCAGGCTGCCTTCACGCTTTACAAAAAAGTAATTGTTATCAGCGGTGCCCCAGTCGGTGCTTTCACCTCGTTCACTTTTGTAGCGTTCCACCGCCAGCTCAATATTGGTGCAGAGTTCCTTTGGGTCAAAAGGCTTTACAATAAAACCCGCAGCGCGCAATTCCCGCACTTTAGCCAGGGTTTCATCATCGGTGTAGGAAGTCAAAAAAATAAAGGGTAGTGAAAACTCTTTATTGATGATACTGGCCAGCATCAGGCCATCCACCGAACCCTTAATTTGTATATCCAGTAAGGCAAGGGCGGGAGGCGACTTCTTCAAAAGCCCGATGGCTTCATCAGCCGAGTGGGCCACCCCGCTTATGCCATAACCGGCTTTTTGCAGGGTGAGGGAAATATCCTGGGCAATAAGTGCCTCATCTTCAACTATCAGTATTTGCGTTTCATCGCTAGCCATGGGGTATTTTTATTTCAGCAGCAAACCCTTGTTGCGGCAAAAGTGTCAACTTTCCATCCAATTGTGAAATTAGGGAATTTATAATGGTAAATCCCAGCGAGCTTCCCCTTTCTGTATCCACCTCCTCCGGCAGTCCGGGGCCATTATCACAATAGGTGATCTGCATTTCCTTCCCTTCACGGATCTGTATTTTAATGCGCAGCTTTTTTTCGGGCCGGGTGGCATATTTGAGGCTGTTGGTAAAAAATTCATTGGTCAAAAGCCCGATGGAAATAGCTTTGTCGGTTGGAGTTTTGATCTCATCAATTTCCAGTTCCAGGTCAATTTCTCCGGGGTTTTGACTCATCCCTTTCAGTATGCTGTCGCAAAGTTCCTTCAAAAAGAGGTTCAGCCGTATCATTTCAAAATCCGATGATCCCTGCAGGCGTTGGTGCAAAAGGGCAATAGCTTTAACCCGGCTATGGGCATCGTAGATAGCCTTGCGGGCTTCTTCGGATTGAAGTGTTAGTCCCTGCATGTTTAACAGGCTGCTTACTACTTGCAGGTTGTTTTTAATGCGGTGATGGCTTTCGCGGATGAGGTTCTCGATAAGACTGTTTTTGGCAGCCAGTTTTTTAGAGGTTTTTCGGGCGGTTATCCAAAAGGCAATAACCACCGCCAGGGTTAAAAGGGCCAATAGGGCAATAACAGCCAGCAGTTTTTGCTGGGTGCTGGCTTTGGCCAGCCGTAATTCCTTAATTTCATTTTCGGCCTCCAGGGCACTTATTTCATTGCGGTTTTGTTCGTTCTGAAAACGGGCCTCCAGGGTTTCAATTTGCTTTTTGAGGTCTGCATTGCCGAGGCTGTCCTGCAAGGCGGTTTGCCTTTTAAAATAGGCCAGGGCCTGCGCTGGTTGGCCACTTTTTTCATAGTAATTTACATAGTGTCCATATATTTCCCTGCGCAAGTCCATAAACTGCATTTCGAGGGTTAATCGCAGAGCACTGTCGGCATAGGCTTTACCTGCCTCCAACTCATTTCGCAATAAATGGAGGTTGGCCAATCCTGAAAAAGCATAAGCCAGCCTGTTTTTTTGGCGACTTCCCTGTTTGCGGGCAAATTCCATGAACTTCACGTAATAGTATTCCGCTGAATCCAGTTGCATGCGGTCCAGGTAAATATTTCCCAGGTTTACATAGGTGGTTTTGTATTCCTCGTTGTTGGCACTTTGTCCGGTAGCAATGGCCTTTTTGTGGTAGTACAGGCTACTATCGAGCATTCCGGCCGAGCGGAACATAGTGGCCAGGTTCACGTAACTGAAAATCTCCCCGGTTTTTTGACCTCCCTTGATTTCCAGTTCAAGGGCTTTCCGGGAATAGTAGATGGCCTTTTCATGATCTTTAATGTAATCGAAAATGAGAGCGAGGTTGCTGTAATTGGCGGCCAGGTTGACTTCCACACCGTCCATATTTTCCAAAACCTTTATAGCCTTGAGGTAGGCTTCAATGGACTGGTGATAATGGCCCACAACATCGTAATACAAGCCCATAGAACCGTAAGCGGTAGCTATGCCGAAAGCATAGTTGGCCTTTTGGCCCAGGTTTAAACCCTTTTGTGCGTAATGTAGGGATAGCCCGGGCTCCACATACAGGTATTCCCAGGCCAGGTCTGTAGCCAGCATCGACTTTTTGGTCAGGTTTTCTTCTTGCTCAAACTCCGCTTTCAGGCTATCGATCAGGGCGTTTTGGGAGGCCAGATGAAAGGGAAGTGCCATACAAAATCCCCATAGCAATATGGATTGAAAAGATGTAAACAAGGGCTTATTGGTTTGGAGTCAACCAAAGGTAGAAAAAAGCTGAAACCGCCAATGCTTTGAACTTCAAAAAGCAGCCGTCTTCGGAATGAGGCTATTAGCCAAATTCCTTCTGCATCCGCTCTTCCAGTTCTCCCAATTCATCACGTAGCCGGGCCGCTTCAATAAAATCAAGTGCCTTGGCTGCGTTTTCCATCTTCTTGCGGGTCTTTTCAATAGCCTTCTTCATTTGCTCCTTGCTGTTGTAGATCACTTCAGCTTCGGCAGCAATAGCCGGTTTGTCATTTTGCAGGTAGGCCGATGAACTGGTAGCTTTTGAAGTGGCCAATATGGAGTCTCTTGATTTTTTCAGAGCGGTGGGGGTAATCCCGTGCTTCTCGTTATATTCTTGCTGGGCGGCTCTTCTCCGGTCTGTTTCGTCAATGGTTTTTTGCATGCTGTCGGTAATCTTATCCGCATACATAATGGCCTTGCCGTTTATATGCCGCGCTGCGCGACCTACGGTTTGAACCAGGGAACGCTCGGCCCTTAAGAAGCCCTCCTTATCGGCATCCAGGATAGCCACCAATGAAACTTCGGGTAAATCCAGTCCTTCCCGTAAGAGGTTCACTCCAATCAGTACATCGAACAAACCAAGGCGCAAATCCCGCATAATCTCCACTCTTTCCAGGGTATCCACATCGGAGTGTATATAGCGGCAACGAACACCATAACGGGTAAGGTATTTGGTGAGCTCCTCGGCCATGCGCTTGGTAAGAGTGGTAACCAGGGTCCGTTCATCCAGTTGTACCCGTTTATTGATCTCTTCCATCAGGTCATCCACCTGGTTCTCTACCGGGCGAACTTCAATTACCGGGTCCAGCAATCCGGTGGGGCGGATAAGTTGTTCCACCACTACACCATCGGATTTTTCCAGTTCATAATCGGCCGGGGTAGCACTGATGTAAATCACCTGGTTTTGCAACATCTCGAATTCCTCGAACTTGAGGGGGCGGTTATCCATGGCTGCCGGTAAACGAAAGCCGTATTCCACCAGGTTTTCCTTGCGAGAACGGTCACCACCGTACATGGCATGTACCTGTGAAACCGTAACGTGGCTTTCATCAATTATCATCAGGTAATCGTCCGGGAAGTAGTCCAGCAGGCAGAAGGGGCGTGTACCGGGAGCCCGCCCATCCAGGTAGCGCGAATAATTTTCTATGCCCGAGCAGTAGCCCAATTCACGGATCATTTCCAGGTCAAATTCGGTACGCTCTTGCAAACGCTTGGCTTCCAGCGGCCGTTGGGTTTGGCGAAAAAACTCCACCTGATCCACCATATCGTCCTGTATTTGGTGGATGGCGGAATTCAGCTTGCTTTTGCTAGTCACAAATATGTTAGCCGGAAAGATGCGGGTGCGTTCAAATTTTTCCAACACGTCCCGCGAGGCAGGGTCAAAACTCTCGATCTCTTCTATTTCATCGCCCCAAAAGTGAATACGGAAAGCCGAATCAGCATAAGCGGGAAATACGTCCACCGTATCGCCCTTTACCCGGAAATTACCACGTCCGAATTCGGCTGTGGTTCGGTTGTACAGGGCGTTCACCAACAGGTGTAAAAACTTATTGCGGGGAATCACCTGGCCTACTTCCAGTTCAATCACCTGGTTGGCAAACTCCTGGGGGTTACCAATACCGTACAGGCAGGAAACCGAGGCCACTACCAACACATCCCTGCGCCCTGATAGCAAGGAAGATGTGGTGCTTAGGCGCAGTTTTTCAATTTCCTCGTTTATGGAAAGGTCTTTTTCAATGTAGGTTCCGGTAGTGGGTATATAAGCCTCGGGTTGGTAGTAGTCGTAATACGATACAAAATACTCCACGGCATTTTCCGGGAAAAATTGTTTGAACTCCCCGTACAGCTGGGCTGCCAAGGTCTTGTTGTGGCTCAGCACTAAAGTGGGTTTCTGTATTTTTTCCACCACGTTGGCTGCGGTAAAGGTTTTTCCGGAGCCGGTTACCCCTAAAAGCGTTTGATAACGATCACCACGCGCTATGCCTTCCACCAGTTGTTTTATTGCCTGCGGTTGATCACCGGTAGGTTCGTATTCGGAAGAGATTTTGAATTCTTTGGCCATAGTTGCAAAGCTAAACATGCTTTTTGAAGGAAGGGTTCTTTCTGTATCTTTAGAAAATTAAGCTACCGGGTTCTTAACATCTTTTTGCCATGAAATTTTTGATCGTTTCCATTTTGGCCTGGGTATTACCCCCAGGCTATCCCTCATCTACCGGGGAATATACTTGTAAGGTAACCAAGACCTTTATGTATAAGGAATGTCGATATTGGGACGTAGAGCTTTACCACAATAACGGGACACCGGATAAGCCCGAGGATGACAGGCTGATAGATTCGGGCTCCATACGTGGCTGCGAAAATTACGCTGGCCAAAACTTTAAGGCCCGGCTTATCAGCTTTCGCGACTTTGAAAAGAACTGTCGGGTTTTCCAGTTGGAAATTCTAAACGATCAATCCAAACGGGTAGGCACTGGAGCCCTGGCCCGAAGGGGTTGCTGGTAAAATTTTAAGCCTCTTCCTGGCTTTCCCCTTCTGAGGGCTTTTCTTCAGCAGTTTCGCCTTCCTTCACCCTGCGAATCTCCACGCTGATCATTTTGATCTTTTCGTCAATAGAGTCGATAAGGTCTTTTTGATGTTTTACTTTGGATTCGGCTTCCTTGATAAACGGGCTATTGGGATTACTGGAACTGAAAAAGTTGAGATTGGTTTCCAACTGATTCAACTCCTTCTGGGCATCGTCCCGCTGCTTTCGCAACTGGGCTTTTTCACGGGCCAGGCTTTCATCGCCTCCCTGATCTACCAGGTTGCTCATTTTGTTCTCAAAGCGGATGCGTTGCGACTCCTGGCGATCCAGGTCAATGGCCTTAAACTGGTTATCCAGTAAAGTGTTAAAGTCTCTCTCCACCTGGTTTTTACCGCGTGGCACCCTTCCAATGGCTTTCCAGCGGTTGATCACGTCTTTAAGAATTTTTACCGATTCTTTTTGTGAGGCACCCGGTTTGAAATTCTTCAGCTCTTCCATCAGGGCCAGCTTGGCTTCCAGGTTTTTCTCAAAGGATTTATCCAGATCCTTATTATGTTCGGTAAGCCGATTGAAAAAGTGGTTGCAGGCGCCACGGAACTGTTTCCATATTTTATCCGATTCGGAACGCGGAACGTGACCAATGCGCTTCCATTGGGATTGTATGCGCTTCATTTCCTGGGTGGTTTCCCGCCAATCCTCGCTATCTTTTAATTTTTCGGCAATCTCCAGCAAAGCGCGTTTTTTCTCCAGGTTTTCGTGGTGCTCTTTTTTCAGCTCCTTATAAAAGCCGTTTTTCTGGCGGTTGAAATTCCTCAGTACCTCGCGGAATTCGTCCCAGATAATATCGTTTTCGGGATGATTGATGCGGCCGATCTTACGGAATTCTTCGCGGATAGCCTCAATATCTTTAATGGCCTTTTGCCAACCCGAGTGTTTGTCGATATTCGAAAAAGGGTAGTCCTTAAGTTTTTGTACCAGCTCTTTCTTTTGCTGGATGAGTTCCTCGCGTTTCCCCTTCAGGGCTTCATAATACTCCTCCCTGCGGTCGTGTAGTTTTTTGGTGGCCTCGCTGAAGCGTTCCCACATGGGTTCCCGGTGTTCTCGTTCCACCGGGCCGGTGTTTTTCCACTGTTTATGGAGCTTTTGAAGCTCGCTAAAAGCCTTCCGCACGTCATCCGTTTCCAAAAGTGCCTCTACCTTCTGGATAAGGCCTTCCTTTTTTTCGTGGTTCTTCTTAAAGTCGAGATCACGCAGCTCCTTGTTGATCTTGATGAACTCGTAAAAGTTTTCAACGTGGTGGTGGTAGGTACGCCAAAGATCGGCTGATTCACCCCGTGGTACCGGGCCGGTATTACGCCACTCCTGCTGAATGGCATTAAACTCCTTGAAGGTATCACCGATGGACTCATCCTTGGTAACAATCTCCTTGATCTTTTCGATCAGTTCCCGTTTTACCTTAAGGTTGTGCTCCAGCTTCTCCTGGAGGTCATCATAATATTTTTTGCGTTTAGTGCGGTATTCGGAATAAATGCTGCGAAAGCGGTTGCGTAGCGGCTGCTCATACTCAAAATCGATTTCCACACCACCGCTTTCTAAAAACTCCTGCAACTTTTCATTGCGCTCTTCATTAAGTTGCTTTAGGAGGTTTTTACGGATGGAGTCCATGTGCTCCTTGATGCGTTGCACCGGCTCGTTTTTTAAGAGCTTTTCGGCCTCAGCAACCAGTTTTGGCGGCTCGTAATCTGCGTAATCCGGTAATTCAAGCTCTTCATGTTCCAGTTCATCAGTTTCATCATCGTCAGACTGTACTTCCTCATCTTCATCATCACCTTCCAATTCCTCATCGGTCATCTCCTGTATTTCTTCCTGCTTTTGGGCTTCGGCCTGGGCTGGCTCCCGGGCTGTTTCGGTATCCACCGCCTGGGAAGGTTCTTCTGCTGGCTTTTTTTCCTCTTCCGTCACGGTTGCGGTTGGCGGTGCTTCCGGGGAACTTTCCTCACCGGAGTCTTCCACTTCCGCTTGCTCTTCCAAACGTTTTTTTTCCGCCTGTTCAGCAGGTATAGCACTGTCAGAGGGGGTCTCCGAGGTGTCTTTTTTGCGTCCTTCAGCCTCGGGCTGGTTGTCGTGTATATCAGTCATGATCTATGGCTTGAGCTACAAATTTAAGATTCATTCCATATTTCCCACGCTTTTTCCGCTTGCAGTTCCAGCATCTCCAAACCATTTTTGGTAATGGCACCCTTCTGGCGGGCCTCCTTCAGCCATTGACTTTCGGCAGGATTGTAAATAAGATCGTAGCAAAGGTGCTTCCCATTAATGCCTTTCATATCCAGGGGCGGCTGCTGCGTAACATGGGGAAAAGTGCCCAGGGGCGTGGCGTTGATGATCACGAAATACTGGTTGGTTAATTGACTGGCTTTGGAGTAATCCACCTCCCGGGAAGTGGGTTGACGGCTCACTTTAACAAAAGAAATACCCAGCTTTTGCAATACATGAGCTACGGCCAGTGAAGCACCTCCCGTTCCCAATATCAAGGCTTTGGAATGATGAGCTTGTAATAGTGGGATAAGACTTTTTTCAAAACCGTAGGCATCGGTATTGAAACCACGGTACTCACCTTTTTGGATAAGAACGGTGTTCACCGCCCCGATTGCTTCCGATTCTGGCGACAGACCGGAAAGGAAAGGGATGATCTGTTGCTTATAGGGAATGGTTACATTGAGACCCCTCAAACCGGGCTTTTCCTGCACCAGTTTTGGAAACTCATCAATATGCGCAAGTTCAAAGTTCCGGTAGGAATGATCCAGGCCGAGTTTTTCAAATTTCCGGGTGAAATAATCCCTCGAAAAGGAGTGTTTCAAAGACTGACCGATAAGGCCAAACTGCATAGGGTGAAGTTTTCATTAAAGATACTTATTCCGTGCCGGCCTGGCCCTTATTGCCCAGGGCAAATAAACCGAGCACTAAAACAAGGCCACCAATCATACACCCGATTACCGCTGCTACCTGGGGATCGGTACCGTAAAGAAAGTTAGCATCCAACTGGCTGAAGGCCGAGGGGGAAATGCTTTTGGTGAATGCCACGGACTCTTCACCTTCGGTATTGATACGGGTGCTCAAAACTTGCTGCCAGGGCCATACCTTGTTCAGTGAACCGATCATTAAGCCGGTAAGAAAGGCAAGAGTAAGGTTTTTGTAGTTTTTAAAAGCCCAGGTGAGTACCCGTGAAAAACTCAATAGACCGGTTAAGCAACCACCCGCAAAAACTGCAATTACCAGCAAGCCAGAAAGGTCACCGGATATAATATCCTTCACTTTGGGAATAATGTAAGTGTACATACCCAGTAATAAGAGTATGAAGCTACCGGAAAGGCCGGGTAGCAAAAGAGCCGAAATGGCTACGGCACCACAAAGGAAAACAAACCATAAAGCGGTATTTGCGCTACTGGGCACGGCAATGGTAACGTAGTACACCAGTATGGCTCCCAGTACTAAAGCAATTATAGGAGCCGTGTTCCAGTGGTTAATGTCCTTTGCTACCACGTACACCGAAGCCAGAATAAGTCCGAAGAAAAAGCCCCAGATCAATAAGGGGTGATGCTCCAAAAGCCAGGTAATGGCAAATACTCCAATACCAATGCCCAATACCATGCCCCCGATGAGGAACAGCAGAAAGTTGCCATCAATTTTATGCCAGGCCGCTTTAATTTTTCCCTTGAAAAGTAATTTCAGGAACTCGCCATCTACGGATTTTATGGCAAAGATCAAACGTTCATAAATGCCGGTAATAAAAGCAATGGTACCCCCGGAAACACCGGGCACTACTTCAGCCATACCCATGGCCATGCCTTTAAAAACTAGTGAAAGTTGTGACATTGGTGGTGGTTAATTTTCGGCAAAGGTAAACAGCTATTTGACAATCAGGTGAAGTAAATGGAATGTGGGATCGAACCATTCCAAAAAAAAAAGGAAGACCGGTTGGGGCCTTCCTTTTAAGCTTTCGAGTTTATATTTAGTTGATCATTATTTCAAAAGGGCTTATGAAACTAACAGTAACAGTCCCACATTCATTATCACAAGTTGCTATCCGAGGATTTCGGGTTGTCCCCGTGCCACAGGAATTTATACGTTCAACGGTACTGCCATAAACTCCACAAAATTCGCAGTTGGCGTCAACCGGTACAACATCGGCCGCGGCCCATTCCACATGCGAAGGTCCACAGGGCGATATAACATTTGTTCCAGGAACAATACAAACTATACCAGGCTGACAAGCATCATCAGTGCAACCATAATCGTGGGCAAGTATGTTAAATTCAAAATAACAGCCTGTGTGGTTATAAATGTACAGCGGGCCGCTTTGCGCTGAAAGATTGGCACTTAGGAACATGAAAAGGCTAACCGTCAAAAATTGAAGAGTAGAGATAAGAGGTTTCATAAATAGAGTTTTTTAGTGAATAATGCCCTAATGTAGTGAAATTACTTGTAATATTATCGCTACAAAGAAATTGTTAAGGAATTAAAATTCCCGTTTTTGATCAATGGATTAATAGCTGATGTTAAAGATCAGAATGAAAGCTGAGAAGAGAGAATATCTACACCTTACCGAATTTGCGCAGCATTCCCTTTATAGCTGGGTTTTGGCGTAACTTCGGGAAGAGTTCAAAAAAGAACATGCGCCTGTCCGGATCGATTTTCAGGGCTTTTTCAAAATAAATATTGGCTTCATCACTTTCCTGCAGCGTGTAGAGGTAACCGCTCAAGCGGTATTGCATGTCCGCTGAATCAGGATTGAGCTGTACACCTTTATAGAGTATTTCCATACCCTCCTCAAACTCACAGAGATCAAAAAGCAGTTCGGCATAGTCTATAAATACCTCAGGATCAAGGTAACCGTCTTCAATCAGTTTTTGGTAAATTACTTCGGCTTCATCCAATAAACCGGAACGCTTGTGTATTTCGGCACTGGTAAAGAGGTAGTCCCAGTTATCCGGATCCAGTTCCATGGCCTTTTTAATATTGAAAATAGCTTCCTGTTTTTCGCCTTCTTCATCGTTAAGCAAAGCCAACTCGTAAAAAGCTTCATCCAGATCGGCATCCTCATGTATGGCCTTGGTAAAGTAGGAACGCGCTTTTTTAGGCTTATGCATTTTGAGGTAGCAAAGCGCGATTTTATAGTAGGAAAAGCCGGTAGGGCCGTCAAATTCAAAACTGGCGAGGTAAGTGTCGGCAGCTTCCTGGTAGCGGAAGGTACGCTCCAGCATACGCGCCTTTTCATAATAAGCCGCCATAAAGGTTTCATCAATCAGCAAAGCGTAATCGATAGCCCTTAAAGCTTCATCAAAGTCTTTGTTTTTGGCGTACAATATGGCCAGGTGGTACCAGGCAATTTCCGAATAGGGCTCACGGTCGGTAAAACGTTTGAAATAGGAAATGCCCTCCACGGTTTTTTCCAGCAGATCAAAACAAAGCGCAATATTGTAAATGGCGATTTCGTCATTCGGGTTTTCCTCCAGCGTAAGCTTGAGGTATTTGCAGGACAGCTCATAATTGCCCAACATCTGGTACTCGATGGCAATCAATGGCCATACATCTTCAGGAAAATCACTGTTGCGCAAGGCTTCCTTAAAAAAGGCGATGGCCTGTTTATGGTTGCCTTGTTTACTTTGCAGGGCCGCGCGGGCCATAAAAAGATCAAAACTACCCGGACTCAGCGACTCTAGTTTTTCAAGCTCATTTTGAGCTTCATCCAACTGATCGGAAGCGGTGAAATACTGCGCCTTTTTTACCAGGAAGGAAGCACAGTAGGGGTGTTGATTTTCTGCTATTTCAACCACCCTCAAGGCTTTGTTCAGCTTGCCGCTGTCAAAGTAATAATCAGAAAGTGCTTCAAACTCCTGTACATCGAAAAAGAACTCCGCGTTCTCCTGGAGCATGCGCTCGAAACGATTTACAATGGGAGTGAGGTCAAGGGCTTCTTCGTCTTCTTCGTACATGGATGACAGCTTTGATACACTTAAAATTATCCATTTAAAGCTGGCAAAAGTAAGGCCACTTTTGCCGTTTTGCACAAATTAATCAACAGTCTAAACTTTCAGGGCCACAATCACCCTGCACTCACTGGATTGTTATCTTTGCGCACCCCAATCTAAAAATATACTGCATGACACTGATAAAGTCTATTTCAGGAATCCGTGGCACCATTGGCGGAAAAACGGGTGACAATTTAACACCCCTGGATGCGGTGAAGTTTGCTGCTGCCTACGGGCAGTGGTTAAAAAGTGCCCGGCCCGGTAAAAGACTGAAAGTAGTTTTGGGCCGTGATGCCCGCCCCAGTGGTGGCATGATACAGGCATTGGTGCAAAATACCCTTATCGGATCAGGTATTGACGTGATTGACTTAGGCCTTTCCACCACACCAACGGTAGAAATGGCGGTGGTATTTGAAAAGGCCGATGGCGGTATAATCCTTACCGCCTCGCATAACCCGGTGCAATGGAACGCCCTGAAATTACTCAACGGCAAAGGTGAATTTTTGAGTGGTGAGGATGGACGCGCCATTTTGGATATAGCGGAGGCGGACGATTATGATTTTGTGGAGGTGGATAAACTGGGTGAACTCACTCCGGTTCAGGGAATGATTGAAAAACACGTGGAGGCCATCCTCGATTTACCTTATGTAGATGTTGAGGCCATCCGAAAGGCGGATTTAAAAGTAGCGGTGGATGCCGTGAACTCTACCGGAGGTTTGGCTATACCTGTACTATTGGATCGCCTGGGCGTGAATAAAAAGGTGTTGCTATACTGCGAACCTAACGGTCATTTCCCGCATAATCCTGAACCTCTGAAGGAGCATTTAGGAGATATCATGAAAACCGTGAAGGAGGAATCCTGTGATGTGGGTATTGTAGTGGACCCGGACGTGGATCGCCTGGCCCTGATTTCTGAGAACGGGGAAATGTTTGGGGAGGAATATACCCTGGTGGCCTGTGCAGATTATCTTTTAGGGAAACTGAACGGACCGGTGGTAAGCAACCTTTCCAGCAGCCGTGCATTACGCGACCTAGCCCAATCCAAAGGTTACGACTATTTTGCCAGTGCCGTAGGAGAGGTGAACGTAGTAGCAAAAATGAAAGAGAAAAAAGCCGTACTGGGTGGTGAGGGTAACGGAGGAGTTATTTTGCCCGATCTGCATTACGGCCGAGATTCATTGGTAGGCATTGCCTTGATATTGTCCTACCTGGCTACCAGTGGTAAAAAAATGAGTGAGTTACGAGCGGCTTACCCGCAGTATTACATGGCGAAAAATAAGATACAACTGGAAGCGGGTATGGATGTAGATGGCCTGTTAAAGCGGGTACAGGAAAAGTACCGTGACGAGGAGATCAGTACCATTGATGGGGTAAAGATCGATTTTGCCGATGAGTGGGTGCATTTGCGCAAATCCAATACGGAACCTATTATAAGAGTATATACCGAAGCCCGCTCACAGGATGATGCAGAAGCCTTGGCTCAGCGTTTTACCGGTGAGCTAAAAGAAATGGCTTTCTGAATACGGGCTTTTAACAATCACAACTTTCTGCCAATTGGGAGAAAAAAAGAAGCTGCCTATCTTCGCACAGGCAAGAGAGTTAACCATCGGTGTAAGGATTTTAAGCGCAAGTACATTGCAAGCCCTGTTCAAGGCCATTTACCCGGTTCCGTACTTTGCCAAAACAATAAAAGTGTACAGGTGTGGTCGAGTATTAAAACGGCAACAAGCAAGAGCCTGAACCAAGTATAACAAGTAAGGGATAAAATTTTTCAATAATGCAAATCTACCTGGATAATGCCGCTACTACGCCCCTGCGAGCGGAGGTAAAAGAACGTTT
This sequence comes from uncultured Cryomorphaceae bacterium, assembly GCA_937120475.1. Classification (GTDB taxonomy): domain Bacteria; phylum Bacteroidota; class Bacteroidia; order Flavobacteriales; family Schleiferiaceae; genus CAKZNE01. The sequence continues at coordinate 182,767 of CAKZJV010000009.1, read as the reverse complement.
CAACGAGCTGATCAACGGACCTTTTGGTAACCCTTCTTCCATTCATCAATTTGGGCGTAAAACACGGGCCCTGATAGAAGATGCCCGCAGTGCAGTGGCTAAAAGTCTGCATTGTAGTCCCGGTGAAATTGTTTTCACCTCCGGGGGTACCGAAGCTGACAATATAGCCTTACAGGTAGCCGTTCGCGATTTAGGAGTGGAGCGTATTATTACTTCACCCATTGAACACCCGGCTGTATTGCGTACAGCAGAAGGCCTGGCGAAAAAATACGGTGTAAAGCTGGAGTTGCTGAATATCGACAAAAACGGGGTGGTTGATCTGGGCCACCTGGAGGATCTTTTGCGCAAAGAGGTACCGACCCTGGTATCGCTGATGCACGGCAACAATGAAATAGGTAACCTGTTGGATATTAAAAAGGCCGGGACACTGGTAAAGCAGTACGGGGCCTACTTTCATTCCGATACCGTTCAAACCATCGGGCACTATAACCTGGATGTAAATGATATCCCGGTTGATTTTATGGCTGCTTCGGCCCATAAATTTTATGGTCCTAAGGGTGCAGGCTTTTTATACGTGAAGAGCTCCGTAAAAACCGGTCCTTTAATTTTTGGTGGAGGCCAGGAGAGAGGCATGCGTTCCGGAACCGAAAATTCGCTCGGTTTGGCGGCTATGCAAACGGCCTTGCAAACCAGCCTCGATGACCTGGAGCAGGAGTCAGCTCATATTCTGAAGCTGAAAAAGCACTTGATGGGAAGGTTGAAATCTCATTTTCCGGGAGTAATTTTCAATGGAATGAGCGGAGATGTAAACCACAGTCTTTATACCGTTCTCAGTGCCGGTTTTCCGGATATAAAAGACGATGGCCTTTTGCTGTTTAAACTGGATATGAAAGGCCTGGCAGCCTCGGGTGGCAGCGCCTGCTCATCGGGGAGCCAGAAAGCCTCCCACGTTATGGAAGCCCTTGGCAATTCAGGCTTTCCGGTTATACGCTTCTCCTTTGGTATTCACAATACCATTGAAGAAATGGATCGCACGGCTGAAATATTGAAGGAAGTAAGTGAGGCCTAATTCGCCTGCTCCTTCACTTTTTTATCGGATTCAGATTGCTCCTTATTATCCGGGTGGTAACCAAATAATTTTTTGTCGCGGATAATATTGTCAACATAGGCCGGAAGGGCTTTTTCCCATCCCTTCTCACCGTTGCGAATCTTTTTCAGTACATCACGTGAAAAGATCTGTAAAATCTCAGGGTCGTAATTTTCGATATCGATTACCCTGCGGTTAAAGGCCAGGTACTCATAAAGCGGCCTCAGGCGCGGGTGTATCTTCACTGTTTCACTGGTGGCAATCTCATCTTCCGGTGAAGGTTGCGATGGGTAAATGTAAATTTTGAGGTCGGAAGAATACAAAATACCGAAAGCTTCCAGTATTCCCCCTTTAAGATCGCGGTAGTAGCGCTCATCAAAAAGGTCTTCCAAATTGGTAACCCCCATAATGAGTCCCATGCGTTCATCGGTATAGCGGGTAAAATATTCTACCAGCTTGTAGTACTGCTGGTAGTTGGAGATCAATACCGTTTGCCCCAGTGAGCATAAAATTTCGGCCCGGTCCAGGAAATCCTGTTCATCGATTTCCCCCTCTGCTTTCAGGTTGTTCAAGGTAATTTCAAACAGTACCACCAGGTTTTCACGATCTACCTTACGTTCATCCACAAAGTAGCCGAAACCTTTTTTGATCATGTCGATGTTCACCTTGGTAACCGGGCGAAAGCTGCCGCGTAGGGCCAATACATTTTTCTTGTAAAGCAGGGCTGCCGGCAAAATATTGTTGCCTTCCGGCCCAAAGATTACGGCATCCGTCATACCGTTCTTGATCAATTGCAGCGACATCAGGCGGTTATCCACCTTGGCAAACTCCGGCCCTTCAAAGTGGATCATATCGATCTCAATCTTGTACTTGGCGATGTTATCGTACAAAGAGCGAAGCAGCTCCTCGGGATTATTGCGAATATGGAAGCAACCGTAGGTAAGGTTTACGCCCATAGTACCGATGGTTTCCTGCTGCAGGTAAGCCTCTTCTTCCTTCATACGGATGTGGAAAATCACATCGTTCGGCTCCTGATCCGGGTCAAGCTGAAAGCGTAAACCCATCCAGCCGTGGCCCTTGAATTTTTTGGTAAAATTGATGGTAGCTATGGTGTTGGCAAAGGCGAAGTAGCATTTATTGGGATACTTATCGCGGCTCAGCCGTTGCTCAATGAGGCCATACTCATGTTCCAGCATTTTACGCAACCTTTGCTCGGTAACGTAGCGGCCGTCCACTTCTTTACCATAAATAGCATCGCTAAAATCCTTATCGTAGGCACTCATGGTTTTAGCCACCGTTCCGGAAGCACCACCGGCACGGAAAAAGTGGCGCACCACTTCCTGGCCGGCACCAATTTCAGCAAAGGTGCCGTAAATGTTTTCGTTGAGATTTACCTTAAGGGCCTTCTGGGTAGTGGTTAGAACAATGCGTTCCATGATGACTTTTTAAGTTAGCAACCGGCTACAAAATTATAAAGATAGAGCCCCCCTCCATGAAAAAGAGACTTTATTTTTAAACGTTGTAAAAGATCATTTGGTTTGATGCGATATACATTTTTAGGAACGGGCACCTCACAAGGCATACCGGTAATTGGCTGCAACTGCCCGGTATGTACTTCCAGCGACCCGCGTGACAAACGACTGCGTTGTTCTTTAATGGTGGAAAGTGAAACCACCAGGGTGGTGATTGATATTGGTCCCGATTTCCGGCAACAGGTACTGCGTAGCGGCATACAAACCCTGGATGCCATAGTGCTGACTCATGAGCATATGGATCACCTGGCGGGTTTGGACGAGGTCAGAGCCTTCAACTACTTTCAGCAAAAGCCAATGACGGTTTACGCCACTGAGCAGGTGCAAAGGCGTTTGAAAGAACAGTATTCCTATATTTTCAATAACCCCAATTACCCGGGTATTCCACAAATTGAGTTGATAACCATCGGGGAAAAAGCCTTTACGGTGGGCGATATTCACTTTGAACCTATTCAATTAATGCACGGGCAACTACCGGTTTTGGGCTTTCGCATGGGTGACTTCACCTACATTACTGATGCCAATTACATTTCAGAAGAGGAGAAAGTAAAGGTACAGGGCAGCCGCTACCTGGTTTTAAATGCCCTCCGAAAAACCCCGCACCATTCTCACTTTACTTTACAGGAAGCCATTGACTTAAGCCGTGAATTGGGAGCCGGGCAAACGTTTATAATTCATGTCAGCCACCAAATGGGCCAACATGAAGAAGAAAGTAAAAACCTACCTGATGATGTATATTTATCATGGGATGAATTAGAGATAAGAATCGATTAATAACAGTTGTAGTTAAGTTATGTCTCAAAAGGCCTGGAAGAAAAATTTATTAAGATCTAGTTTTCCCTTCGAGTATGAAGTAGCCAAGATATTAAGTAATGAAAAGTTCTATATCAACTCTGATTTTTCTTATCGAAGATTAGATGGTAATCAAGAAAAAGAATTTTCCGTTGATATTCTCGCAACTTGCTATTATCCATTTGGTGATGAGAGTCAAATTGATTTGGATTTTGATTTGTTGGTAGAGTGTAAGTATAGAGATCCTAATAAAGAGTGGATTTTTTTACCTCAAGTTAGACACCCGCATGATCAAACTTCAGATTCTATGATAGAGTTTGTAGATTCTTTGTCAGTCCAGAAATTTATGAAACTTAGTAACTTCTATTTGAAGGATGTTGCTTACAAGGGAATGGAAGTAAATTTAGATAGGGGTGATGTACATGATGCTGAAATTCTTCATGGACTTAGTCAATTAATATTTGCGGCTCCTGTAGTAATTAAGAACAACGTTTTGAGTTCTATTACTTCTGATGCTGTAGATGTTAGCCCATTTGCAATTGCAAATTTATTGGTGACAAGTGCGCAGCTAAGGATAGTAAATGAAGATTTCTCAGTCGAAAAACTCAAAGCTTCTGATGAACTACTAAATTTTTCTAGAGTTGTACCATACCTTATCTATAATCATTCCGGATATGATTCACTGACTACACATGTGAAAAATCTTTTTCAAGATGTTCCCAATAATTTTGACTCTAACGTGAATTTGTCCTTGTACAGTAAACTTCATGAGGTGTCAATTCCTTGGAATAATTCACCTGATGGGCAAGAAATTAAATTATCATCCACGCGGATTTTAATTAATCAACTGAAAGAAGGTGAAACTCTATACAACACTAAGAATATCCTAATATGCAATATTGACTATCTTGAAATGCTTCTTAAAGATATCAAAGACATCGTGGCCAAAGTGGGAGATTCTATTGTTCCGGCAAACTCAAATAACTAGAGGGGTTTATATAATGCTCTTAAACCGAAACCCCGTATTCCCGCAACGCATCGTTAAGGGAGGTCTTTTTATTGGTACTTTCTTTACGCTGCCCGATGATCAAGGCGCAGGGAACGTTGAATTCACCGGCCGGGAATTTTTTGGTATAACTACCGGGGATAACCACCGAGCGGGAAGGAATATAACCTTTGATTTCCTTCGGTTCGCTGCCGGTCACATCCAATATTTTGGTGGAGGCCGTCAATACCACATTAGCACCCAGTACCGCTTCCCTTTCAATACGGATGCCTTCCACCACTATACTGCGGGAGCCTAAAAAACAGTTATCCTCGATAATTACCGGTGAAGCCTGCACCGGCTCCAACACACCACCAATGCCTACGCCACCGCTCAGGTGTACGTTTTTACCGATTTGTGCACAACTACCCACGGTAGCCCAGGTATCCACCATGGTGCCCTCATCTACGTACGCACCGATGTTTACATACGAAGGCATCATAATTACCCCTTTGGAAACATAAGCCCCGTAACGGGCAATGGCGTGCGGTACCACTCTTATACCCAGTTCCTGGTAGCCTGATTTCAGCGGAATTTTGTCGTGGAACTCCAGTGGCCCGGCCGCCAGGCTTTCCATTTTACGGGTCGGGAAATAAAGGATCACCGCTTTTTTAACCCATTCATTCACCTGCCAACCCTGGTCGGTAGGTTCCGCACAGCGCAAACGGCCTTTGTCAATTTCTTCAATAATGCCCTCTATGGTTTTTACTACTTCAGGCTTTTCCAGTTCACTGCGGTTATCCCAGGCTCTCTCTATTATTTGCTGTGCTTCGGTCATTTTTGGTACGGAGCTTTTATCGTTTAAAATCATTGTAATTTCGCCAAAAGTATAAAACCATTTTGGCAAAGCTCATTGCGCTCGACATAGGAGGAAAAAGAACCGGTATTGCCGAAACCGATACCCTGCAAATGGTGGCCTCGCCACTGGAAACGGTGGAAACCGCAAAACTCTCCGATCACTTGTTGCAAATGTTCCGCAACGAGCCTTTTGAAGGTATCGTAATAGGCGATCCTAAAAACCTGGATGGCGGAGATTCTGACAATTCAGAATTGGTGCGGCAGTGGGTGCAAAAGTTATCCACAAGCTTTAGAGAGGTTTTTATTGCGCTGGAGGATGAACGGTTCAGCTCCAAAATGGCCGTGGGCCTGATGGTACAGGGAGGAATGAAGAAAAAGCAAAGACGACAAAAAGGTGAGGTGGATAAAATAAGTGCCGCTGTAATACTGCAATCCTACCTGAACAGAAGATAGATAGGCCAAACCTTTTGGCTATGTATGCATTTTTTACTTTTGTGCCCCTAAATCGAATTTATGATATTACCCATTGTGGCTTATGGCGATCCGGTACTGCGGAAAAAGGGTGAGGACATTACGGCCGATTACCCCGACCTGCAGCAACTGATCGATGATATGTTCGAAACTATGTACAACGCCAGTGGCGTTGGTTTGGCCGCCCCGCAAATTGGCCGCTCCATCCGTTTGTTTGTAATTGATACCACCTCCTTTGTTGAGGAAAATGAAGAGGACGAAGAAGGACTGAAAGATTTTAAGGAGGTATTTATTAATGCCCGCATACTGGAAGAAGAGGGCAAGGAATGGGCGTTTAACGAAGGCTGCCTGAGCATACCGGACATCCGGGAGGATGTGAGTCGCCAGGAAGAGATTCGCATCGAATATTACGACCGCGATTTCAACCGGAAGGAGGCCGTTTTCAGTGGGCTGAAAGCCAGGGTGATTCAACATGAATACGATCATATTGAAGGCATCCTTTTTACCGATCACCTGTCACCATTACGGAAGCGTATGATAAAAGGCAGGCTTAGCAATATTTCCAAAGGCAAGCTGAACGTAGCCTACAAAATGCGGTTCCCTAAAATATAGATCGGTATGAAAAATTTGATTTTACTTTTTTTAGTGGCCTCGGCCGTAGCCTGTCAAACGGTTAAAGAACCCACCCTGAAAGACCGCATTGCGGAAATGGAGGCCGAGATGGCCGATGATGTTACTCAGGATTCGGCTATGGCGCATAAGTTAACCCGTGCTTATGAAAAGTACGTGAGTGAAAACCCGGAGGATTCCTTAAGCCCCTATTACCTTTCCAAAGCGGCCGACATTTATAAGGAGGTACCCCGCAGGGGCCTTAAATCCGTGAACACCTACAACCAGTTGTTTGTGGAATATCCTGAACATCCGCTGGCCCCCAGGGCGGTATTTATGATCGGTTTTGTATTTGACGAAAAATACAACGATCGCGAAAGGGCTACTAAATCCTATACCTTTTTCCTGGAACAATATCCGAATCATGAACTGGCGGATGATGCCCGTAACCTTTTGGCTCTTTTGAACGATACCACGGCCTCGCAACTGGACCAGGTCAAAATGTGGAGGCAAAAGGCGGACAGCACACAACTTAAATCACAAGAATGAACCTAGAAGGAATTTTAGCTATTGGTGGCAAGCCCGGTTTATATAAACTGGTGGCCCAAAGCCGGGGTGGAGTTATCGTTGAATCCATGGACGATGGTAAGCGTTTCCCGGTATCATCAGCCAACAACGTAAGCGCCCTTAATGATATCGCCATTTATACCTATGGCGAGGAGGTGCCTTTAAAAGATGTTTTTCAGAAGATTGCCGAAAAAGAAGATTACGGCAAAACCATCGATCATAAAGCCAGTATTAAGGAGCTTAAGGATTATATGACCGGGGTTTTACCCGATTACGACCAGGAGCGGGTATATCAGTCCGACCTGAAGAAGCTCTTTATGTGGTACAACTCCCTGCACGATAAGGGCCTGATAACACCGGATACTGAAGAGGAAAAATCCGGGGAAAAGCCGGAAGGCGAAAACCCGGCAGAAGGCGAATAATGAACAGCCGCGAGGATCAATTAAAAGCCTTTGCGCGCCTGCTGGATATTATGGACGACCTGCGGGCCAAGTGCCCGTGGGATCGCAAACAAACCATGGAAACCCTGCGTCCGCTTACCATCGAAGAAACCTATGAGCTGGGTGATGCCATACTGGATGCCGACCTGCCGGAGGTGAAAAAAGAACTGGGTGACATACTGTTGCACATGGTTTTTTACGCCAAAATCGGTTCTGAAAAAAAAGCCTTTGATATAGCGGACGTGCTCAACGGTATTTGCGATAAGCTCATCGACAGGCATCCTCATATTTACGGTGATGTTGAAGTAAGTGGTGAGGAAGAAGTAAAGGCCAACTGGGAAAAACTGAAGCTGAAAGAAGGTAAAAAATCTGTTTTGGAAGGCGTACCCCGCTCTCTGCCGGCCATGGTAAAAGCTACCCGTATTCAGGAAAAAGCCCGGGGCATTGGCTTTGATTGGGAAGAAACCGGCCAGGTGTGGGAAAAGGTAAACGAGGAATTGGGTGAATTGCGTGAAGAAGTAGAAAAGGGAGATGCTGAAAAAACCGAGCAGGAGTTTGGTGACTTATTGTTTTCCCTGATCAACCTGGGCCGCTTTCTTAAAGTGGACCCCGAATCAGCCCTGGAACGCACCAATAAAAAGTTTATTAAGCGATTTACCTACCTGGAGGAAAAAAGCCGGGAGCAAGGCCGTTCACTTTCTGATATGAGCCTGGCCGAAATGGACCTGATTTGGGAGGAGGCTAAAAAACTCTAGTCCAAAGTCCCTCTTATATTTTTTCTACGTCATCTTCAGGTTAAATTAAGCTTAAGATTTTTCTCTCTTTACTACATTTCTTTAATTTTCGGGAAAAATTTTATCTACAAGCTGACCCTGGTTCTATGAAAAAACTATACTTGGTCCGCCATGCCAAATCTTCATGGAGGGAAGAAGGTGTGCACGACATGGATCGCCCCCTGAAAGGAAGAGGTATTAGAGATGCCCACAATACTTCGCAATGGTTACGGGAACAGGGCGACCAACCCGAATTGGTTATTTCCAGTCCGGCTACCCGAGCTCTTCATACCGCATTGATCTTTTCCAAAAACCTCGATTACGCCTTCAGTGACATTACCATTGAACAGCGCATTTACCACGCCAGTACCAGGGAACTTCTGCAATTGGTACGTGAACTCAGCGATGACTACTCATCCGTGATGCTTTTCGGTCACAATCCTACCATCACCGACTTTGTAAACCGCTGTATCGATCATCGTATCGATAATGTGCCAACCACCGGTGTGGCCTGCCTGAAATTCGATGTTGGGGAGTGGCAGAACATTGATAAGAAAGCAGAGTTGGTATTTTTTGACTATCCCAAACGCAGAAAAACCAAATAGTGAAATTTAAAGCCAAAAATTCCATTGTAGCCCGCGATATTAGTTGGTTACTCTTTAATGAACGTGTGCTTCAGGAAGCGCTGGATACCAATAACCCCATTGTTGAGCGGTTGCGCTTCCTGGGGATATTTTCCAGTAATATGGACGAATTTTTCCGGGTGCGCTACGCCAGTATAAAGCGTTTGAGCCAAATTAGTGAAACACCTAAAAAAAGACTGGGAGGCCAATCACCGGCCGAACTGCTGAGCGAGATCTCCGAAAAGGCGATGAAAATGCAAATCCGGGCGCAGGAGGTAAACGACCAGTTGCTGGAAGAGCTGGAAGAGAAGGGGATATCGTTTGTAAATGAAAAAAGTTTGACGGCCGGGCAGCAGGACTTTGTACGGAAGTATTTTATCGATAAAGTAAGTGCCGCTGTATTTACACTGCTGCTTACCGACAAAGACCGCGTTCCCCATTTGCGGGATAAATCCATTTACCTCGCCATTAAAATGGTAAAGCGCGAAAATCCTGATCAACCCGAGTATGCGCTCATCGAGGTTCCTTCGGATTTAGTGGGTCGCTTTGTGGTACTGCCCAAATACGGCAAACAATACGTGATGTACCTGGAAGACCTGATTCGTTACAACCTGGAGTATATCCTGTTTATTTATGACTTTGACAGCATTGAAGCACATACGGTAAAGATCACCCGCGATGCTGAACTGGACCTGGACGATGATGTGTCCAAGGGGTTCCTCGAAAAAATGACCAAGTCCGTAAAAAATCGCAGAACCGGTGACCCGGTACGCTTTGTATATGACAAGGAAATTTCTGGCGATATCCTCCAGTTCCTGATGCAGCGTATGGACCTGGATAGTTACGATACCCTGATTCCGGGTGGACGCTATCACAACAAAAAAGACTACATCAAATTCCCGGACCTGGATGCGGAGGAGTTTGAATTCGATCCGTTGCCACCTTTGCAGCACCCGGAATTGGACATGGACCGCAGTATATTGAATGTGGTTCGTGAAAAAGATATTTTGCTCTTTGCGCCTTACCATAGCTTTTCCTATCTCATCAGGATGTTAAGGGAGGCGGCATTGGACCCCTTTGTACTAAGTATTCACATTACCTTATACCGGGTGGCCGATAAAAGCCGGATGATCAGTGCCCTGATCAATGCTGCGAAAAACGGTAAGCAGGTAACGGTACTGATAGAACTACGCGCCCGCTTTGACGAAGAAGCCAATATTAAATGGACCCAGGAATTACAGGCCGAGGGCGTACACGTAATTTTTGGTGTACCCGGTTTGAAGGTTCACAGCAAAATGTTCCTGATTACCCGTAAGGAAGGCGATGTAGTAGAGCGGTTTGCATCCGTAGGTACGGGTAACTACAACGAATCTACTTCCAAGCTTTACACGGATTACCATTTGCTCACGGCCCACAAAAGCATTACCCACGAGGTAGAAAAGGTATTTGAATTTCTAAATAAGAATTACAGGGTTTATAAATACAAGCATTTGCTGGTGTCACCACACTACACCCGTAAGTCTTTCATTCGCCTGATTGACCATGAAATTGAAAATGCTAAAAAAGGTGCTCCCTCCGGTATAACCATTAAACTGAACAGCCTGTGTGACGTTAAAATCATTGAAAAGTTATACGAGGCCAGCAGTTACGGGGTTAAAATTAAAATGATAGTGCGGGGTATTTGCTCACTGGTGCCCGGAGTAAAGGGGCTGAGTGAAAATATTGAAGCAATTTCCATACTCGACCGCTTTTTGGAACATTCACGGGTAATGGTTTTTGAAAACGGTGGCGACCCTAAATATTTTATTGCTTCAGCCGATTGGATGCCACGTAACCTGGATTATCGCGTGGAAGTAAGTGTGCCCATTTACGATGATACCATTAAACGGCAGTTGCGCGATCATTTGGAGATTATCTGGAAGGATAATGTAAAGTCACGTTGGCATAATGAAGAGCAGGATAATGCCTACCGAACGATTAAAGGCCCTAAAATCCGATCGCAATATGCCTTGTATGATTATGTGAAGAACCAGTTAAAAAGAGGCCGTTGAAAGTACACAAGCTCGCAGGAATAGACATTGGTTCCAACTCGGTAAGATTGTTGGTAAGTAACGTAATTACCGACCGGAAGAACACCCTTTTTAAAAAATCATCGCTCACGCGTTTGCCCATTCGTTTGGGTTCCGATGCCTTTGGAAAGGGTAAGATCTCGAAAAAGAATATCAATCGCCTGGTAACGGGAATGCGGGCCTACTCCAATATTATGGAGGTGCACGGGGTAGAACAATACCGTGCCTGTGCTACATCGGCTCTCAGGGAGGCCTCCAATGGCCAGGAGGTGTGCAGGATGGTGATGGAGGAAACGGGGGTGAACATAGAACTTATTGATGGTAAGGAGGAAGCGAAGATGATCTTCAACTCCGATATGATTGATAGTATTCGCGACCAGGAAGATAGCTTTTTGTACATGGACGTAGGGGGGGGTAGTACCGAGTTTACCCTTTTTCACGGTGACCTGATCAAAGCCAGCCGCTCCTTTAAAATCGGAACCATCCGCTTGCTGAACGGTATGGTGCATAAGGAAGATTGGGACGAAATGAAACAATGGATAAAGACTGAAACCAGTGGGATGGGTGAGGTACTTATGGTAGGTTCGGGAGGTAACATCAACCGTACCTTTAAAATGTCAGACCGCAAGGCCGGCCAGCCCTTAAGTATCGAATACATTGAGAATACCTACAATATGCTTTTGAAATTCACACCCGATGAACGGATGATGAAATTCGATTTGAATCCGGACCGGGCGGATGTAATTACGCACGCCCTCAAAATCTACAAGTCGGCCATGAACTGGGCCCGGGCCGAACGCATGTTGGTGCCTAAAAAGGGTTTGGCGGATGGCATTGTCCGGTATCTTTTCCGTGAACATATTCAGGATTGATCAAACATTGTTATTTTCTATTGAATTTAAAATGCAATAGTATTTTAAGATATTATATTTGCTTCAAAATTAGATTATGGCTGTATTAACATCAACTGATACCGATTTTTTCGACCACCTGGGAAGTAACCAGAAAGTAGTGGTAAAATATTATGCCGACTGGTGCGGAAGCTGTCGCCTGTTTGCTCCCAAGTACAAAAGAGTAAGTAATGAAGAAGAGAACAGTGACGTGCTCTTTTTAGAGGTGGACGCTGAGAAAAACCCTGAGGCCCGTAAAAAGGCCGGGGTAGATAACCTTCCGTACCTGGCTGTATTTGAAAGTGGGCAACTGGTAGAAGGTAGCCCCAGCAGTAAGGAAGACTATTTAAGAACCCTCATCGGAAAAGTGAAATAGACTATGAAAGTACCGGCTGTTCGTAAACTTTTAAAAATAGACCTCGAAGTATTGCGCAAGGCAGAAGAGGATTTGGCAGAAGAACGCGGTCCTGACATAGAGATTGAAGGGAGTGACGAGGGTGAGAAGCTGACCCACGTTTTTGGAGCCATCTGGATTAAGGAAAAAGTAGCCAGTGGTGAAATGGATGAGCGTGAGGCCTTACGTGCTTTTATGGATAAGGTGCGTACCTCTATCAGTTAAATTATTAGGGAGTAAAATCAAAAGCCCCGAGCCATGGCTCGGGGCTTTTGATTTTATACGTTTTTCAGGGCCGTTTCATAATCCGGTTCCTGGGTTATTTCAGGTACCTGTTCGCTGTAAACCACACTACCTTCGGTATCGGTAATAACAATGGCCCGCGACATGAGTCCGGCCAGGGGGCCTTCGGTCATGGTTACATGATATTCACGAGAAAAGTTCTGGTCTTTAAATTCCGATAACATCACCACATTGTTAATTCCCTCCGCTCCGCAAAAACGCTTCTGCGCAAATGGCAGGTCCTTGCTAATACAAAGTACCACGGTATTATCCAGCTTGGAAGCTTCCTGGTTGAACCTGCGTACCGAAGCGGCACAAATACCGGTATCCACACTCGGGAAAATATTCAGAATCACTTTTTTACCGATGAAGTCGCTGAGGTGTTTGTCCTTCATATCGGTATCCGTAAGCTTAAAATTGGGAGCTACATCACCGGGTTGCGGAATTTCACCGGCCGTTTTAATCGGGTTTCCTTTAAAGAGTATATCTGCCATTGTTGTATTGGTTTTGAATAAAGGTAACTGATAGAATGGAGTGCTGTTCAATCATTTTATCACTTTTTTAGAATCCAGGTAGGCCATTTTTCTATATTCGCCCCTGCAAGCTTACTTATGGCAACTCATCACTACGATTTAATTATTTCCGGTGCCGGCCCTGCTGGTGCTTCCTGTGCTATGGCGCTGGAAGGCAGTGGCCTGAAAATAGCCTTGCTGGATAAATATGAGTTTCCCCGGGATAAGATCTGCGGTGATTTTATCGCTGCCAAAGGAGTACGGGAACTGATTAGTATAAAACCGTCTTTAAAGGAACGTTTTGAAAAGTTTCCCCATAAGGTGGTGAATCGCAGTACCCAGCTTTTTGTTAATAAAATGGATCCGATCCAGATAGATTGGGTCTTAAAATCGTACACTATAAAGCGCGAGCTTTTTGATAATGAATTGGTACAGTCCATTCTGGAGACCGGCAAAATAGATTTTTTCCCTGCCCACGCGGTGAAAGATGTGGAGGTGAACGATCAGGAGGTAAGTGCCTCCACGGCTAAGGGTGATGTTTTTAAAGCGAAAATGATCATTGGTGCTGATGGAGCCCACTCACCGGTGGCCAAGTTACTGGCTGGCTATAAAGTGAATCGCAACCACTACGGAGGTTCTGTACGTGCCTACTACAGTGGTGTGGAAAATATTGATCCGGCCGTAAACGAGATATACGCGCATAAAGATGTATTACCCGGTTATTTCTGGTTGTTCCCCATTTCTGCTTCCGAAGCCAATGTGGGGGTGGGAATGCAATCGCGATACATCACTTCGAAGAAAATAAACCTCAAAGAACTTTTTTACCGTTTTATAGATCAATCACCCGTTTTACAAAGTAAGCTGGGCAACGCCCAAATAGAAAGTAAACTGGAAGGTTTTGGACTGCCCTTTTATTCACAGAAATATACCGTTTCCGGTAACCGTTTTTTGTTGATCGGGGATGCTGCTTCCATGATTGACCCCACCAATGGAGAAGGTATTATGCCGGCTATTACCAGCGGTAATATGGCAGCACAGCATATACTTCGGGCTTTTGAGAAAGAGCGTTTTGATGCAGGTTTCAATGAGGCTTTTTCCAACAACCTGCACGGTAGATATTGGAAGGAGATGAGATTAAAATCATGGGTCGTTAATACGTTTGCCGATAAGAATCGGGTGCTGAATATGATGGGTTACCTTTGCGTAAAAAGCCCTTTCATAAGGCGCAGCTTCAAAAAACTTCTGTAGGGAATACTTGCCCTTTTTACCAGCCTTACTACCTTTAAGGCTAACCCCTGCTTTATGAAAACCATACTGACTTTCTTAGTAACGCTGTTATTGGTGTCTTATTCACATGCCCAGGAGAAGAACATTGTAGATAATGCCGAGCTGGCCCTTATGTATAAAGAAGACCAGGCGGATCGAACGGCTGGCACCAGTATTGAATGGAGTAAGGTTGCTGAGCGAGACCGTAAGCGCGAGGAGAGGGTTTACGAAATGCTGAATGAGAATTTGCTAAAAACCTCCAATGACTATGCTCATGCTGCAATGATCTTTCAGCATGGTGGCGATACGGTGGCTTCGGGCATGGCTGTGAAGATGATGCGCAAGGCGGTGGAATTAGATCCTAGTCGTAACAAGTGGCTTTTAGCGGCTGCAATAGATCGCGACCTGATGTACCGTAAGAAACCACAGATATACGGAACTCAATTCAGGAAAGAGGGTGAAGGCCAGTGGGTGTTGTACGAAATTGACGAGACTGCGGTTACCGATGAAGAACGAAGGGAGTACAACGTTCCTCCCTTGAAAGAGGCCCGTGCCCGTGCCGAACGTATGAATTTGAAAAAGCTCAGCGAGCTGTATGAGGAAAACTCCATGGATGAGGTACTGCAATTTATTCGTGTGAATTATACCGGTGAATCGGGCTTTGACCTGTCGGAGAATGCCATCAACAACTTTGGCTATGAATTAATGGGTGAAGGAAAAGATGAAGAGGCCCTTAGGGTTTTTAAACTCAACGTTGAATTACATCCGCAGGCCTACAATCCCTGGGATAGTTATGGGGAAATACTGTTGAAGATGGATCGCAAGGAAGAGGCCGTGGAAGCTTACGAAAAGTCGCTGGAATTGAATCCGGCTAATACCAATGCCAGGGCCGTATTGGAGAATATGCGATAAGCCTCAAATTTTAACACGGTAGCACTAAAGAAAAAGCCCGGCTTCATGCCGGGCTTTTTATGGTACATAACGTAGGTCGATTATTTTTTATCGTCCTCGTCCACTTCTTCGTATTCCACATCGGTTACGTCTTCAGCGGCTCCGCCAGCTTCACCACCCTGGGCGGCTCCGTCTGCCGGCTCACCTTGTGCACCGCCCGCTTCCTGCTGGGCCTTGTACATTTCTTCCGATGCGTTTTTCCATGCTTCATTGATCTTTTCCATGGCTGCGTCAATAGCCTCGGTATCCTGGCTTTGGTGGGCTGCTTTTAATTCCGTTAAGGCACTCTCAATCGGACCTTTTTTATCATCAGAAAGCTTATCACCAAACTCTTTTAATTGCTTTTCAGTTTGGAATACCATGGCATCGGCCGCATTTACCTTATCCACTTTTTCCTTGGCCTGCTTATCAGAATCGGCATTGGCTTCGGCCTCACGCTTCATCTTTTCGATTTCTTCCTGGCTCAAACCAGAAGAAGCTTCAATCCGGATACTCTGCTCTTTGCCGGTAGCCTTATCCTTGGCGGATACGTTCAGGATACCGTTGGCATCGATATCGAAGGTTACCTCAATTTGCGGTACACCGCGTGGAGCCGGAGGAATATCGGTCAGTTGAAAACGGCCGATAGTTTTATTGTCCTTAGCCATAGGGCGCTCTCCCTGCATTACGTGAATATCAACGGACGGTTGATTGTCACTGGCCGTAGAGAAAGTTTCTGACTTTTTGGTAGGAATAGTAGTGTTAGCTTCAATCAGCTTCGTCATTACTCCTCCCATGGTTTCAATACCCAATGAAAGCGGGGTAACATCCAGCAGCAATACATCTTTTACATCACCGGCCAGTACACCACCTTGTATAGCAGCTCCAAGGGCAACCACTTCGTCAGGGTTAACACCTTTGGAAGGCTCTTTACCGAAGAAGCTCTTTACAGCTTCCTGGATAGCGGGGATACGGGTACTACCACCCACCAGTATAATTTCATCAATATCGGATTTATCCAAACCGGCACTTTTCAAGGCCGAACGGCAAGGTTCGATAGTGCGTTTGATCAGCTCATCGGCTAATTGCTCAAACTTGGCACGTGATAAGGTCTTTACCAGGTGCTTAGGTCCGCTGGCTGTGGCGGTGATGTAAGGAAGGTTGATCTCGGTGGAGGAAGAAGAAGAAAGCTCGATCTTGGCTTTTTCTGCGGCTTCCTTCAAGCGTTGTAACGCCATAGGGTCCTTTTTCAGATCTACGTCTTCATCTTTTTTGAATTCATCGGCCAGCCAGTCAATCAATACCTCGTCAAAGTCGTCACCTCCCAAATGGGTATCTCCATCGGTTGAGCGTACTTCAAAAACACCGTCACCCAGCTCCAGGATGGAAACATCATGGGTACCACCACCGCAGTCGAATACCACAATCTTTTTATCCTCGCCTTTTTTATCAATACCGTAAGCCAGGGAGGCTGCGGTAGGTTCGTTGATAATCCTGCGTACTTTCAAGCCTGCTACTTCACCGGCTTCTTTTGTAGCCTGGCGTTGTGAGTCATTAAAATAGGCCGGAACGGTGATTACCGCTTCCGTTACTTCCTGTCCCAGGTAATCTTCAGCGGTTTTCTTCATTTTTTGAAGTATCATGGCTGAAATTTCCTGTGGGGTGTACATGCGGCCATCAATATCCACACGAGGAGTATTGTTATCCCCTTTTACCACTTTATAAGGTACACGGCCCGCTTCTTTTTCCACTTCTGAAAAAGAAGAACCGATAAACCGCTTAATCGAATATATAGTTTTACTGGGGTTAGTGATGGCCTGACGTTTAGCGGGATCACCAACCTTTCTTTCACCGCCTTCCACAAAAGCAACGATAGATGGGGTAGTGCGTTTCCCTTCGCTATTTGGGATTACTACCGGCTCATTTCCCTCCATCACTGCAACGCAGGAGTTGGTGGTTCCTAAGTCAATTCCAATGATCTTTCCCATTATATTTTAATTTATTTAAGTGTTGGCAAAATCTCTCGCCCTCCAAAGGTCAATCACTATGCCACTGGCCCTTAAATAAAAAAGTCCTGTCAAATTTGACAGGACTTTCGGGATTCTTCTTCAAATAAGTTTATAGATGGTGCCTATGTGTCAGTTGTCATAGGGGCAGGTTCTTCCGTTGGATGGTCCTGGCAGGTCATTGCATACACAGGTATCACCCGTAGAAACATCAACAAAAGCAAAACGCTTGGCACACATAATTTGCGATTGATTGAGGTAATCACGGTACGAGAAAGAACCTGCATCACTCAGGGTTACATTGTCAAGCGAAACTTTAAAACGCGAGGCAAAAATGCCTACCCCGTTTTCCACATTGGTAAAATCGGGGCGATTTTGATTAAAGGTGGAAGCCGGGGCCTTTAGGTTCATATAGGTGGTAAGATTTTCATCAGCTCCCCATACTTCAAAGCGCATGTGGTCAAAAAAGCGTAAAACGTTGGGTTTGGTTTCAATGCGATTGGCGATGTAGGAAAAGAAAGCTGCCTGGTTGGCAAATTTGATTTCGTAATTACCGGAGCTTTTACGGGGCACATCGGGATATTGATATACAATCTCTTTTATTACCGATTCTTTGGTATCCAGGTTGTACTCCTTGTAATAAAAGTAGTAGTAAGGCTGAAACAGGAAAATACGTCCGTCCAAGCTGGTCCATTCCAGCAATCCGTTAAACTCCCTTCCGCTGATTAAGTCAGGAGGGCGTATAATGCGCAGCGTGTCCAGTACCCGGCTGCTGGCCGTTACATCCGGTCCACTTGGTTTGGAAACCACCAATTCATATTCAAAACCATCAGTGATGATTGCCGATTCCGGAACGCGGTACAGGCGATATCCCTCGGTGGTAAAGGGACCATTATCATTCAACTGGCGACTGGTAAAGTCCTGAATCAGGTTATAGGATTCTGCCAACGAGCCACGTTCATTATTGTCACCGATCCGGTAGCGGTTAAGTACCGCGGTAAGTTCTTTATAGTACAGGGAGTCCGGCTTGTCGTAAGAGTTACGGGCCGGCTCACTTCCCAGGTAACCCCGTTCAATACGGATAAAATTCGTGTCGGCCGTAGCGTCTAAAAGTCCGTACACTACGGCAACGTCCTTCCAGTCGGTGTTAATGTCCAGTTCGTTGTCACAGGCTAATAAAAACAACAGGCTTAAAAGGGCGATTGTATTTTTCAATCTCATTTCAAAAAAACTTTCTCATTCGTTAGACCCTTTTTCCGCAAAGGGTTGTTTGCCGGTAGAAATAAAGCAAACAGGGCAAAAGTATAACTTTGTAGCTTTGATTCTATTATAATCCTTTTATGTCTGCATCCAAATCTGATTTTAAGAAAGTAACGACCAATTCGGTTCAGGAAATGAAGCGCAACGGAGAAAAAATTTCTATGCTCACTGCTTACGATTATACCCTGGCCAAGATCATTGACCAGGCCGGTATTGACGTTATTTTGGTGGGAGACTCCGCCTCCAATGTAATGGCGGGCCATGAAACCACCTTGCCCATTACCCTGGACCAGATGATTTATCACGCCAGTTCCGTTGTTCGGGCCGTGGATAGGGCCCTGGTGGTAGTCGATCTTCCTTTCGGAAGTTACCAGGGGAACAGCAAGGAGGCGCTGAGTTCGGCTGTAAAAATCATGAAGGAAACCGGTGGTCATGCGGTTAAAATGGAAGGGGGCATTGAGATATTGACCTCCATAGAGCGAATATTAACGGCCGGCATACCGGTAATGGGCCACCTGGGGCTTACCCCTCAATCTATTTATAAGTTCGGCACCTATACCGTTCGCGCCAAGGAAGAACAGGAGGCGGAAAAACTAATAGCCGATGCAAAGGCGTTGGAGGAAGCCGGGTGTTTTGCTTTGGTTCTGGAAAAAATACCGGCCCAGTTGGCGCAACAAGTGGCGGAATCCATCAGCATACCGGTAATCGGTATCGGGGCGGGGGCCGGAGTGGACGGACAGGTATTGGTCTTACACGATATGTTGGGCATGACGCATGAGTTTCACCCTCGCTTTTTGAGAAGGTACCTCAATCTTTTTGAAGACATCACCGGGGCGGTACAAGGCTACGTTCGTGACGTAAAGGCCGTGGACTTTCCCAACGATAAAGAACAGTATTGAGCCAGCAACTCCCCATCAACCGCATAGTATTCGAAGATAATCACCTGCTGGTAGCTAATAAGCTGCCGGGAGAACTGGTACAGGGCGACTATACTGGTGACATCCCTTTATTGGAAAAGGTGAGAGAATACATCAGGGTTACCTACGATAAACCCGGCAACGTATTTACCGGACTGATACACCGGCTGGACCGGCCCACCTCAGGCCTGGTGGTGTTTGCCAAAACTTCCAAGGCACTGGC
Source organism: uncultured Cryomorphaceae bacterium (assembly GCA_937120475.1). GTDB lineage: Bacteria > Bacteroidota > Bacteroidia > Flavobacteriales > Schleiferiaceae > CAKZNE01. The sequence goes on along the minus strand of CAKZJV010000009.1, from coordinate 163,281 downwards.
GCGTATGAATGCGATATTCGAGCAGCGCCAAGTGCGCAAAACTTACTGGGCCCTGGTTAAAGGAGTTCCCCGGCAGGTTTCCGCACGGTTGGAGCATCACCTTAAAAAAGATCAAAAGAAGAATAAATCTTTCGTGGTTTCACCGGGTGTTAAAGGAGCCCGGAAAGCCATTTTGAACTATCGCTTACTCCATAAATCTGAAAGTTACAGCCTGCTGGAAATAGAGTTGGAAACGGGGCGCCATCACCAAATCAGGGTTCAGCTGGCGGCTGCTGGGATGCCCATAAAAGGAGATTTGAAGTATGGTTTTCCACGAAGCAATCCTGACGCGAGTATTTCCCTGCATGCCCGCAACATCGATTTTGAACATCCCGTCAGCAACGAGAAGCTGAATATGGCCGCTCCCCTACCGGAGGGGGATAAAGTATGGCGCTACTTTACTAAATTGGAGGCTACTAAAGAATAATACCTATGAAACTACTTTTAGAAGCGGTCAGCTTTTTTTTAGTGTTTCTACTATTGCGCCAAACGGTGGTAAGGGCATTCCCGGTTAAGGAGGTGGGTATAGCTCTTAGTCATGATTCCCAAAAAGCATTAAAAAAATACCGAAGAAGGTATTTACTACTGTTCTGGATAGCCATGCCCACCATTTCCTTTCTGTTGGTATTGGGTTTTTACGAATTATTCTACCAATTGCATCACGGTGTTGCGGATGGCCCGGTATTAATAGTGGAGCGCACCGCTTTATTACTGCCATCGTTAATATTGGGCTTTTTGGCCGGAACCCTTATAGCGCGTTGGATGAATTCCAAAATGCAGATGGATGGCCTGAGTTTCTTCTTTGAAGAATACCAGGACGAGTGGAAGGGCTTTGATGCCAACCGGTTGCGGGGCTGGCTGGTACTTATCGCTCTTTGCGGGGCAGGTTTTATGTTATACTCCCAATACCAGGTTTACGCCTATCGTAAAGGAGGGGAAGTATATTGGCAAACCAGCCTGGGTGAAAATAAGCAGCGCGGTACCCATGAACTACAATCGGTAATCCCCCTGGAACCGGGAGAGTTTGCCTTGGCTTTTGAAGGGGGCGATACTCTCGTTACCGAGAAAATGAGCGGGCCGGTACTTCAGTTTATCAGCGATATTAAAAAACCCCGCCAGTAGCGGGGTTTTTACAACAAACAAACCATCAATTAACCTAACTCTACTCGTTTCTTTAGGCGATCTCAATCATTTTGGGAGCTTGTTTTTGAGCCTCGGCTTTTTTAGGAAGCTCAATGGACAATACCCCATTTTCATAGCTGGCCTTAATATCTTCTTCGTTTACGCGGTCTTCAGGTAAGTGAAAAGTGCGTTTAAAAGATTGATGCCTGAATTCTACGTGCGAGAAGTTGGATTTGTCCACCTTCTCTTCATTATTGATTTCCGAAGAGATACTCAACATATTGTCTTCCAGCGAAACCTTGAAATCTTCTTTCTTCATACCGGGTACCGCCAGCTCAATTTTATAAGCCTCATCCGATTCGGATATGTTGGCGGCTGGTACAGAGTTCCAACGCCTGTTGTGGTTGTTTACAGGCCAGTTCAAAAAGTCATTGTTAAAAAAGTGGTCGAAAATGCTGTTCATGTTGGCCACTTGTCCGGGTTCTCTTTTAATCAGTTTCATATTTCTAAGTTTTTTAAATTTTTAATGACAACTGGCTTAGGACAAATGAGGTGCCAAGCCTTTTTTCCGGGTCCCAATGCATGAGGTTGCTGAAAAAATGTCACCTTTTTATTTTATTGGTGACAAAAAGTCATTTTCAATAATGATTCAGAACACTTTTTGGCATTTTAGGTTTTATAAGAGTAAACCAAATGACTTATGAAAAGATATCTCTTCCTTGCCTTTGTATTCTTTATCGGGAGTTGTAAAACCGTTCCCTTAACCGGGCGAAAACAATTGAACCTGATCCCTTCCGATCAAATTCAATCGCTCAGCAATGATCAGTATAGCCAGGTTTTAAACCAAAGCAACCTTGAGCGTAATACCGAATGGAGCAATTGGGTGAAGTCGGTAGGGACCGATATTAAGAATGGGGTGGAAAATTACCTGAGGCAGGAAAACCGGATGGACCTGATTGAAGACTATAATTGGGAATTCAACTTAATAAAAGACGATGATATGGTAAATGCCTGGGCCATGCCCGGAGGGAAGGTGGCCTTTTATACCGGCATTATGCCCATCTGCAAGGATCGTAACGGTGTAGCGGTGGTAATGGGCCATGAGGTGGCGCACGCAGTGGCTCGTCACGGTAATGAAAGGATGTCGCAGGGTTTGGTACAACAATTAGGTGGTGTAGCCCTCGCAGTAGCGATCAATGACAAACCGGCTGAAACACAGGCCCTATTTATGGGGGCTTACGGGGTAGCTTCACAGGTAGGCGTACTGCTGCCCTTTAGCCGTACCCACGAGAGCGAAGCGGACCAGCTAGGCCTTATTTTCATGGCCATGGCCGGTTACGATCCGCAGGAGGCACCCCGGTTTTGGCAACGTATGGCTGCCCAGTCGGGTGGAGCGCAGCCCCCGGAATTCCTTTCCACGCACCCCAGCCATACCACCCGCATCAATAACCTGAATAAATGGATGCCGGAAGCGATGAAATATTACCGACCCTCAGCTAACTAAAAGCATTTATCTTAGCGGACTTTCAAACATACCTTTTGAAAGTTCGCGATTTTTCCAAAATATACTTTGCCATCCTTATCCTTCACCTGGCTACTATTTACCAGCCTTCCAGCTTATTGCTGCATCAGATAAGCAAGAGCCTGTTAAGTATATCACTGATGTCGTTTTTTCTAGCGCGTACACAGGAGTTACATTTTCCATCCCGCTGGTGGATTATGGCGGCCTTAGGGTTTTCCCTGGTTGGGGATGTTCTGTTGATGCGTAGCGCGGAAATTTACTTTCTAAGCGGTATGGGAGCTTTTGCCCTGGCACACCTCACTTATGCCGCTTTCTTCATGAAAAACCGCAGTGCCCGGTCTTCAGTCCCGGGTTTGCTCGTCAGTTTGGTTGTTATCGTCTTATCCCTTTACTTTTTAAACCGATTTATTCAACTGCCGGCAACTATTTCATTACCGGTGAATGCCTACGGGGCTGTTTTAAGTTTAAGCCTGCTATTGAGCGTGCAGTTTGGCTTCGGAGGAGCGCGCAAGTCCTGGCAAGCCCCTTTAGGAGTTTTGCTATTTGTGGTTTCAGATTTACTGCTGGCCACCGGGCGTTTCAATTACGTACAGCCGGAAATGTGGTTAAAAATGTCGGTGATGCTCAGTTATAGTGGTGCCCAGTTTTTCATTATTTGGGGTGCGTTGGAGTATGCATTAAAATCGGGATTGCCAAAGTCCTGAAAGTATTTTTTAGCCGGTAAATCACTATCTTACTCCGTAAATCTTTCCTTATGAAAATACGGCTATACCTTCTGTTTAGTGGACTTTCTTTAGGGCTTTGGGCCCAGCCTTACAACGTCAGGATGAGCAACCCAGTGGTAACGGATGTATTTCACGGAAATTACAGCCCTGCGCAATACGCGGCTTCTACGGTAATCAAAGATCACCAGGCGGTACTTTGCCAGATTAATGAACGCGTTTCACCGGACTCGCTGAAATCCTACCTGGAGGTGATGGCCGGTTTTCGTACGCGCCATACCTATTCCGATACAGTTTCCAACCAAACCGGGATAGGGGCTGCGCAAAGATGGGCTTATCAAAAGTTTGAAGATTTCGATGCGGCTAATGAAGATCGCTTACTGGTATCTTATATGTACTTCGACTGGTTGAACGGAGCCTGTGGTGATGCTTACAACCTCAAAAATGTGATGGCCGTACTACCCGGCCAGGGTGTAATTAATAATTCGGTTGTTATCATCCAGGCTCATTACGACAGCCGTTGCGAAGAACGATGCGATACCGCCTGCGAAGCACATGGAATGGAGGATAACGGTAGCGGCTCGGCCCTGGTTTTAGAGCTAGCCCGGGTTATGAGTGCTTATACTTTTGATGAAACCCTGGTTTTTATGCTGACTACCGGTGAAGAGCAAGGACTTATGGGTGCTACGGTTATGGCAGAGTTTTGCGATCAGCGGAACATAGCAGTAAAAGCGGTATTGAATAACGATATTGTGGGTGGTATTTTTTGCGGAGAAACCGCATCTCCACCCGGCTGCCCCGCTGAGGGGGAAATAGATAGCCTCAACGTACGGGTATTTTCCAGTGCTTCTACTACCGGTCCCTTCCGCACCTTTGCCCGCACCATTAAAATGTACTACGATGAAAAAATGAGATCGGAGGTAGCGGTACCGATGAATGTGAATATTATGAGTTCGGAAGACCGTGCTGGCCGCGGTGGTGATCATATTCCCTTCCGGCAAAGAGGTTACCGCAACGTACGTTTTACCGCTGCTCATGAGCATGGGCATGGTGCGCCCGATTCCAATTATACGGATCGGCAACATACCGAAAACGATATTTTGGGTGTAGATACGGACAATGATAATGTAGTGGATAGCTTCTATGTGAATTTCAACTACCTGGCGCGAAATACGGTGATCAACGGAACTACAGCCGCGCTGCTGGCCCTGGGGCCCCAAGCACCGACTTTCACCCTTCATGATGAACCTACGGGCTTGCGAGTGGAGATTACCAGTCCGCAAATTTTCCCGGAATATCGCGTGGGAGTGGCCCTGCTCAATAGCCTGGATTTTGAGGCGGTATATCGCTTCAGCGGCAACTCTTTTTTAATACCCGGGCAAACCGCCAATACCAATTACTACGTTAGCGTTGCAGCCATTGATGGCAATGGTATCATGAGTCCTTTCAGTGCGGAACAGCGGTCTTTTTCCGATGCCAATACACCTCCTGGTACTCCCGATACCCTGAACTTGAAAATACAATGCAGCGGTATCGGCCTGAATGAATATTTAAAACCCAGGCACAAGCGCGGAATTTATCTCCTGCCACCTCGTCCCAACCCGTTTGACCGAGAGGTAGTAATACCGGTTACGGTAAGCCGCTTATTTGACGAAGCTTCCCTGGTTATCAGTGATGCCTCGGGGAAGGTTTTGAAGGAAATTCCATTGGAATCCACGCAGGGTGTTCAGGAGTTGAATTACATACATGAAAAGGGGAGTGGGGTGTTTTACGTTTCGCTGAAAGCTGATGGAGTAATTACCGAAACCCGCAAGATGGTTGCCGAATAATCAGTACGGATCTACATCAAAAATTACCTGCACTTTATAGTCGGGCTGCTGCTTAAAAAAATCTTCGATAGTGGATCGCAATTTGTGTTTAGCTTTTTTCAGTGAAACGCTACCTTCTAGCTTCAGCAATATTTCCATTTGATAGCGATTGCGAAGGCGGGCTACCATTGGAAACTCAGGCCCCAGGATACGTTCACCGAAACCAGCGTGCAGGTCTTTCGCCAAAAGGCTGGCCGAAGCAGATAAGTGGCTTTTGTCGCGGTGCTTCAGGGTCATACGGATAAAGCGGTAGAAGGGAGGGTATTTGAAATTTTTCCGTTCGTAAATCTCATCCGCATACATAGCCTTGTAATCATTGTCCATCACCTTGCGGATTACGTTGTGGTAAGGGTCGCTGGTTTGGATTAAAACCTTACCGCGTTCGCCCTTGCGCCCTGCCCGTCCTGCTACCTGTGCCATCAGTTGAAAAGCCCTTTCGTGGCTCCGAAAATCGGGGAAGTGCAAAAGAGTATCCGCATTCATAATGCCCACCAGGGCCACGTTTTCAAAATCCAGTCCCTTGGTTACCATTTGGGTGCCTACCAAAATGTCGATGGCTCCTTCTTCAAAATCCTGGATAATGGTTTCATATGCATTCTTTTTACGCGTACTGTCCAGGTCCATCCGCTTTACCTCCGCCTGTTCCAGCAGAAGTTTCAAATCATCTTCCAGCTTTTCGGTACCAAAGCCGAAAGAAGAGATTTCCGGGCTATTGCAGGCGGGGCAACGCTGCGGTACCTGGCGTGAATACCCGCAGTAATGGCAGCGCAACTGGTTGATGTACTTGTGATAGGTAAGGGTAATATCGCAGTTTTTGCACTGGGTAATATGCCCGCAGTTACCACATTGAACGGTGGTGGTAAAGCCTCTGCGATTTTGAAAGAGAATCACCTGTTTTTTGCGGCCCAGCACTTCCTTGATTTCCTGGATGAGGGTGGTGCTGAAATGTCCCTGCATTTCTTTTTTGGAACGGGCCCTTTTCAGATCTACACATTCTATTTCAGGCAGGGGTAGGTTGCCGTGGCGTTGCATGAGTTCCACCAGGCCGAATTTACCGCTCTGGGCATTGTAATAACTCTCAAAAGATGGAGTAGCTGAGCCTAAAAGCACCGGGCACCGGTGCAGGTTTCCCATTACAATGGCTGTATCACGTGCATGGTAACGGGGGGCCGGGTCAAATTGCTTGAAACTGCTTTCATGCTCCTCATCTACAATAATAAGACCCAGGGTACTGAAGGGGAGAAAAACGCTGCTGCGAGCGCCAATTACCAGGTAGGGTTTTTCAGGATTCTGCACCAATTCCAGCCAGGTTTCTACCCGCTCACGATCACTGAAACGGGAGTGAAACACCAAAACCTGCGCCCCGAAATACTTCTTTAACCGTCCGATCAATTGGGTGGTCAGCGCAATTTCAGGCACCAGGTAAAGGACTTGCTTAGCCTGTTTTAAAGCTTCATCGATCAGCCGTACGTAAATTTCGGTTTTTCCGGACGAGGTAACCCCGTGTAATACCACCGCCCGGTGTTGTTTAAACTGTGTACGTATATCGGTTAAAGCCTTGACCTGATGTTCATTCAGCTTTTTGAACATTTCTATTTCACCTTCCTTCAGGGGTAAACTGCTTTCGGTATCATAGTACAATTCCAGTATTTCCTTTTCGTGCAATCCTTTGAGGCTGCTTTCTCCTCCCGAACTGGCCTTGAGTAAGCGTGAGGCACTGATCTTTTTTTCAGATCCCAGTTCAGCGCGCAACTGGAAGTACTTTAGCAAAAGGTCCCGTTGTTTAGGAGCCCGCTCCAGGTCATTGAAAATAAGGGGAAGGTCTTCTTCGGCAATACCCTCACGCAATTGCACATAACGCTTTTGCCTGGGTTTGTAACCGCCCTTCATCTCTTCTTCCAGCAATATGTAGTGCTTGCCCAATAGGTTATGGATAGTTTTTAAGGGGTTGCTGATACCGATTATTTCAGCAATTTCCTTAATACTCAGGCTATGTTGCCCTTGTAAGGCTTCCACAATCAGGTATTCGTGATCCGATAGTTCCTCGTCCACTATTTCCTTGAGGTGATTGGGCATAACCTTAGTTTCACTTTCCAGTTTAAGACCGGCTGGCAGGGCAGCCGTCATCACTTCACCCATGGAGCACATGTAATAATCTGCCATCCATTGCCACAGTTCAAGTTGCACGGGGGTAACAATGGCCCGGGTATCTTCAATCTCCAGTATGGGTTTGGGGGTGTAGCCTTCCGGTGGTTGGCGGTGGATGCGATACACCAGTGCGGTATATAGCTTACGCCTGCCGAGTTGCACCACCACCCGCATGCCGGTTTCCAGTTGTGTCTCTATACTGGTGGGTACCTGGTAAGTATAGTTTTGAGGCAGGGCCAGGGGCAGAATTACATCGGCAAATAGCGGCATGGTGCAAAATTGCGAATTTTTAAGGGCCTGCGCTTATACCTTCATAAGAAAAGCCCGTACCACCGGTACGGGCTTTTCGAGCTTAATTCATCCAGAATTTTAACAGGTCTCTTATTTCTTGAGAACTACCTTTTTAGTGAGCACAGGCTGCTCTTCCATAACCAGGCTGTAGAAATAGATCCCCGCAGGGAGGTCACCACAATCAAAAACTACTTCGCCATTTCCTGAAAGGCCATTGTTTTCCTTTAAAAGCGCACCTTGCAAATTGGTAATAATTACAGAAGCATTGTTTACACCACTCGGCAAAGCGTAATTCACTTTAAATATACCATCGGAAGGATTGGGATAACCGTAAAAGCTTTTTTCCAGCTCCAGCGAAGCGTTTTGCTCCAGGGATTCATTGTTTCCGTTTGCCGTCAGCATTCTAAGCTGTTCTTTCAGTTCTTCTATCTGTTGCTGTTGTTCCTTAACGGCTTCTACCAAAACCGGGATCATGGCATCGTAATTCATAAATACAGTGGAACCATCGTCACTAAGGCTGGTAGCTTCGGGAACCACTTCCCTTACTTCCTGTGAAATAAAACCCAGCTGTTTATCGGTACTGGCGTTGGCCAGTTTAGAGTTCCAATGGTAGTAATAACCTCTTAAGGCCATTACCTTTTCCAGGCCGTTTTGCAATGGTTGGATATTTTTCTTGTAGCTACGATCAGAAACGGTTTGCATAGTGCCATAAATAGTAACCGTATGCGAAGATTGTGGAGCACCACCGATACCCAGGTTAGAAGCGTCATCCTGCATTATACCACAATCCAGTTCACCACTGCTGTTAACACGGGGGATAAAGTTGGTGGTGTTGCAGTTTAAGATGGAACTACCTTGCTTCAGATTCTGAACATGAAGGTTTCCATCGGTATCCACTACTACGTTTAACGCTTCATCTTCCCAAAGGTCATTGGGAAGATCACGGATGCGGGCGTTGTTTTGGACATCTAGGTTACGGGTGGGTAAGGCGGCTGAGTTAAAGGTGGTTCCGTTGCCCAAACCAACGTTACCATTATGATCGATGAACACCCGGGTATCAAGTGTGCCACTATTACTGGTAGTCAAACGAAGAAATCCAAAGTCTCCTGTATTAATAGGCATACCTGCTGCCACCGTAGCCAAAGTAAATTCATGGCTCGGGGTTTCGTTTTGGTCGTAATTGGATAATTCCACGGCTGCAATATCTGCGGTGGTAGATCCATCCCGGCTACCGCGGATATTGATGGAGGCATCCTGCTGGGCTCTTCGGCTACTGCGAAATTCTGCGATCCTGGTGGGAGCTGTTACCCCGTCTGATGAGTTCACTACCACCAGGCTGGGGTTTTGAAGAATGGCCCCGATACCGAAGCGGCTGCTTATGGCGTTTGAAGTGGTATAATTCGGATCAAACGTCAACGAATCATTAACCACGTGTAAAATGGCATCCAGGCGTGCGTTGGTGCCATTAATGGTACCAATGCCTACCCGTCCGTTGGTTACAATATCATCGTTAATACTGTTTACCGGACTGAAAGTAGTGCTGGTGCCGGGGTTAAAACCATTCCAGTCCTGGCCGTGTACTATGGCAGTACTACCGGTTAATAAGATTGCTGTGAGTAAGTGTTTAGCTGTTCTCATGAGTAATATTTTGAGTTAACATGGGCCTAAAAGTAGCCGGTATTAAGCCCTATGGTAAACGGAAACACATGAAAGGGGAAAAAATGAGCACCTGCGCTCTTTCTGAGGAAATGACGGGGTATTTTACCTAAGAACCGGTGGTTTGGTCGATAACTTCAAAAAACTTTTTTCGCATACGCCAGGATACGGTAACCTGATCCCCGTTGGACATGGTAATATCCGGTGACTTTTCTCGTGAATACTTTACCAGTTCCCGGATGTTGATCAGGTGTTTTTTGTGGATTCTGAGAAACTGTGGTGGGTTCAGGGATTCTTCAAAATAACCCAGCGGTTTGCTCACCATTCTCCGGTCACCGTTTTTAGTGATCACCCAGGTGTAGGACCCATCTGCCTCCAACCTGATAATATCACGGGTATGTATCAATTCATAACCATGGGTATCCGGGAGGGCAATACGTTCAACCGGGCCAGGGGTAGGTGCTGGAATAGAAACGGGTGGCTTGTTATCACTGCCAATGCGTTGTACGGCCTCCTTTAACTCTTGTGGGTCAATCGGTTTCAGCAAGTAGTGCACGGCCTGGTATTGAAAGGCTTTCAACGCATGCTCGCGGTGCCCGGTGGTAAAGATCACCTTCACGGGTGGTAGTTCACCGGTTTGGAGTAACCCAAAGCTACTTTCTCCCGCCAGGTCAATATCCAGAAAAAGCAAGTGCGGTTTCCACTTTTTAATTCCTGCTCCGGCCTCTTCAATATTGCGGGCTGTACCTAAAACTTCTACCTGGGGGCAATGAGTTTCCAGCAAGCGCACCAATACGTCCTGTGCTTTTACTTCATCGTCCACTATAAAAGCAGCTATCCGTTTATCCACCATTATTGTGGAATAAGAATGTGTACTACGGTTCCTTTCTGGCCGGGACCTGAAGCGATATTCATAGAATAGGGTTTTTTGTCGTACTGACTGAATAAAGATAAACGTTCTTTAACATTTTGCAGACCCACCCCTTCATTTTCCCGGGGCGTGGTGGCGGGCTTCAGGCCTACGCCATTGTCTGTAATGGTGCAGCGCAATACATTCTGTTGCAACGCAAAGGTGATGTTCAACTCTCCCTGGTAATTTATGTTCCTGAACCCGTGCCACAGGGAATTTTCAATGATGGGTTGCAACAGCATTGAGGGCATCCACAACTCTTCGGGCCGGAGTTCATCCGGCAGCTGTATTTTCCATTGGATGGTATTCTGCAGCCGCATTTCCTCCAGCACCAGGTAATTTTGGATGAGCTTTATTTCAGAGGCTAAGCTTACCTTGGATTGTTCCATATCGTGCAACAGACCGCGCAACAGCTTTGAAAAGCGCAGGAGGTAACGGTCGGCCTCTGTTTGTTGCCCGGAAAGGACTAAATGCCGCACGGAGTTCAGGGCATTAAACATAAAGTGAGGGTTCATTTGTGCCTTTAAAGCCCGGATACCGGAACGCGTCAATTGATTTTGTACGTATAGCTTTTTCTGCTGGCGAAGGCGGTACCGCTGAAACAGGAAGGCCAGTAAGCCTATGATTAACAGCCCGCACAGCACCTGGAACCAGGCTCTTTCATAAATATGACTGGGAACGGTAAAGGTGTAGGTTAAAGGGGTAAGTGCCCATTGTCCACGGGCATTCCTGGCCGTTACTTCAAAGTGGTAGGTGCCGGGTTCCAGGTCCAGGTATGTAACACTGGTCTCATGGGAATAAGTCCAGGCATCATCCCACCCTGCCAGCCGGTAGCGGTACCATATTTTAGGATCGCCAATCAAGGAGTTGAGGCGGTAATGAAAAGTAATGTTGTTATCTCCCGGTTTCAACTCCAGTGTGTTCAGGTTGTAGTAGGCATAAGTTGAATCGGCCACTTCTATAGCTTCCAGCAGTGGCTTTTGGGGATGTGGTTTTTCCATTTCCCACTTATCCAGCAGGGTGAATTTTTTGCCCGAAAGAATTGCCATCGTTTCACCATTATCCAGGATGTTATCGATAAAGTCGGAAGATAGCCCGTGGTTGAAGCCGGTAAAATATTCCACCCGAACGCTTTGCCGGTCAAAGGAGAGATGGTTCAGGCCGTTGTGGGTTCCTACCCAGGCCCGGTTGCTGTCCAGTAAAATCGACAGGCACCAGTTGCTACTTAAACCGGAATATTTATCGAGAAAGTATATAGAATCACCGTCCAGCAAGGCCAGGCCCTGCCCTTTTACCAATACCCAAAACCGGCCATAGCGGTCGTTCGCCATAGCCGTAACGGGGTGGTGAAGCCGCGGGTTTTCAAAATAGCTGATACTGGAGTCGGCCGGCTGGTAGGTTAACAGCTGATTATTACTGCCAATTAAAAATCGGCCGTCTTGCATGGGTAGCATGCACGTAATGTTTTCCCGGAGGCCCCTGAGCTCTGAATCGAATTTTATGCCCGTGGAATCAATGGTGAAAAAACCGGATTTCGACAGGCCTAATACGGCTTGTGAATCCGGAAGGTACTTTAATGCGTTCAGGTAGGGCCTCCTTATTTTATCAACCCACGGCTCACCCCTCACCGATGAGGAGGAATTTTCAATCCGGAATTTCTGGAAGTTACTGAAAACACTGCCGTCCGGTAGCCAGGCTACCTTTTGGGTTCTCATAGGATATTCCAGGGCATTGACCAGGTGTATTTTCCGGAGGGGCTCTATGATTCCGTTTTTGATGTGGGCCTCCACCAAACTATCCTTTTCCAGGTAGCGGAGGGAGTTTCCCCTCAGGTAGATGGGCGAGGAAATGATAAAACCGGGGTTGCGGGCAGGAATCACATAACTATTGTGCCGGAAGGAACGGATATTCAGTAATCCGTTATGCAGGGTGGTGGCCCAATAGCTTCCGCTCTTGTCCTTTAGCAGCGAAGTAGGGGCGTAGGATTGAAGGTAATGGCCTTGGAGGTGTTCTTTATCAATGCGGTCCTGAAAATGCATCATACCGCCATTCTGTAAAAGAAAATAATAGTGCCGGTCCCAGATAACCAGGTCCAGCACCGGTGAAGGGAAATCATAGGTATAGAAAGAGTCGCCTTCAATAATAAGAGCTTGGGTATGCTGAGTTACGATTTTTGGTCCACCAGAGGCATTGTTTTTAAAAAAGCACCGGTTGTCACGGTATTCATTTAGGCTGTAAAACCACACCTCCTTGCCCTGGCACTGGCTCCTTGCCGCCATAAAGCGATCTGTTACCAGTTTTTCCGGTTCCACCTGGTTGTGGTAAATCCCGGATAAATGATTCCCGGGGCCAAGCTCTAAACTCCATACCATCACCGTGGCATCTGATTGTACCCGGCTGCGGGCTGCACTCAGGTCCACCTTGGCAAGGGTACCGTCCAGTGAGGCTTGGAGGTAAAAGGAATTACCGTACCGCGTGGAAAGATAAATCTGGCCTTCGGCAAAGGCAATTTGCTGAATATGATCGTCCGGGGCGATGAGTTGCAGCATACGCTCATTAAAAGGAGGGGTGTGGAATTTCCCTTTTTCCCAGTAGCAGATACCGTTTTGATAGGTCAGGAACCAAAGGCGTTTCTGGTCGTCTTCTATTATTTTGAAAACGGTATTACCGGCCAGGCCGTCTTCCTGCGTGTAAAAGCTGAAACGCTTGCCGTCAAACTTCATAATACCGTGGTCGGAAGCCAACCACAGGTCACCCCGGCTATCCTGGTGGGCAAAGTAAAGTTGGTTGCTGGAGAGGCCCTGTTCCACCGTATAAGCGCGGTGTATCAATTGGTCATGCCAGTATTGGCCACGGGCAGACCACCAGGCCAGCAGTGGCGCCAACCAGATATATTTCAGCAAGTAGTACTTCATAGGGCAGGGTCCGTTTCCGCTTAAAGCCAACTGGCTTTGCGGAGTCTTGCAATAACGGTAATTCCCGGGGATTGTGTATGCCACACGGGCTTAAGTTTAGCGGTAACGGTTATTAGTAGAATAGGAGGTTGTTGGCCCTTTATTTTACGGGCTTGCGTAATAGCTTAAGAAAGCCTATTGAAATATTCTTGAAAAAGTTCACTAAAAATTTCGGGCGTTTCAGTAAAAAAAACCGGGAATCGACTAAACGGAGTGTATAATTTAAAATTACCTTCCCGCCCGTGATTATTCCCGCTTATAAAAACAAAACTAAAAACCAACCTTTATGAAAAAACGAATATTAGATATCTTGGGGTTATTAATGGTAACCTGCTCATTATCTGGGCAAGATTGTTTAACCAATGATTCCACTGGTGAAAACCACATATTCTCATCGGAAAACGTAGGGTCCTGCTTGCATATAGGCGATGGCAATGCCTTTGAATATATACCAGCACCAACTGACCCCCTGTATACCTTAAACTTAGTGGTTGTCATAGCACAGGATACCAATGGGAACTCTCCCTTCTACGATAACTTGGTGCTGGATTCTACCTTTTTCCATCAAATGGTGCACGATATCAATAATGGAGATATGAACAATATACCGACACCAGCTGTGGCTAACCCTAACCCTACTGTAACGGTCTCAGACAGCCGGATACGTTTTAGCTTTAATAGTTTGCTCTATGTAAAGCGGGATAAGAACTTTACTGGTATTTGGGATACGGATGATATTATAAATGACTTAGCTCCCGGTATAGCTCAAAATAACATCGTTATGGTTTACAATACCGGTACCATAGCTCAAAACAACAAAACGGGCCGGTACGGTATTGTAGGAGGAACTACAGCAGAAGGTCTTCTCGTTACATTTTGGAATCATGATACTGCCTGGCACTCAGATCTTATAGCCCATGAGCTAGGTCATTGCCTCGGTTTGGTACATACCTTTAGAAATACCTTCGCGGATGGTGATAACCTGAGCGATACCCCTGATGATATATACGTAACCTCTGCCAGTGGTTGTGCCCCAGCACCAGTCGATTGTGGGTGTCCACCGGTCACTCCTTACCCCGGGAATGTTTGTCCTGATAATTACATGGGCTATAATCAAAGGCACTACTGGTCGCCCCTGCAAGTTGGTATTATGCGAAGAACTGCCGTAGAAGAACTCTCGCACTTGATGGTCACACCTCCCTCCGTAAACCAGGATACTTCCAGTGCTCTAGGGTGGAGAGAGATTACCCAAAATGAAACTTGGGATACTCCCAGGAGTATTGACTCCAATATCCGGGTAAAAACCGGCAATACACTAACTATAACCAGCAGTTTGGGTTTAAAAAAAGAAGCCGTAATTGAGGTTGAACCCGGTGCTTTCTTAAACCTTAGTTGCTCTTATATATACGGTAAAAACGGCTTATGGCAGGGTATAAGGGTTTTAGGAGATAACACCAAAGAACAGAATAGTACCTGGCAAGGAACTTTGGACATCAGCAACAGCGTAATTACCAATGCCACGGATGCCATAATGAACGGAAATATCTGGAGCTGTGCAGTAACACCTTCAGGGGGTATTATTGATGTGGATAGCTCATTGTTTTATAACAACCTGCGGGATATAGCTTTGGTAAAATATGAACCCTCACAGGCGTGGGGACATTGGTTGGCCGATTGGGTAGATTATAAAGCCGAATTTTCGAACACTCGCTTTGTGAAGGACCAAAGGTTTGAAAACCCCAATAACCTCTACCGCGGGGCCAGCATTTCACTATGGGGAGTGCATGGGGTGAAATTCAATGACTGTGAAGTGCTTATGCCAAATGCTGATTTTCGGGATAGCTCCGCCATGCCGGTTGATGGTATTTACCTGTTAGATGCCACAGCTCAAATTGATAAGAGCGAAATTTACTTTTACACCTACGGATTACGATCCTTTAATTCCAAGCCTATCTTCAGGGGCTCCAAAATAACCGAAACTCAGTTCAGGCATAACCGGTATGGCGTATTTTTTAGCGGAGGGCACCGCCACCAAACTTTCAAAAATCGTTTTTATGTACCTAAAGATGATCCCATTAACCTTAGCGGTGGGGCGGTAGATATACCTTACGGTGTTTATTACCACCAGGCCGGTGATTTTGCTATTGAGGAAAATCTTTTTTTCAACACTAACAATAGCATTGATAATTTTTCCAATGGGTCTAATGCCACCCGGGCAGGAATTGCGGTGAATAATAATGGTGATTTTAGTGATGTGCTCTACGGGAATTACTTTCCGGGCATGGTTACCGGTATCCAAACTATCGGCCAAAACCGCGATGCTACCGGACAACTGGGCCTGCAGTGCAAATGCAATGATTTTGTGGCTACTCATACTGACATTTTCGTAAAAGGTACCCAGGGCAATTCCCTGGATGGGATCAGGGAGAACCAAGGAAGCTTAACCGCAGGTACTCCGGCCGATAGCAATATGGCTGGCAACCTCTTTGCCAGCGGCAGCAATCACATTTGGGATTTTAAAAATGAGAATAGTCCTCAAGTCAACTACCATCATCACAACAAAGCCAATAACCCCAATGTAGAAGCTATCCCGAGCCAGGGAGTACTGAATTTTAACAATAATCTGTCCTACAACTCCAATTCCTGCCCCACCCGCCTGCTCATCAATACCGAGGGCGATACCCTACCCGAATGGGATTATCCCTTCGCCAATGCCACGGCCGATTTTGCCGATTTTACTACCGGGGGTGATTCGCTGGAAGGCGTGCTGAGCCAGCTCATTGACGGGGGCAACACCTTCGCCCTGCAGGGTGAAATCTATTTTACGCCCCAGAACGAATACTTCGAGCTGTACAACAACCTGCTGGACGAGTCGCCCTACCTGAGCGATACCGTACTGGCCGATATTATTATGCTGGAAGATATGGACGACCTGATGCTGCGTAACCTTTTGGTAGCCAACCCCCAGGCGGCTAAGGACGAAGACCTGATGGAACTTTTGTCTTCCTACCACCCCGATATGCCGCAGTATATGGTGGACGACATTATGGCCGGTACCGATGTGTTCGGGGCCAAGGAACTGGTGGAGGCCAACCTGAGCTACCACCGCCAGCGCCAACACTTTGCCGCCACCCGCCTGCTGGATATTTACGTGAACGACAATAACTACTTCAGCGAAGCCGAAACCGAGGTGCGGAAAATTCTGCGGCAACTGCGTACCCCTTCCTTTCAGTACATGCGGGCCCAGATGGAACTGGAACTGGGCAATGTGAGTAAAGCCCGGCAGGTGGTGGACAGTGTACCCCAGCTTTGCACCCTGAATAATGACGAAGCCCTGCTGCACGCCCGGGCCGAAAGTTATTTTGACCTGCAGTTTGCCCTGGCCGACAACGGCCTGAGCGTATGCGGCTACAACGCCAGCCAGATACAAAGCCTGCAAAACCTGGCTTCCGGGGACCACGCAGCCGGGGCCTGGAGCCGCGGAGCCCTGGAAATACTCGGGCAGGTTACCACCTACCAGGAGCCGCTCTACTTACCCGGCAGCAGCACTTCCAAGCGCAGTACGGCCCATGCCTACCCGCAGCTGCCGCGGCCGCAACACCGTATTTTCCCCAATCCTACCCAAAGGGAAGTAAGCGTGCAACTGGCGGAACTGCCGCTGGCCGAAAAGCTGGAAGTACAACTGTACGACCTCAGCGGGGCTTTGTTGCAAAAACAAGTGTTGCAAGGTGCGCAAACCCGGCTTTCACTGGCGGGAATAGCGCCCGGCACCTACGTAGTGGCGGTATTCGCGGATGAAAAACGTATTTTTGAAGAGAAATTAATTGTACTTGAGTAAGTTAAAGCCTCGATATCGGATAAAACCAGGTTGGTTATTTATAATAGCCAGCTTGGTTTGCGTGGTATCCGGTTACGGACAGGGAGGTTTCTCCAAATTATACCTGGAAGGCTCCGGAACCTCCTGTATTTTATATGATCATCCCTATATTCTTACCGCTGCGCAAACCGAAAGCAGCACAGGACAGGCGGGTGTTTTATTCTTAAAAACCGACCTTTCGGGAACCTTGCTTAAGGCCGATACCTTTTACCTGGATACCCTGCATCTGTATCCTGGCTTTCAAAACGCTTTGATTAAAATTGCTAGTAATGAATATGCTCTGGCTGCTTACAGCATACCTTATTCTTTCATTCTGAAAATGGATACCAATTTACAAGTAACCGATACAGTGAGGTTTGACCAGGAGCCTTCTGCAGGGATTAGTCTTTTTCAAACGAATAATAATGACCTGCTTTTAAGCGGGGTTACTTTTAAAGAAGACAGTGTTACCCAGCAATTCAGAAAAGGCTTTTGGTGTGCTCGTTACGATAGTCAATTGAACCTGAAGTGGAGTTCCAGTTTTCACACCCCTTCGGTAAATGGAAAAACAGTGGAGCAACAGGCCCACAACCTAATGGAAGACAGCCGGGGTAACCTATGGCTAGCAGGTTATCGTCAAGGCATCAGTAAACCCCACTCTACGGATGTATTGGTTATGAGACTAGATAGTGCCGGAAATAAATTACATGAAAACACCTACGGTAATGCAAACCTTTCTGAGGGAATAGGTACCGTTTTAGAAACTCCAGATTCCAATTTTTTAGTGGTTTCGAGTTTAGGTATTGAGTTGGCCAATTTTGCCGGGGAAACCGGCACCAAAGGAAAGGTGAGAATTTATAAAATTGACTCGGCCGGTTCGATAATTTGGGACAAAGTTTATGGCCCCAAAAAATTAACCAATTACATCAGTAATGCTGTGGTATCTTCCACCGGTCAAGTTTGGATTTCGGGCTACTACATTGATTCTGAAACGGACTTTACGGTTAGGAAAGCTTTGTTTCGTTCTTATGCCTTTAAAACCAATTTTAACGGGGATAGCCTGGAATACCGCGAATACATTGCCGGAACCTATCAAAGTGACTGGAACCGCTTTTTCGATATTGATGCCACTCCCGATGGCGGGTTTGTGGCCGGAGGAGCTTTCTTAAGTACTACCAACAGTCCCCTTACCGGTGGTGCGGGCAGCCACGTTTGGATTGTAAGAGCCGATAGCTTTGGTTGTGTGGTCAGCGGTTGCCAGCATATTTCCCTGGCCGAGGAAGAAGCTGCCGCCCGCCTGCAACTATACCCCAATCCTACCCGTGGTATTTTCTACCTGCAAGGCTTGCCAGGGCAAAGCGCGGCCCTAAAGGTGTATGATGCCCTGGGCCGTGAGCTGCTAAACGTGACTGAGGTACGGGAAAAACAAGCCTTTTCCTTAAGCGGTCAACCAGCCGGTTTATACCTGGTGGAAATTCTTCAAAACGGCCGGGTTATTCAGCGTACAAAGCTGATGGTGGAGTAAAGGTGGTAGGTAGCTTGCCTGCTGCTTCGCTCGGCTGAAGCAACGCGAAAGCGATGCAAGCAGGGTTGAAGGTTGAACGCCTGTTTGCAACCACTTAGGTGAATTTTAAACTTCCGTCCACTATCTGTCCCTTTTCTGTAAATTTTCACGTATTATACTATAAAGGGAGTAGTAGTATTATCCAAAAAAGATAATATAAATAAAAAAATTTACTGCAACGAAATCACACCACTATGAAGACAAATTTACTACTGCTATTCATTTTCATTTTAAAGGTAAGTCAGGCCCAAAACCTGGAGCTGGTTTGGCACCAAGGAGAATCTCCGGTGGATGTGCTATACAACGGTAATGAGGATCATGTTAAGATGTCCATAATTGGGCATAATGCCTTATTGCCCCCAAGTCCTAAGCTAGACTATTCAATACAATTTAGATCACATATTGCAAACGTTGGTTCTCAAGATGCCATAAATGTTCAACTTATAGTAGTCCAAAAAAGCAGCTCTGGCACTACAGGAAAAACCCTTAGTTCCATACCAATAGATACTTTAAAACCGGGTGACACAAGTTCCTACATTCAAACATTAACCAGCTCAATATCAAGTTATGATATGTCGTTTTATTCATACTTCCTATTATTCTTAAAGGAGGCTAATAAACCTACGGTGTTAATGGATACTCTTTACATGAGAAGTATTATCGGTAATTTTAGTTCTGATCCCGTTTCTGTAGATTTTGGGAACTATGGGAACACCTTTACTACGGACAGTCTTGGTGATGACGGTTTTGGCTTTGCGTATTTGATGCCGATTGAGGCCTCCCAACAACTTTTAGGCCTCCAATTACCTTTTGGACCTCAAACCATAGCGGGAGGAGACGTAGATGTTTCTATTTATGATTCAATAGCTTATGATTCTGTTTCGGGAACGTTCAGTACCAGTCCTTTTTTTACAGGGACTAATACGATAACACATAGCTTAATACGAGGACCCCAGAAAAGTTTTGTGTCTTTTAGCGGCCCCTTACATTTTCCTCACTTTTCCGGAACGGAATATTATTGGTTTGTAGTCAGGTTTTATTCTTATTCCGGGAGCTTTAAAATCGATTTATACAATGATACCACAGTAGTTCAACCGGACGGGGCCTGCTTAGTATCTACCAAAAATACCGGGGGCTGGATACCTGTATCACAGGGGCCAAGGTGGTTGCAAAATCCTTCTTTTACTTTAGAGATGTATTTGCCAGTTTTTGAACCCATTCAAATTACTGAGTCCACTAAAAATTTCGGAAATATTGCTCTATACCCCAATCCCTCCAATGGTTCCTTCTACCTGCAAGGTTTGCCGGGGCAAAGCGCAGCCGTGAAGGTGCACGATGCCCTGGGCCGTGAGCTGCTAAACGTGACTGAGGTACGGGAAAAACAAGCCCTTTCCTTAAGTGGTCAACCGGCTGGTTTATACCTGGTGGAAATTCTTCAAGGCGGCCGGGTTATTCAGCGTACGAAGTTGATGGTGGAGTAAAGGTGGTAGCTTGCCTGCTGTAAGCAGGATTCAAAGTTGAAGGTTTAAAGTTTTAAGCTTGCCTGCTGCTTCGCTCTGCTGAAGCTACGCGAAAGCGATGCAAGCAGGTTTGAACGTCTGTTTGCAACCACTAAGGTGAATTTTAAACTTTCGTCCGTTACCTGTCCCTTTTCTGTAAATTTTCACGTAATATAGTATAAATGAGGGGGTAATGCTATTAAAAGGGTAATTTAGAAATGAAAATTTTAATACGAACCTAAAACTCAGTACCATGAAGTCCTATTTACTCCTGCTATTTCTTTTCATTTTAAAAGGCTCCTTTGCGCAGAACCTGGAGCTGGTTTGGTACAAAGGTGAGAGTCCTTTTGACGTTCTTTACAACGGAAATGAAGATCACGTTAAGTTGGCCGCTATTGGGCAATGCCTGAAGGGTGCCGATACCACCTTGAATATTTCATTTGCCTTTCGGGCGCATATTGCCAACACCGGCACTACGTCCGTTACCGGGGTTCGACTGAGGGTGGAGACCTACTTTCCGGGTGGTGGATTAGCGAAGGTATTTCTTTCCCCGGTGATTGACACCTTACATCCCGGTGATACCACTACCTATGCTCAAACCCTGACCAATACCGGAGATGCTGTTGATTACGCGGCAAGTATTTATTCGGTTCGCATAGAGGCTAATGGCCAGATCGGGCCGGAGGAATTTTCCTTTAACAGCCTTTATTATCCGCCTTCGCACCTGGATTATCAGTACTCCACCGATTACGGACATTACGGAAATACTTATACAACCGATAGTTTGGGAGAAGATGGTTACGGCTTTGCTTACTTAATGCCGATAGATTACTATAACTCCTTAAGTGCGGCCTTGATAAAGCTGGGGCCGGCTACTGTGGTGGGTGGGGATATTTCCCTTGAGGTGTATGATCCGGTCGCTTTTGATACTCTTAACGGTACTTTTTCCGGAAGTCCGCTCCTTTCAGATTCCTGGTCCATAAGGCCCTCAGCTTCTTCAGGGCTTCAAAAGTTCAATTCTTCGTGGCCTTCTACGTTTAACCTTGCTCAGGGGGAGCAAAAATACTTTTGGTTTGTTCTGAGGCTCTATTCCACTCAAGGGACCCGCAAAATAGAACTGTACAATGATACCACCGTAATTCAACCCGATGCAGCCTGTAAGGTGTTTACCAAGCACACCGGTCAATGGGTGCCGATTTCACAGGGGCCATCCTGGCTTCAAAACCCTGTTTTTGGGATGGAGCTTTTTCACAGTTGCGGTGTTGGCCTTCCTGAAGACAAAGACGGGGGCAATTCAATTGGCGTTTATCCTAATCCCTCTCATGGCCAGGTATTCCTGAAGGGTTTGGGCAACGAGCCCGTGTCCGTTAGGTTATATGACAGTAGCGGCCGTGAATTGATGCACCGGCAAAAAGTCACGGAGGAAGAGGTCATCCCTATGCATCAATACGTTCCGGGTTTATATCAACTACAAGTACTGAGAAACGGAAAACCAGTACATTTCCAGCGGGTAATTTTGCAGCCATAAGCCGGAGCGTATGTTAAAAGAGGTCTCTGTAGGTGCAAGTCACTTATTTTTTTACCTTTAGTTCTTAATTGATCAACCAAACCTTCCACTGTGAAAAAAATTCTACTTCTCGCAGGCTTTTTCCTTTATGCGTATGGTTCGTATGCTCAATTCAGTTTAACCCGGGTAGAAGTTCGCTGGGGGCTGGAGGTGGATATGTACCGGGGCAAGGGTAGGCAATTCCCGGCCGTACGTTCCTACCTAGGGGCCATCGTGAACCAGCGATTTCAAAACGGTATGGTGGTTAATTACGGCCCGGTACTTTCCGTGTATAATAATACCCTTGGAAGCCTTTCCACTCCTTTGAAATTTGATTTGCAGGCCGATCTTGTGAATTCCTTTACCATTGGCTACGCCAGTGATTTCAGATATGGTGCGGAGCAAAGCCTCATGCGCGAAAGCAGTGCCGGAAAGTACATCCGCACCATGAACAACCACAGCACCTATAACCTGGTGCATTTTAAAGACTACGGTTTATTCTTTACCTCCAACCTGGTTCTGAATAATAAAGGGAGGCACCAATACACCGAGTCGTTTACCCTTACGGTACAGAATTTTACCCTCAACTATTACAATGACGGAGGTAATATTATGGAGTGGATCGGCTTGAGTGATAACCTGGATCGCTACTGGACCGGGGGACTGGGTCTTACCTTCCACAATAACGAAGGTTATAACACCGCTGAGCTGAGTTTCGACCAGTTTACCGGTTTTTCTTCTTTGATGTATAAATTCTCCACCCTTATGGGCTTTGATGTTTTAGATTACAATACGGCCGGGGGGCAGGGAGCCGATGCACGTTTAAACTCTTCCGAGTATAACCTGAAGGTTTGGCTCAACCGCAATTACGCAGTGGATATCGGCATTCGGGGCTCATTGAGCAGCTACAATGATGAAACTGGCAAAACCACCTACTATGGGCTTCAGGATTTGCTGCACGCGGGCTTAAACTATGCGTTGCATAAAAACCAGGATAACAACAAAATTAAAATAGGCTTAAGTACCAATTTTTTACAATACTCAAAGCAGTATGAATAGCATAAGATCAGGGTTGATTGGCGTTTGTTGTATGCTGCTGGTTTCAGCTTGCACCAAACAATCTTATTTTCAAATAAGAGATGGTTTTAAACCGGACATAGAAGTTTATTACCCACAAACCGAAACCTCGCAAAGCCTGCCAATTTTAGATTGCTACCAGGAAAAGGAATACACCGCCAGCTTTGATATTTGCCCGATATCCAAAGACGGTATTCAAAGCGATGCCATTTGCTTTAAAGATTGTGAATGCGAGGGCTTGCCCAGCGGGCAGTTGGTTTTTAAACTACTGGAACTGAGCCCCGGCAATCTTTGCAGTGAGGAAGAGCCCATGTATATTCTCAGTGTGGCCTTTGGAATGTTCCAGAACTACCCTGAATTTGTGAATGGCAACGTTCGGAATATAAAAGATACCGGTTGGGAATACTACAGTCTTTTTGCCGGTAAAAGAGACCCTTTGAATTCTGCGGGTAATATGATATCGGTAACGGTAAATAACGTGGAAAGGGTGATCGGGATATGCGGTAACCCACCCACACCGCAGTACCGCAAGGAAAAGGTGGAGGTGATATTCCGTTATGAAAAGGAGGGGGAAGAGTGGGTTTTACGAAGTGTTAAAAAATTCGGCCATCACTTTTTAAGCGGTGGTAAATCACTGGTATTTGATCTTTCTGATATGTTCGGTGAAGATGTAATACGGCTGGCCCCGCTTGAAAATCCGAATGGGTAAAATCAGGCGTACCAAAAATGTTAACCATGTACTACTTTAAATATGCCAAACTGTAAATGCTATAAGCGCAATGATGGCCGGTACCTCGTCTATAAAAATGGAAACGCCAGTGTGTGGGACAAATGTCCTAATGGTTGCGAGGATATGACCCCCGGAAATTCAGTTACCAATCATTCCCGGGCAGCCGATCAGGAGGAGAGCTAATCTTTAATAGCAATCAGGAAAGCCTTGTCCCAGTACTTGCCCGTTACTAAAAAGAGGTTGCGTTCGGGGAGGTAGGCAATGCCGTTCAGTACTTCGGCCCTGGGGTTGGTCAGTTTACCCCTTAGCTCCGAAAGGTCCAGCATGGCATCAGCCACACCGCTTTTATAATCGATCCTGAAAATCTGGTCGGATTGATACACATTGGCGTACACTTTATCGCTCACAAATTCCAATTCGTTAAGCCGGTTGAGGGGCCTTTGCCCAAGATAGACCTCACGGCTATCCAAAAGCTTTAGTCGGCTGTTAAAACGGTAAAGGCGTTGACTACCGTCTGAAATATAGAGGGCTTTACCATCGTTACAAATGCCCCATCCCTCGGCCAGTGGCAGGGGCATTACTCCCTTGCCTTTCAGATCTTTATTGTAGAGAAAACAGGTTCGCTCCCGCCAGGTTAGTTGAAATACCGTATCATTCATCAAGGTAAGGCCCTCCCCGAAGTATTCTGAGTTAAGACTGATCTCATGATTTACCGTCATGGCCGGAAAATCCATCTTGCGTACACCCGAAGTACCGTATTGGCCTTTACTCTCATAAAGGTATCCATCTGCAAATTCAAGCCCCTGGGTGTAGGAGTCACCGGGGTGGTTCAGGGTTTGTATAATTTCATAATCCAGCCGAAGCGGATTTTGAGCGGGTAAAACGGTTACCCGTATGGTTTTTTGCCACTTTTTCTCCCCCCGGAATCCCTCAAATTGAATTTTCTGTGCTCCGGTATAATCAAAGGCAAAAGTGTAGGTGCGCCCGTCTTCCGATGTTTGCAGCGGTTTTACGCCACTCACCGTGAGAGAGTCCATTTCGGCTTCCTCCAATATCCGAACGGTGAAATTTTCACCTACCCTTACCTTTTCGGGAGCCTCTACATCCAGGCTGCGGATTTTGATCTGCTCCGTGGCATCCCGCCCGCAGGAGATAACCATCAGGCTTGCCGCTAAAAGGCTCAAGCCCTTTTTAAGTATGCTTTTTACTGCCTTCATAAACTTCGTATTTAACCAGCCAGCTCTCAAGCTTTCCGTTGTAAAGCTGGATTTTTTTGGAGGGTTTCAGACCCACGTTTTTCAAACCCTCGGCTGATGAGGTAAAAAGCCAAACCTCAAAGCCTGCAAATTCGCGTTTAAGGGTATCGCCAATGCCACGGTAGAGTTCGGGAATATCCGCTTCCATCTTTTCACCGTACGGAGGGTTAAATACCACCAGGCCGTGGTCGCGGAAATATTCGGGACGGGTAAATTCCATGAAGTCAGCTTGCTCCGTTTGAACCTGTTCCAGCATAAGCGCATTGCGCAGGTTTTTTTGCGTCTTACGCAAAACCATGGCCGAACGGTCGAAGCCGTAAATGTTAAAGTGAAAGTTTTTTTCCTTCTCCAGGGCTTTGTCGAACAGCAGTCCAAAGAGTTCCTGGTCAAACCCCTTCCAGTTTTTAAAGGCAAAATCTTTCCTGAAGATATTGGCGGGAATATTATGTGCCATCAGGGCCGCTTCAACCAGGAAGGTTCCCGAACCGCACATCGGATCTACAAAATCACGCAGGGCATCCCAACCACTGAGTTTAAGGATACCGGCTGCCAGTACTTCGCTGATGGGCGCCCGGTCTGCTTCGGTACGGTAACCCCTCTTGTGGAGCGATTCTCCTGAACTATCCAGCGAAACGGTAACTTTTTCATTGGCAATGTGTACGTTAATGCGTATATCCGGGTTTTGCGTATGTACCGAAGGCCTGCGCCCGCTTTTTTCACGAAAGCGATCTACAACGGCATCCTTGCTGCGCTGGGCAATAAAAAGGCTGTTTTTATACTGGCGTGCAAAAACGTTGGCATCAATCACAAAGGTTTTGGTCACCTCAAAGTAATCTTCCCAGGCTACTTCCTTTAATTTGCGGTACAGTTCTTCTTCATTGCGTATTTTAAAATGGGCGATGGGTACCAATATGCGCAGGGCCGTACGTGTCCATAAGTTCGCCTTATACACAAAACCCAGGTCGCCCTCAAAAAAAACCGCGCGGTTTGCTGCCTTTACATTGCGGGCTCCCAGTACCTGTAGCTCTTTGGCCAATACGCCCTCCAGGCCAAAATAGGTTTTGGCCATCATGGATAGGTTGTCGTTATTCCACTTCAAAAGACTCGGTTTTGAAGCTGGTTCTTTCTCCCTTTTTAAAGCGTGATTCGGTAAAAATCACCTCTCCTTCAACGGTATCATTGGCGCTGATTTCCGTGTATAGGGTGTCTATCCAAACTTTATCACTCTGGTACAGGCTTACCTGGTAGCCAAGGTTACGGGGCTTTTGGTCAGGGCTGGAAAAGAAAAGGCGTACGCCATACACCCTGCGGCCACCTACTTCGGTATCGAATATTTCGGAATCGGCCAGGTAGGGGTCATCGCTGGAGGATGTATCGGTGGAGCAGGCTGCCGCTAAGAGGGCAATGCAAACCAGGGCTTTCTTCATGACAATTCGTTTAGGCGGGCAAAATTACAAATTGAAATTGCCTTTATTAGTACTTTAAGAATGGAATGCTGGAGTCATGAGTAAATTGTGGGCGCTTATTTTATTTTTTTATGCCTTACCGGATGCATCGGCCCAAGGTTTCCGGCTCAAGCTACTCTCATCTGAAGGGGGTGAACCGGTGGCCTTTGCTCATATTATATTAAAACCTTCTCAAAGCGGTTTTATCAGCGATATCAATGGCGTGGTGCTTATCCCTACCGGGAGCCTGACAAACAATGACTCGATATTACTATCTGCCATAGCTTTTGATAAAAAGGTGCTGGCTTTGAACCAACTGTTCCCGGCCGGGGATAGCTTAGCCAGTGTAAAAATGTCTCCGGCCGTATATCACCTGGATGCAGTGAATCTAAAACCACCTGAAAGGGTGTTTGAAAAGAAGTTGGGCAACTGGGGTAGTGGTGTAAGTGGAGTCAAGCTTTCGCCACTGCCGGGTATGGAGTTCGCGGTAAAGGTGGGGCTGAAGGAAACCCAGGTGGCGCGGCTCGATGAGGTAAAGTTCCAGGTATTAAAAAGCGAAGAAGATACCCTATGGTTGCGGATGAATATTTACAACCTCAATTCTCATGGGTCACCGGGGTCTTTAATTATCCGGGAAAGTGTCATTTTCGAGGTATGGGAAAAATCCTCCGAAGTGGTGCGTGACATCAGCGCCTATAACCTTGCTGTAAACCATGATTTTATAGTATCCATTCAGTTTTTGCCAGGCGGCAAGGCGGAGATGTCCGGATCATCCGGTTCGGAAAAACGTGCTCCCGTGCGCAAGGCTACTTTCAATAAAGATAAAAAGGTGGAGTATGGAACACGGGCGGTGGCCTTTGATGATTCGGGTTATTTCAGGACCTCTTTTACGGGAGAATGGTACCAGGTCAAGATTATGGGTTCGAAGTTGAGCCCCTGTATTGGCGTTCGGGCGCAGTTATCGGAATATTAAAATTCTTATTAATCTTGTTGCATGGCTAATCTCGCATTATTGGACTGGGTAATCCTGATCGTTTGCCTTTCCGGTTTTATCCTTATCGGTATCAGTTTTCGCGGCAAAGCCGGTAACAGCCTCAGCGATTTTTTCCTGGGAGGGCGTAACTTACCCTGGTATATTGCGGGGGTAAGCATGGTGGCCACCACCTTTGCTGCCGATACTCCTTTATGGGTTACGGAAAAGATCGCCCAACACGGGGTTTCGGGAAACTGGCTGTGGTGGAATATGCTCATCGGGGGTATGTTCACCACTTTCTTTTTTGCGCGATTATGGCGCAGGGCCGAAATATTGACGGAACTGGAATTTTTGGAATTGCGCTACAGCGGACCGGTAGCCCGCTTACTCAGGGGAGTGAAGTCCGTTTATCTCGGCTTGTTCCTCAATACCATTATCATCGGTTGGGTAAACGCAGCACTCATTTCCATATTGGAAGTGTTTTTCGAGATTCCTTATGAAACTGCTTTCTGGGCCGTAGCAGTAGCTATGGTTTTGGTGGCAGTTTACAGTTCGGTAGCGGGTTTATTGGGTATTGCCATGACCGATTTTGTGCAATTTATTATTGCCATGGCAGGGTGTATTGTACTGGCGGTTATTGTATTGAATGTGCCGGAAGTGGGTGGAGTGGAAGGCCTGAAAGAAAAGCTTCCCGCCTGGCGGCTCAATATTTTCCCTACCATTTCAGGGGTTTCCGATGTTGCGGTAGGCACCTTTTCACTATCGGCCGGGGCATTTTTCTCTTACATCGCTTTGCAGTGGTGGGCCAGTTGGTATCCGGGCAACGAGCCCGGTGGTGGGGGATATATTTCGCAGCGCATGATGAGTGCCAAAGACGAAAAAAATGCGGTGTACTCCAGTTTGTTTTTTCAGATTGCTCATTACTGTTTGCGCCCCTGGCCCTGGATTATAGTGGGGCTTTGCGCTTTGGTGTTGTACCCTGATTTGCCGGTGGAAGAATCCCGGAAAGGGTTTATTATGGCCATGCGCGACTATTTACCGGTAGGGGTAAAGGGCCTTTTGCTGGTGGGTTTTTTCTCAGCCTATATGAGCACCATTTCCACCCAGTTAAACTGGGGGGCGAGTTACCTCACCAATGATCTTTACAAACGATTTATAAAAAGGGAGGAGAACTTTGAGAATGCGGGAACGGCTGATCGCCACTACGTAAAGGCCGGGCGTGTTTTCACCGTTTTGATTATGCTCATTGCCTTAGCGGTAACTTCACAAATTACCATGATTGATACGGCCGCTCAATTCCTTATTGCCAGCGGTGCCGGTTTGGGTATGGTGCTTATTTTGCGCTGGTACTGGTGGCGCATTAATGCCTGGAGTGAGCTTATTGCCACGCTGGCCCCGGTTTTAGGTTTGGCCATTGCCAACGGTGTTTTGCCGGGCTGGCTGCCCGAATCTTTTTTCGCCCAAAACGGAGCCTTTATTTTCACCGTGCTCTTTACCACCGTAGCGTGGCTGTTGGCTACATATTTAAGCAAGCCTACCGATCAGGCCACACTGCAATCCTTTTACCAAAGAGTAAAACCCGGTGGATGGTGGAAACCCGTTAAAGGAGACCGTAAAAGTGAGCATTCCCTCCGCTACCCGCTAATAAGCTGGCTTTCCGGAACCCTGATGGTGTATTCCGTTTTGTTTTTATTCGGGTATTTCCTGTTCCAGGATTGGGGCTTGTTTGCTTTATGGACGGTGGTGGCTGTGGTGTGTTTATTCGCTATGCTGTGGAGTATGCGTAAAACGGAAGTGGAAAACCGTACGGTACGGCATTAAAGTTTAGCGTGCCCGTGTGATTGGGTGCTGTTTAAAAACTTTACTTTCGGCCTGTAAATATCCGTGGAAGTTTATCAGTACATCTTACTTTTTTTGGGAGGCTTTTTGGCAGGCATCATCAATACCCTGGCGGGTAATGGTTCGGCTATTACCTTGAGCCTGCTCATATTTTTGGGACTTCCTGCCAACGTGGCCAATGCCACCAACCGTATTGGGGCTGCTTTACAAACCGCTACCGCCCTGGTAAGCCTGCGCAGAACCAAACGTACCAAGCTGCTTTTCAGGGATAGCTATTGGTTTTTAATTCCTTCCATTTTGGGTTCGGTTATCGGTGCCTTACTGGCTATAGATATAAACCCGGATATTTTACGATACACCATCGGTGGTTTTATGGTGCTTTTGTTGTTCACTTTGCTCAATCGCCCCAAGCGCTGGTTGAAGGCTACCGATGTTTCCAAAAGCCACAAAACCACGCTCAACTGGATCCTGATTTTTCTGGTGGCCGTTTACGGGGGCTTTATCCAAATGGGCTTGGGTGTAATCTTACTAAGTGTATTGGTGCTACTGGCGGAATACAGTTTACGCGATGCCAACATTATCAAGCTGGTACTGGCTTTTGTATTTGTAGTACCGGCCTTTTTTATTTTTTGGTACAGTGGCGATATGCGCTGGGAGCCCGGTTTAACCCTGGCAGCCGGTCAGGCGCTGGGAGCGGTAATCGGTGCGCGGTATATACTGTATCTTCCCGATGCCAATAAATATGTGCGGTGGTTACTGATTATCATTCTCATTGTTTCATCCGTTACCTTACTACGTATTCCGCAGATGCTGGCTGGCCTACTGGAGCTTTAATACTATAGAAGTCATCTATAAATCCAGCATTAAACGCTGCATGGTTTTCGGAAGTCAGGGCGATTGATTTTATTTGCGGTTCGATATCCATCATGCTTAATTATCTCTATCTTATTGGTTCTGTGGTTGTAGGAAGTCTTGCCGCGGGTTTTATACGCAACCCTAAAACCACACCGGTAAAAATGCTGCTTACCTTCAGCGGAGCCTATCTGCTGAGCATTGGCGTTTTTCACCTTATACCTGAAGTATATAGTGGAGGTGGTACGGAGATCGGGCTTTTTATAATGGGCGGCTTTTTCCTGCAACTGATCCTCGAATTTTTCTCTAAAGGAGTGGAACACGGCCATAGCCACCTTGAAATGTTCCGCAATAAGGGCATCCCTGTTTCTATTATTGTAAGCCTGTACCTGCATGCACTTTTGGAAAGTTTACCGGTAGGAACCCATCAGAATCACGGGGATCATACCCTGCTTTGGGCCATCGTTATTCACAAGGTACCGGTAAGCCTGGTCCTGTATTTTATGGTGGCCGAAGTATTTGGAAAACGCTGGAAAATAATACTCTTCATGCTGGGCTTTGCCTTGGTGGCTCCCATCGGTGTTTTGTTGGGCGATAAACTCAGTTTGCTGGCACAATATCACCGTGAGATTACGGCCTTAGTACTGGGGATTTTCCTTCATATTTCCACCACCATATTATTTGAATCTTCGCAATCCCACCGCTTTAACTTTTCAAAGCTGGCTACCACACTCGTGGCCGTAATACTGGCTTGGTTGAGCTTATAGGCTTGGTGATTGCCATTACTGAATAAGCCTATAGAAAGAACTAATACCGTTTACTTTGAGGAGGCTCAGGATGACTTAAATTTGTAATCGCTATTAAAATAAATTTTGAATAGTTAAATCAAATAATCTCTAAAAAAACAAATAACATGGGAGTATTAGTAGGTAAAAAAGCACCACAATTCAAAGCTTCGGCTGTAATTAACGGTGAGGAAATCGTAGAAGATTTTTCCTTGGATCAGTACATCGGTAACAAGCACGTTATCCTGTTCTTTTATCCAAAGGATTTCACCTTTGTATGCCCTACCGAACTGCACGCTTTCCAATCCAGGCTAAAGGATTTTGAAAATCTGGGAGTGCAGGTGGTAGCCGTTTCTTGCGATACGGAGCAGTCACACTGGGGATGGTTGCAAGTACCAAAAGATAAAGGTGGTATTGAGGGTATTACCTACCCATTGGTAGCTGATACCAACAAAACTATTGCTACCAACTACGATGTAATGGCCGGAAGTTATTACTACGATGAGAATGATCAATTGAATGCTGAAGGTGAAATGGTAGCTTACCGTGGTCTTTTCCTTATCGATAAAGATGGTGTGGTACGCCACCAAATTGTAAATGACCTTCCTTTAGGCCGTAATGTAGATGAAGCCATCCGTATGGTAAAAGCCCTGCAGTTTTTTGAAGAAAAAGGTGAGGTTTGCCCCGCTAACTGGGACGAAGGAAAATCCGGAATGAATGCTACTCACGAAGGTGTAGCTTCTTACCTGAGCCAGAACTAATAATTAGTCATAATATACTCAAAAGCCCTCACGCCAAAGCGTGGGGGCTTTTTTTGTAGGTTCGTAAAGTCCAATAAACGGGTATGACCCAAAGAATATCCTTTACAAATTTCCTGATATGGGCCATCGCCTTGCACGCTCTATACCTGGCCTACACCCTGGTTCAGGGGCCCGCACTTCTAAACGATTCCAGGGAATACCTGATACAGGCCCTTAACATCAGTAAGGGCTATTTGGCATACTGTGGTGACACGAGCCTTCCGGTAAATTATTTCGATTACAGCAAGCGTCCGCCTTTTTACCCTTTTTTACTCTGGCTCAGTGGTGCCAATTACTTCTGGTGGGGTATTTTGCTGCTGCAAAACCTGCTTTCAGTTTGGGTGCTTAGCCGTTTACGTTCCATATTACTGCGATTGGGGGTTTACCGGCCACTATGGTTCGGGCTCATAGTAAGCAGCAGTGTACCTTACTTTGTGTATGTAAATAGCATAATGTCCGAAATACTACTGATAGCAGCCGTTACCGGTATGCTATGGAGCTATTTTCGTTTCTGGTTGCAACCTGGTGTCCGTTGGGTGTGGTTGTACAACACTTTTCTTTTGGTGGCTGTATTTACCAAGCCGGTTTTTTTCCCGTTCCTGGCAATCAACCTGGCTTTTTGGGGGATATTTTACCGCAAGTATGCCTGGGGTTCACTGCTACCGCTTTTAATAGTGGCACTTTTCTTTTGGCGTAATAAAGAGGTAACCGGTAAGGCCCACTTTTCAAGTATCGCCTACATCAACCTGCTGGATTACAACGCCTACTATTTTAACGTGGAGAGTAAGGGAGCGGATTATGCCAATCAGGTGGCGGATGCCGCTCACCAAAGGTTGAACGACATAGATGGTTTTCCGGCTAAGGTTCAATATATGCAGGATGTAGCCCTGAATGAAATTAGTCGTGATGAGCTGGCCTATTTCTGGTTCCATCTGAAGGGAGCTTTTCGCGGAATGCTCGATCCGGGTAATTTTGATTTGCGCAGTTTTTTGGGAGAGGGTACTTCTACCAGCAGTGGCTTTCTTAAAGCCCTGAATGAAAAAGGCTGGAGTGCCATTCCTGATGTACTCTCTCAAATGTCCTGGCAATTGTTTGTACTGATGGCGGTTAGCCTGTTGAATAAACTGCTGTTAATGGTTGGCTTTGTATTTTTCATACTCCGGCAGAGCTTCCACCCTTTATGGAAGTGGTTTTTAACCGGATTGGTATTTTACGTGGTATTGATTACGGGGCCTATTAATGCTTCACGTTTTATGCTGGCCGTATGGCCGGTTATGGTTCTTTGCTTTATGCAGGCATTTTTACCACCGGCCGGGGATTACCGGAATTCCAGTTCGGCTATTACCGGGTAGTGATCGGACAGTTTTTCAGAGATAACCTCATATCGGTTTACACGTAATTCATCAGCATGAAAAATGTAATCGATACGGAAAGGTACCGGCCCCCGGGCGTACGTTTTACCAAAGCCATTTCCCGCTTCCATAAAACAATCGTTGAGGAGTAAATCTACCCGGTGGTAGGTGTAGGATTGCGGGGTATCGTTAAAATCGCCACAAAGAACTACCGGGTGAGGGCTGTCGTTAATGGCTCTTTCCACGGCTTCTATTTGCTCACCCCGTCTTTTAAAAGCCCAGTGCAGACGTTTCAATATTTTCAAAAACCCGTTGCGTATTTCTTCCTGGCTTCCTTCATTGGGGTTTTGCAGCCTTTGATAGTCGGAAACACCCAGGCCTACCGAAGCGAGGTGAACGTTAATGAAGCGGATGGTGCGGTTTTTCCACCTTACATCGGCATAAATAAATTGGTTGTTTACCGAAACACCGCTTTCATTGGGCTTATCATAGGAGAGGGTACCCGTTTCAACAATCGGGAATTTGGAAAACACCTTAAGCCCGTAATTACGCCCGTCATTGGTAAGCTTGGTAAATTCATGCGGGTATTGGAATTTCGGGGTGTTTTCCGATTGATAATACTCCTGTAACAACAAAACATCCGGTGCGTTGCTGTTGATCAGGCGACCTATTTCCTGAGGAATGCCCTGCTCGGGAATCCATTGGTATTCATTGAACATTCGCACGTTATAGCTCATTACCCGCAGGCTTTCGCCTGGGTTCACCACTTTGGGGGGCGAGCCGAACTGGTACAGGCGTTCCAGGTGGAGGTAGCCCGCAGCAATGCATATCACCGGTAAAATCAATTTGAGCTTGAACCGTAAAACCCAATAGAGTACAAAAATCAAATTGATCAACAACAATATGGGGTATGCCAACCCGGCAAATGAGAAAAAGGTAAACCATTGCGGGCTGAAATAATAGGCGAGGTAAGAGGCCAGCAGGCCCATGGCGGACAGTATGTTGAAAAAATAGAGGAACCTATCCAGGAATGATCGCTTACGCCCGGCCATGCTATTTTAATCTTTACCTACCTTAAAAAGAAAATCCCTTTCTTCTTTTGAAAGGCTGTCGTAACCCGAACGATTGATCTTATCCAGTATTTCATCGATACGTTCCTGGGTATGCGCTTTACGCTGGTTGTATTTATAATCGTTTCGGGTGGTGGTGCTGGTATATACCTTGCGTATTTTAGGACGTGGCTTGAAAAAGTTCACCATGTTATCCATAAAGCGGCTAAAGCCTTCCGTAATATCAGAACCGTTTTTTAGCTGACGAATGGAAACATATCCAAAAAGAGCACCACCGAGGTGGGCAATGTGTCCCCCGGCATTACTATCCGGTAGATACACCAGGTCCAGCAATACGGCAAAAATGGCTACCACCCAAAGCTTTACTTCCAAAACAAAAAACAGGCGTACCCTGAAATTGGGTGCATAAGTAGCAATAGCTACCAATATTGCCATTACACCGGCCGAAGCTCCGCGGTTATTGGAGCCAGCCACGGCCTCGCTAAAAAACGGGAACACGTTATAGGCGATCACATAAAGTGCTCCGCCAATAAGTCCGCCCAGGATATAAGTACTCAATAGTTTTCGGCCACCCAGGTATTGTATAAACAAGGTACCTGAAAAATACAGGTACAAAACATTGAATAGAATATGGAAAAAGTCCTGGTGGGTGAACATATAAGTAACCAATGTCCACGGACGGGTAGCCAGTTTACCCAGGTCACTGGGCAGGGCTATCCACTCGATAAAAAAAAGATGAGCCCCGGTTTGGGTTAAGGTACCTAAGATACGTAGTAGAATGTAAAGGAGATAAACCCCAAGGTTAATGAGGATGAGTTTAGCCAGGGCATCTCCCTCATTGAAGTATCTCTTTATTTCCTCACGAATTCCAGCCATGATTACTAGTAATGACTTGTACCGCTCCTGCGCCAGTAACGGATCAGTAAATATCCGAATAACATTCCACCCAGGTGGGCAAAGTGGGCCACGTTACTATCCGGATCATTCATTATACCACTGTATAATTCCAGCGCACCGTAAATAGCCACAAAATACTTTGCTTTTATCGGGATTGCGAAATACAGGTAAATGTAAGTATTCGGGAACATCATCCCGAAGGCCAGCAGCACTCCGAAAACTGCTCCTGAAGCACCCACGGTAGGCGTATTCAAAAGCAGGTTGGCACGGGCCATATTTTCATCAATGTAATTGCGGTTTTGATAAAGTAAGTTTTGACCCTCGTTCAGTACAATCCGCAATTGTTCCTCATTCAAAGCGTCTTTTACGCTAAGAAACTCCCAGTAATTTACCCCTAAGTGCAACAGGGCGGCTCCTAAGCCCGTAACCAGGTAGTAGATGAGGAAACGCTTGCTGCCCCATACATTTTCAAGCGTATAGCCAAACATCCAAAGTGCAAACATATTGAAGAGGATGTGTGAAAAATTGGCGTGCATAAACATGTGCGTTACCAATTGAAAGGGCTGGAAATTGTCGGAATTAGGTAAATAAACCCCTAGCATTCGCGCCAGGTCCAAACCGAAAGTGCTTCCCAAAACTATGGTGGCCAGGAAAAACAAACCGTTGATGATCAACAGGTTTTTGATGACATCGGGAAGCAGATTAAAGCGTAATGGTCTTTGATACATCTAGTTAAACGATTTATCAATGTCCTCAAGGTGGAGATTTACGATCACCGGTTTACCGGCAAGACTTACATAAGGTGAGCTGCAAGCAAATAGTTCGTCCACCAAGTGGTGCATCTCCTCCTGTTCCATTTTCTTGCCAATTTTGATAGCTGACACTTTGGCCAGAACCTGTGCCATTTTACCCAGGTGGTCTTCCTTTTTATTGCCCCTGAAATCTTTTTCATTTTCGATCAGTTGCTCCAGCACCAAGCGGATATCACTGCTTTCCAGTACCAACGGAATGCCATTTACCACTACCTCGTGATTCCCGAATTCGTCAATGTCAAAACCCATTTCACGCAGTTGGGGCATCAGGCTTTCTACTATTTGAAAATCGGCTGCTGAAAAATTCAGGTTTTGCGGAAAAAGCAGTTGTTGACTGGGAATGTTCTTGCTCTCCAGCGATTCCATCAACCGCTCGTAGCAAATGCGTTCGTGGGCCCGCTGCTGGTGAATCATGATGAGGCCGTTACCATGCGCGGTAAGAATGTATTTTTTGCCAACCTGTGTAAAATGCTTTCGCGCGGCAGGCTCTACATCAATACGTTCCTGTGGGTTGGTTTTAGCATCCAGGTCCGGCAGTTCATTCATCAGGCTTTCCCAATCCTGCATAGGGGTTTTGGGGTGTAAGGACGGGCTGGCCTTGCCGGCACCACTTTTTCTACGATCTTCAAAAGGATTGAAGGTGGGATCAACCGTTATTCCCGGCCTTTCAACGGGCGTTCCTTTGGGCAAACCGGGCATACTGAATTGCTGGTCGGTTTCAAAATCAAGGCTGGGGGCAATATTGTATTGGCCCAGCGCATGCTTTACCGCGGTACGGATAATCACGTGAATGGCCTTTTCATCCTCAAATTTTATTTCGGTTTTGGTGGGGTGGATGTTCACATCAATACGGGCCGGGTCTATTTCGAGGAAGAGAAAATAGGTAGGGTGGCTGCCATCCTGTAACAAACCTTCAAAAGCATTGCAAACCGCCTTGTGTAAATAACCGTTTTTAATGTAACGGTTATTAGCGAAAAAGAACTGCTCACCCCGTGTTTTACGGGCAAACTCCGGTTTGCCGATGAAACCGTGCAACTGTAATATGGGAGTTTTCTCCTCAACGGGTACCAGCCTTTCGTTGAATTTGGCCCCGAAAATATTCACAATGCGCTGCCGTAAACCAACCGGTGGTAAGTTGAAAAGCTCGCTTTTCCCGTTGATAAAGGTAAAATGGATGTGAGGGTGGGGGATGGCTACCCTTTGAAACTCATCGATTATATGGCGTAGCTCTACAGCATCCGACTTCAGGAAATTGCGCCTGGCCGGTATATTGTAAAAAAGGTTTTTCACTTCAATACGCGTTCCGTGGGGAGTGTTGCAAAACTCCTGCGACTTAACGGTGCTTCCCTCTATTTTAAGGCAGGTTCCCAATTCCTCTTCTCGTTGCCGGCTGCGTAGTTCAACCTGGGCAACCGCAGCAATAGAAGCGAGGGCCTCGCCCCGAAAACCTTTGGTATGAATGGCAAAAATATCTTCGGCCGATTTGATTTTGGAGGTGGCATGACGCTCAAAAGACATACGGGCATCCGTTTCACTCATTCCTTTGCCATTGTCAATAACCTGCAGGTAGGTTTTACCGGCTTCACGAACGATGAGCGTTATTTCGTCCGCTCCCGCATCAATGGCATTTTCCAATAATTCCTTTACGGCTGAGGCAGGTCTTTGTACCACTTCACCGGCAGCGATTTGGTTGGCCACGCTATCCGGCAGAAGATGAATAACATCGGGCATTAAGAAGTTAAAATTAAATAGGTAATTAAAAACAGGGCAATAGCGATAACCACCAGCCTGATATTGGAAGAGCCCGCCTGCTTGCCGCGGTTTCTGGACCAGTCGCTACGCATCTGGCCCCGGAAATCTTCACGGGTAAGCTTTTCGGGTTCCCCGGCATATTTGCGTTTCAGCTCTTCGGCTCTTTCTTTTTCCTCGTCATAGTACATGGGCTGGTAATTAAAATTACGCGCCCGGCCTTGCTTGAAAATGGTGGGAAGCTTAGGTGGTTCCATCAGCACAAATTTAAAACTTAATATACGGCTTTCCGTATAATCAATTGCAAATATGGTACCTATTAACACTACAATATGGAATACTATTTGAACATAATGAGTGGTGAAAAATTAATCCCCTTAATTTTAGAGTTACTTAAGAAAAGACATACATGAAGCTAACCTCCCGAATTTTTTTGACCCTATGCCTCGCTTCACTATCCCTGAGTGGATGGTCTCAAGCTGAAAAAACATCTGTAATATGGGAGGGAGACACAGCATGGGCCCGTGAAAAACTGAAGTCCTTGAGCCTCGATGAAAAGATCGGGCAACTCTTTATGGTGGCCGCTTATTCCAACAAAGGCAAATCCCACGAGCAGGAAATAATCAATCTGGTTAAAGATGAAAATATCGGGGGCCTGATCTTTTTTCAGGGTGGACCGGTGCGTCAGGCGCGACTCACCAATATATACCAGCGCAACGCTAAAATTCCCCTGATGATTGCGATGGATGCCGAGTGGGGTTTATCCATGCGGTTGGACAGTACTTTTAAATTCCCCTGGCCCTTAACGGTGGGTGCTACCCGCGATTCGGCCTTGGCCTACCGTATGGGTGCTGAAATTGCCAGGCATTGTAAACGTTTGGGGGTACATATCAATTTCGGGCCGGTGGCCGATATCAATACCAATCCTGATAATCCTATTATCAACGCACGTTCCTTCGGAGAAGATCCCGAAAATGTGGCCCGGCTGAGTGCGGCCTACATGAAAGGTATGCAGGACCAAAATGTACTGGCTTGCGCCAAACACTTTCCCGGACATGGGGATACGGATTCCGATTCACATAAAATCCTGCCTACGGTGGCTCATGCCAAAGCCCGTTTAGATGCGGTAGAGTTGAAACCTTATAGTAGCCTTATCGAACAAGGTTTGGGTTCGGTAATGGCCGCTCATTTAAATGTACCGGCCCTGGATAGTTCCGGGATGCCCACCTCCTTGTCAAAGCAGGTGATTGGTGAGTACCTGAAGAAGCAAATGAAGTTTAACGGACTGGTATTTACCGATGCCCTTAATATGAAGGGGGTAAGTGATCTTTATCCTCCCGGGGAGGTGGACCTCCGGGCACTTTTAGCGGGTAATGATGTGTTATTGTTTCCTCAGAATGTTAAGGTGGCCAAAGAAAAAATAAAGGAAGCACTAAAGGCCGAAAGGCTAAGCGAAGCGGAGATTGATGAAAGGGTTTATCGCATATTATTGGCCAAGAGCTGGATGGGGCTGGAGCAAAAAGAACACGTAGTTAGCGAGGGAATAGTGGGCGAGCTAAACCCGGAATCATCACAAATACTGAATCGTGATATTTACCGCAAGGCGGTAACGGTATTAATGAACCGTGAAAAAATGGTACCCATTACTAACCTTAAGGATAAAAAAATAGCCTGCGTAACAGCAGGCGTGGAGGCCGGTAGCGAGTTTGCCAAAACTTTGAAATACTATGCCCAGGTAGATCACTTTAAGCTGGGCAGTAACAACAGTGCCGGGCTTCTCAATCAGCTTTCACGGTACGATATAGTGATAGTGGGTATTTATACTTCCAACGCCAATCCCTGGAAAAGCTACAAGGTGGATAACAACATTAAGGATTTTGTAAAAAGGCTTTCCCTGCAAAACAAAATTATTCTGAATCTCTTTGCTAATCCCTATGCCTTAAAGTCCTTCCCCGAAACGGAATACGCGAATGCTTTATTGGTCAGCTATCAAAATCACCCGGATGCAGAAAGCCTTTCCGCCCAGATAATTTTCGGGGCTGAGGGAGCGCAAGGGCGTTTACCGGTGAGTACTTCAGCACTTTTTTCGGAGGGTTTCGGTATAAGTACCCCGTCTTTGAAAAGGTTGGGCTACGGCTTACCGGGTGAAGTGGGGCTCAATCGTGATAAACTGGAGAAAATAGATTTGCTGGTGGATGAGGCCATCCGTAATAAAGCCACACCCGGTTGCCAGTTGTTGGTAGCCCGCAGGGGTAAGGTTATCTTCAACCGTACCTATGGCCACCATACCTACCATAAAAAGCAGCCGGTTTCGGAGTTTGACCTTTACGATCTTGCCTCCATCACCAAAATGGCCGCCACCGTGCCCATGCTTATGAAATTGGTGGAAGAAAATAAAATTGATATCGACAAAACCTTGGGAGAGTACCTACCAAAGCTCAGGGGTACCAATAAGGAGAAGCTGGTGATCCGTGAAGTGCTGGCCCATCAGGCCCGTCTCAAACCCTGGATTCCCTTTTACCTGGAAACTTTGCAAAAAGGGGCCTGGATGCCGGAATATTATTCCGAGCAGCGTGACTTTAACTTTCCCAATTCAGTGGCCGGTGAGCTTTTCAGTTCCCGCTCCGTTCGCGATACTGTATTGAGGAGAATCTATGAGTCCGATCTTTTAACCCAAAAAGAATATAAGTACAGCGACCTGGGGTATTACTTTTTTATGGAACTCATTGAGCAGATAGAGGGTGAGTCGCTAGAC
This sequence comes from uncultured Cryomorphaceae bacterium, assembly GCA_937120475.1. Classification (GTDB taxonomy): domain Bacteria; phylum Bacteroidota; class Bacteroidia; order Flavobacteriales; family Schleiferiaceae; genus CAKZNE01. The sequence goes on along the minus strand of CAKZJV010000009.1, from coordinate 123,192 downwards.
GTGCTGGTGAACCGCCACTTTTACCAACCGATAGGTGCTTACACCATGACGTACCGACCCCTGGAAAAATACCCTGCTTTTGAGATCGTACCTACCGAAGACGATAAAGTTTTCAGGAAACAGTCTTTGCAAGGTTACGTTCACGATCAGGGTGCTGCCATGCTGGGTGGGGTAGCTGGGCATGCGGGCCTTTTTTCCAATGCCAACGATCTGGCGAAACTCATGCAGATGTACCTTCAGTACGGTACTTATGGAGGGGTGGAATATTTTGATTCGGTAACCGTAAAGGAGTTTACGCGTTGTCAGTACTGTGAGGATGATAACAGGCGTGGAATAGGTTTTGACAAGCCGCAGATTGATGGATCAGGGCCTACCTGCGGGTGTGTTTCGCCCCTGAGCTTCGGGCATACCGGTTTTACCGGTACTATTGCCTGGGCTGATCCCTACGAAGAGATTGTCTATATCTTTCTTTCAAACCGGGTTCATCCCGATGCCGAAAACCGAAAATTACTTTCTTTGTCAACGCGTACACGAATTCAGGAAGTAATTTATAATTCCATTGAAGATGAAAGTTCAACTCGTACTCTTATCAGCACTGTTCAGCCTTAGCCTGCTGGCCCAGGAAAATGGCAAGGCCATAAAAGGAGACACTACGGTAATTACCCGCCATTCATCGGGAATGGTGATGAGTATAACCCATTATAAAGCTGGTAAAAAGGACGGCCTGGAACTGTTTATAAGCCCCGAAGGGGATGTAATCCGCGAGGAGAATTTTAAAGCAGGTAAACCCCACGGAAAAACCGTTAAGTATATGCAGTCTGGCGACCCTCTGGAAGTTACCCATTACAGCAACGGTAGGCTAAACGGTGAGCATATAAAATATTACCAGAGTGGAAAGGTGCAGGAAAAAGTTTTTTACGAAAACGGTGTAAAACATGGTCCGGCCGTTTGGTATTACCAAAACGGAAATACGGTAACCGAGTACACTTATGTAAAGGGTTCTATCGAGGGAGAGAGTAAAACCTACTACCTGGATGGCTCGATTAAGGGGATTTCCCTATACGAGGAAAATGAACGCAATGGCGATTACCGCGAATTTTATAATAGTGGAGAAATCAAAATTGAAGGTCAGTATAAGGATGACATGAAAACCGGGAAATGGAAAATCTATGACCTGGAGGGCAATGTAGCCCGTACAGATAAATATAAGAAAGGGGAACTCAGGTGAATATAGGAATGGTTTGCTACCCCACCTTTGGCGGTAGCGGGGTTTTAGCTACTGAGCTGGGAAAATACCTGGCACGCAAAGGGCACAGGGTTCATTTTATAACCTATAGCCAGCCGGTGCGTTTGGATATACTGGAGAATAATATCTATTACCACGAGGTAAACGTTCAGGATTACCCCCTTTTTGAATACCAGCCTTATGAACTGGCTTTGTCCAGCAAAATGGTTAGGGTAGCTTTAAAGTATGAGCTCGACCTTTTACACGTGCATTACGCCATTCCCCATGCCTACGCAGCCTTTATGGCTAAGCAAATACTCAAAACCGAAGGTTTTGATATTCCCATTATTACTACCCTGCACGGCACGGACATTACCCTGGTGGGCAGAAACCCATCCTATAAACCAGCGGTTACCTTCAGTATCAATAATTCCGATGTGGTAACCTCGGTATCGGAAAGTTTACGACAGGATACCCTCGATATTTTTAAGGTGACCCGCGCAATAGAGGTGATTCACAATTTTGTGGATATGGACCTTTACAACAAAGACGAAAACTGCAAGAACAACTTTGCGCCTAAGGGAGAAAGAATTATCACGCATATTTCCAATTTCAGGGGAGTAAAGCGTATTTCGGATGTAGTGGAAATATTTTACCGCATTCAGCAACAAACAGATGCAGTGCTGCTTATGCTGGGTGAAGGCCCGGAAAAGGAGCGCGCCCGCTACCAGGCGCAGGAGTTGGGTATTGCCGACAAAGTGAAATTCCTGGGTAAAACCTCAGAAGTGGTACGCGTGCTTTGTATTTCAGACCTGTTTCTTTTACCCTCAGAAAAAGAAAGTTTCGGTTTGGCTGCATTGGAGGCAATGGCGGCCGGTGTTCCGGTAATTTCTTCCAATGCAGGTGGAATACCCGAAGTAAATATTGATGGTGAAACCGGTTTTACCGCGGATGTCGGGGATGTGGGAAAAATGTCGGAAAGGGCACTGTACATTCTCCAGGATCAGGAGCGTTTTGAGCGCTTCAGGAAAGCTGCCAGGGCCCAGGCCGAACGGTTTTCACTCGAAAAAATAGGTCCTAAATATTTCGATCTCTACCAAAAGGCCACCGGCCATTTGTCAGAAACCCGGGTTTAACTGCCTACCCTTTTTACGCTGTACCCTTTATCCCTTAGGTAAGTCATCGCTTTATCTCTGACGTTTCCCTGGATGATGATATCCCCGTCTTTAGTGGAGCCGCCTACCGCACAATGACTTTTAAGTTCTTTGGCCAGTTCTTTAAGGTCGTCTTCAGTACCCTCAAAACCCTTAATGATTACGGCCGTTTTGCCACCACGGCCCTTCTTTTCCAGGTGTGCCTCCAATTGTTGCTCCGAGGGGGGGAGAGTTTCCCCGGTATCCTCACCGTCATCATAATCGGGAACGGAGCCGGTACTATACACCAACCCCCCCAGGTCTTCCAGGCTATTCAGTTTCTTTTTTTTGCTCATTTCTTCAAGCCTATTTCCGCCAGTCGTTCGTTGAGGTATTCCCCGGCTGTTATGTCAGCGTATTGCTTAGGGTGTTCCTGATCAATACATTCCTCCAGGCAGTTGAGCGACATTTCGGAACGGGGGTGCAGGAAAAAGGGAATGGAATAACGGGACTGTCCCCACTTTTCGCGGGGTGGATTTACCACCCGGTGGGTAGTACTTCGCAATTTATTATTGGTTAACCGTTGCAGCATATCGCCAACGTTTACGATGATCTGTTCCGGTAAGGCGGTAACAGGAACGTAATCGCCTTTTTTGTTGAGCACCTCCAGGCCTTCGGCACTAGCCCCCATCAGGAGGGTAATGAGGTTGATGTCCTCGTGCTCAGCGGCACGAACGGCATCCTTAGGTTCATCGGTAATGGGCGGGTAATGAATGGGGCGCAGGATGCTGTTGCCATTATGAATGCGGCTGTCAAAGTAGGTTTCTTCCAGGCCCAGGTAAAGCGCAATGGCCCGCAACATATTACGGCCTGCGTTTTCCAACGTTTGGTAAGCTTCCTTTCCTACTTTATTGAACTCCGGAAGCTCCTTAACCTCTACATTGGGTGGATACTCTTCTTTGATCGGGTCATCATCTTCCACGTACTGGCCAAAATGCCAAAATTCTTTAAGGTCACCGGTATTACGTCCTTTGGCGTGTTCCTTACCAAAAGAGGTGTAGCCGCGTTGGCCGGCCAGGCCTTCAATCTCGTACTGATCTTTTACCTCAGTTGGTAATTCAAAAAAATTGTGCACTTGCTGGTAAAGCCGGGCCGAAAGCTCGTCACTAAGACCGTGATTTTTAACGGCTACAAAACCTATCTCTTCATAAGCATGACCCAGCTTTTCTACAAAAGCTTTTTTACGTTCGGGCTTACCGGAAAGAAAATCAGCCAGGTCAACCGAAGGAATATTAGGTGTGAAATCCATCTTCAAATACTTTGGGTGCTAAGATATTCAATGCACCCGGCATAACCTTAAAGCAGATCTTCTTTCCCAGCTTAAAAGGTTCGCCATCCAAATGGACTTTCTTACTTTTTTGTTTAACCGTTACCTCGTTGGTTTTAAAAATATCGGAGTAACGTGACTCCTCAATGGTTTTGTTGAAGAGTTGCATAGCGACCACCGGCACGGCAAATCCCGGAAATTTTTCCAATATGCTTACATCCATCAACCCATCGGATATAGAGGCGTTAGGGGCAATAAAAGCGTTATTCCCGAATTGTGAGCCATTGGCAAAACTGATTAGCAAGGCTCTTTTTTTAAAGGAACCACTGGGTGTGGTAAGCTTATACTTTTTGGGCTTGTAACCGTTCCATTGGCCTAAAACGCTTTGTACATAAGTAATAAAACCGCGGCTCTTTTTCCTGGCAAAATCGTGGGCCACCCTGGCGTCATAACCTACCCCTGCCACATTAAAAAAGGGAATATCGTTGGCGGTACAAACGTCCACTTTCTTTACCTCGCTTTCATGAAGGCTCCGAATAGCCTTTATAGGATTGGTAGGTATTTGTAGGTGCCTTCCCAAACCATTGCCGGATCCGATGGGGATAATGCCCAAGCTGGTATTGGTATGGATAAGCCCACAAGCCGTTTCATTAACTGTACCGTCACCACCTACGGCTACCACCAGGTCCAGCTTATTTTCGGCCGCTTCAACCGCCATATCGGTGGCATGTGAAGGTCCTTTGGTGAACTCGATGTGGTAATCAAAATGAGAAGGAGACACCTCAGCCTTGATTTGGTCCACCACTTTAGCCTTGTCTTTGGTGCCGCTAATCGGGTTAACGATAAACAGCGTTTTTTTCGGTTTCATGGGTGGCTAAAGTATCTTTCAAGTGTTAACTAATCATTATGAAATATGGGTATTTTTGGCAACCCTATATACTTTAGTCTATGCGTTTTCAGCGGAAAGGATTGTCAGACGAACAACTGATTGATTTCTACAAAGCCTTACTCAAGCCCAGGTTAATAGAGGAAAAAATGCTGATTTCCCTCAGGCAGGGCCGTATTTCCAAATGGTTTTCAGGCTACGGCCAGGAGGCGATTTCGGTAGGAGCTACTCTGGCCCTGGAGGCTGATGAATATATGTTACCCATGCACCGCAACCTGGGCATATTCACTACCCGGAATGTTCCGTTGGACCGTTTGTTCTCACAGTTTTTAGGCAAAGCCAACGGATTTACCAAGGGGCGCGACCGTTCTTTTCACTTTGGCAGCAATGAGCACCATCTGGTAGGTATGATATCGCACCTGGGCCCACAAATGGGTATTGCTGATGGTATAGCCCTCGCCTCTAAACTCAAAAAAGAGTCCAAGGTTACCCTGGTAATTACGGGTGATGGCGGAGCCAGTGAAGGTGATTTTCATGAGGCCATTAACGTGGCGGCCGTATGGGATTTGCCCGTAATATTCCTGGTAGAGAATAACCAATGGGGTTTATCCACGCCCTCCAGGGAGCAATTCCGCTTTAAAAGCTTTGTGTATAAAGCCATTGGCTACGGGATAAAGGGCAACAGTATTGATGGTAATAACATATTGGAAGTGTACCATGAGGTACAGAAAATAGCCGCTGAAATGCGTGAAAAACCGGGACCTTTCCTGCTGGAGTGCCGCACTTTCAGAATGCGCGGTCACGAGGAAGCTTCAGGAACCAAGTACTACCCGGAAGGCCTGCAGGATAAATGGGCTCGCAAGGACCCGGTTAATAATTATCTGGGCTTTCTTCTCAATAAGGAAATTATTAGCCCGGAACAGAACGAAGCCATTATTGCCGAAATCAAAAAGGAGATTAGCAATGCTTTAGAAAGCTCGTTGGCAGAAGATCCTATTTCTTTTGACCTGGGTACGGAGCTGAAGGATCGTTTTGCGGAGGCTGACTTAGAAGATCACCTTCCTACGGATACCAAAAAGGAAATGCGTATGGTGGATGCCATTAGTGATGGCCTGAGGGAAGCCATGCGAAAACATCCCGACCTGGTGATTATGGGTCAGGACATTGCTGAATACGGTGGAGTATTTAAGGTAACCGAAGGCTTTATCCGGGAATTTGGTGGTGACCGCGTGCGCAATACCCCGCTTTGCGAGGCCGCAATCGTAGGTACCGCTCTCGGGCTATCGGTAAAGGGAATGAAATCCGTGGTGGAAATGCAGTTTGCTGATTTTGTAACGGAAGGCTTCAACCAGATTGTAAATAACCTGGCCAAGATTCATTGGCGATGGGGGCAAAACGCGGATGTAGTAATCCGTATGCCAACCGGGGCAGGAGTAGGAGCGGGGCCATTCCACTCGCAAAGTAACGAGGCCTGGTTTACCCATACCCCAGGTTTAAAAGTGATTTATCCGGCTTTTCCACAGGATGCCAAGGGATTGTTGATACGCGCTATTGAAGACCCTAACCCGGTGCTCTTTTTTGAACACAAGGCGCTGTACCGCAGCGTGTACGGAGAGGTTTCAGAAGGCTATTTTAATCTGCCCTTCGGTAAAGCCATGCTTCTGCGCGAAGGTGAGGAGGTGAGTATTATAACTTATGGACAAGGAGTGCATTGGGCACTTCAGTACCTGGATGCGCACCCGGAGGTTTCAGCCGATCTTATCGATTTGAGAAGCCTGATGCCTTTAGATGAGGAAACGATTTTTGAATCGGTAAGGAAAACAGGACGGGCTATCATTCTACAGGAAGATTGCCTGTTTGGTGGCATTGCCTCGGATATTTCCGCGCTGATCAATGAAAATTGTTTTGAGCACCTGGATGCACCGGTGCAAAGGGTGGGAAGCCTGGATATGCCGGTACCTTTTGCTTCGGCCCTGGAAAAGCACTTTTTACCGCAGCAGCGATTTGCCGAAACCCTGGAGAAATTGCTGAAGTTCTGAGTCAGCTCCGTGGGTGAAAATCCATGATGGTTTTGTGCAGTGACCTTTGGTCCAGGTGCGTATAAATCTCGGTGGTGGTGATACTTTCGTGGCCAAGCATTTCCTGTACCGCTCTCAGGTCGGCACCACCTTCCACCAAATGAGTGGCAAAGCTATGCCTGAACGTGTGCGGGCTCACCGTTTTGGATAAGCCTGCCGCCTCGGCCAATTGCCGGGTAAGGGTAAAGATCATAGCGCGGGTAAGCTTTTTGCCCCTGCGGTTCAGGAATACAAAATCTTCATGGCCTTTTTGGATGTTTTCATGTACCCGAACCTCCTTTAAATACATATTCAGGAATTTTATAGCGATGGGATTGATGGGTACTAGGCGTTCCTTATTGCCTTTACCGGTAACCCTGATTATTTGCTCTTTGAGGAAGAGGTCGGAAATACGAAGGTTGATAAGTTCTGAAACGCGCAGGCCGCAACCGTAAAGTACTTCGAAAATAGCTTTGTTGCGATGGCCCTGTGCCTTACCCAGGTCGATAGAATTGATGAGGGCATCAACTTCATCCGGGCTTAAAAATTCCGGTAGCTTGCGGCCCATTTTAGGGCTTTCCAATAATTCCGTAGGGTTTTCTTCCAGGTAATCTTCCAACACCAGGTATTTATAAAAAGCACGCAAGGTGGAAACCAACCTGGCCTGCGAGCGGGCGCTGATGCCCATTTTGGCCTGGGCGTTGATGAACTGCTGAAGATCGTCCAGCTTTAACCGCAGTGGTTTCCAGCTATCGAGATCGCTGAAGTTGGACACCTTTTCCAGGTCAAGCGTATAGGAGCTAAGGGTATTTTCAGCAAGGCCCCGCTCCAGTTTCAGGTAGTTTTGAAAATCGCGGATGGCCTGGTTCCAGTTCATGCAGAAACTTTACTTTTAAATCAAAATTAAGCAAATGCGCATCGCCATTGTGAACGGCCCCAATCTGAACCTTTTAGGGAAAAGGGAGCCGGGGGTGTACGGTAGGGAAAAATTTGAGGACTTTCTACCAAGGCTGAAAGAGTATTACCCGAAAATTGAATTTGAATACGGCCAGTTTAACGGAGAAGCTGAAATGGTGAATTACCTACACACCATTGATGAGGAGGTGGATGGTATTATTTTAAACAGTGCAGCTTTTACCCATACTTCCATTGCTTTGGGCGATGCGGTGGCGGCCATTGATACCCCGGTGGTGGAGGTGCATATTTCCAATGTTTATCAAAGGGAATCCTTCCGGAAAAGTTCCTATGTTTCGGCTCATACCAAGGGAATAATTGTCGGTTTTGGATTGGAGGGCTACCGCTTGGCGGTGCAGAGTTTTTTATCCTAGAGCTCCGTAAACTTCTTTTTACCACCCAGGTAAAACGATTTCACTATACTTTGTGGATACACTCCAGGCAAGTCTTTCATTTTTTGAACCGGCTGGCCCATCTTTTTCCGGGCCAAAGCATTAAAGCGGCTGTAAAAAGCAAAGTGCGCCCTGATGATGGCCCATAAGTGCGAAACTTTACCTTCCAGTAAAAACTTAATGCCTGCCACACCATCCAGCACCAATCTTTGCAGGATTTTAGTAAAGGCTTCCCATTGGGGCAGGTTTAGAAATAGAATAATCAGGCTATTGCGAAAGTTGAGGTAGGTTTTTTGTGGCGATATCTTATTCAGGGTACCTCCTCCCAAATGATACACTACGGAAGCCGGTTCACAAGCTACTTTAAAACCACGGAGGTGCATCCTCCAGCAGAGGTCTATTTCTTCCATGTGGGCGAAAAGGGATTCGTCCAGGCCTCCGGCCTGGCTATAAGCGGATTGACGTACCATCATACAGGCTCCCGTTGCCCAGAATAATTCCTGGTATTCGTTATACTGGCCTTGGTCTTTTTCGAGTTCGTCAAAAATGCGGCCCCGGCAAAAGGGATAGCCTAAATTATCCAACCATCCCCCGGCCGCTCCGGCATACTCAAAGTATTCGGGCCTTTTTAAATCCAGTATTTTAGGTTGTAAAGCCCCCAGCTCCGGTTGATCGTTTAATCGTTTCACCAGGGGTTGTAACCAGTTTTCGTTTACTTCTACATCACTGTTAAGCAATACCACGTACTCCTCCGGTATGGATTTAAGCCCCTGGTTATAACCTCCGGCATAACCATAGTTACCATCGTTTTGAATGATCACTACTTCCGGAAATTCATTTTTCAAAACTTCCACACTGGAATCCGTGGAGGCATTATCGATTACGTACACCCGTGCTTCCCGGCTGTGTTGCAGTACCGATGGCAGGAAGCGCCTTAGTAGCTCGGCCCCGTTCCAGTTAAGTATGGCTACAGCTGTTTCAGGCATATTTCCAGCGTTTGTGGCTCCATAACCAGTTTTCAGGTTTTTTACGGATTACCTCTTCCAGGGCTTTTACGTGGGCATTAGTAACCTCGTATATGTCGGTTTCCTTCACATCTTCAAAAAGCAAGCGGGCATTTACCTCGTAATACCCTCGTTTTACTCTCTGAATATCGATAAAGGTAACGGCCAGATCGCACTTTTTAGAAAGATTTTCCACCCCTAAGTGTACCGGTGTACTTTGGTTGAGGAACTGAGCGCGGTACTTTATTTTTCCTTTATGCGGACTTTGATCGGCCATAAATACATAAAGCGGTGCCCGCTGCTTATTGTTGAGCATAAAGGGGTAGGTTTCCTCCATGGGGAATAACTTTAACCCGAACTGCTCTCGGATGGAGACAATTTTCCGGCTAAAGAAACGGTTGTTGAGTGGATGGTACACGGCAAAGCACGGATTGGGCACCCATAATGGAATGCACATGGCCGTCCACTCAAAATTGGTGTAATGTCCCATCACCATAATCACCCCTTTATCCTTACGGTAAAGTTCTTCAAAAACCTCCGGATTAAGTAGCTTGAAACGTTTTCGCATCACTTTTTCACTTACACTCAGCGATTTGAAAGACTCTACGATCAGGTCGGTGAAATTGCGGTAAAATGCCCTTCGGATAGAACGGATTTCTGCAGCACTCTTTTCCGGAAAGGAGCGTTGCAGGTTGTCATCAATTACCTTTTTACGGTATTGTACCACATCGGAAACAATGAAGCACAGAAAGTCGCTAAAAATATAAAGCAGGCGAAAGGGTAGTAAAGAAATCAGTCTTCCCAGGCCGATGGCCAGATAGTAGGCAATCATGCCGCGAATTTACCGGTTTGTGCCGGAACCACCTGATTTGAAAATCATATTATTATTTAAACGTGAGCCGTAGCTGTCCTGTGAAAGTTCATCACTCCTGGAGTCCACGTCTGGTCCGGTACCACCGTTACCTCTGCGGGCCATGGTATATTTCCAGCGACTATCATACAACTCACCCAATGCCGTGGAGTGCACCATCTCATAGTCATTGGTGGATAGTTCATACTCCGCAAACACGAAAAACCGGTTGGTTTGATTAATGGCAAACTCACTGTTGATCTGGTTGTACTGCCATATTTGGTAAGGTGGCATGGTGGGTTCGAACTTGCGGTCTTCCACCATATCCGGTCGTCCATAAACGAGGTACACCCTGCCCCGGCTGGTGAGGTAACCTTTTTGAATGCGGGTACCGAAAAGGTCGTTGGTAATGCGTACCTCCTTGTGGTACTTTTTCCACGCTCCCTCAGGATTGTAGGGATCTATTTTTTCCCAGTATGAATAAAAGTAGCGTTTCATTTTAGGCTTATCGCGACTGGCGAGCAACGACTTCTGGAAATCCTGTTCCCTTTCACTGCTGATGGGGTAGAGGTACTGCACATAGGTATAGATGGAATCAAAGTTGTCGATGCGGTCCACAAAAGTTCCGGTAATGTCTGTTTCTGAAAGGTCGGTAAGGTAGTTGGGTTTTGCCTCTTCGTTTCTTCGAAAAAAGAATTGCTTCTTTTGGAGGAGGGTCTCGTTGTTCTTGTTTACCGCTTCCACTACCAGGTTGTAATTTCCGGTAGGAAGTTTTGAGATATCGAATTCAGCTAAAACCGGTTGTACCTCGCTGGCTTGTTTTTTACTGAAGGCTGCGTACTCGTTCAGGGGCTTTTCCTGTGCGCTGTTTTCGATATAGTATTTCAGCAAATAAGGTTCATTGGGCGGGAGGTTGTACAATTCCACGTAAAACGAAAGTTTAGTCATGGCATCAGGAAAGTAATAACTACCGGAGCTCACCATTGGAATGAGTTCATAGCCTGATTTGGCGTATTGGTTCTTTTCATCGGCCGGTTTGTAGCTATCTAACAGAAGGATGTCAGAGATGCTATTGGATTGCCCCATATTGTGAACCTCTATATTTTGTGAAATGGAGTAGTGCTCACTGGAATCATGTATATCCTTCAGCTCCAGTTGCAATTGATAATTACCTGGTACCAGTGCAAAGCGTTCCTGCTGAATAAAAATGTCATTTACGGAGGCAGTGTCTTCAACATTGGCTAATATTCTAAAGCGATCGGCCGCTTCAATACTGGAATCTTGCTTGAAAAGTACCGTTACCTCCACACCACCTTCATAGGCTTTTCCGGCACTTTTATAAGAAAGGGTATTTCCATTCAGCGCAAAATAGAGTTCCACGTAAGTTTGATCCTGATCATTTTGGTATTGCGCATAGGAAATGTCAAGCCCCAGATCCTGGGCACCCGATGAATAAAAGGACAATAAGGCAATGCCCAAGAAGCATGCAACTACATTTTTCATTCTGATTTTAGCTTTCACGTAAAGTTACAAATTTGACGCCAAAGCTAAACAACGGTTGTTTGGTGCGTAGAAAATATTATTACTTTTGCACCCCTCAGGAGAGATGGCAGAGTGGTCGAATGCGGTGGTCTTGAAAACCATTGACCTTCACGGGTCCGGGGGTTCGAATCCCTCTCTCTCCGCAGCCTAAAAAAGCAACCCATTATGGGCTGCTTTTTTTGTTGTGCCCTGCTTCAATCGTTGCGGTGCGGTTTTGAAATGCACGATGGGCAAAAGGATTAAAAAGAAAAAGGGCGGCTTTGTAGCTGCCCTTTTGCAATAAAATCTGTAAGATTATCAATGTGACATTCGCAATGGGCTGGCAGCGAGGGCCCGACCAATGCTACCTACCCGGGTAACTTTAGGGGTTTTTGTACAGCCGTTATCCACAAAGTCCTGGAAATCAACTTGCCTGCGAAGCAAGTCATTGAAGTTCCAGGTAACACCTCGGCCAGCCGGGTCGGGTACCGTACCTCCGGGGCCTCCGGTAAGGAAATCAGAGAGTTGTACAGCAGCGGGAAACATACCCACGAGCTCCATGTGTGTGAAAGCCAGTGGACCACCCTGACGGGATTCTCCACCGTGGCAACCACCACAGGTATTGAGTGAAAAGAGGTGCCTTACGGTATCATTAACAATCTCATTACCGCTACCCACCGGGTCCGCATCCCAGAAGTGGTTTGGATTACCCCCGGTAATGGATTTAGCTCCCAAAAAGGTAGCTCCGCTGAAGGGGTGGATCAGCGGTACATCATAGGAATCGTCTTTGATCTGTGCAGCATTGGCATTGGCCCAGGCTGCCAGATCGGCAATTTTACCCGGGTTGAGTGATCCCGGAGGTAATACGTGACGGTTATATTCGATTTCAGGATTGCGAACTACTGTACCCATTTCCAGGTGTCCGCCCGTAGCTAATAGATGGAATTCGTTCAACCTCCAACCGTTTCCATTGTCAATGGTAATTTCATTAGTTCTAACCTGGTTGATACAGTTTTCATTAGGCTTAGCCGGATTTTTGCCGCAAAGAATTACTTCCTTGGTCAAATCTTCCAACGCCATATTATAGGAAGGACTACCTAAGGCCATGGTGCTAAGATCAGCCCATTTTAAGGCATAACCATGTAAATCAGCACAATCACTCATATTAATACCGTATTCCAAAATGGTGAGGAAGCGCTCGGGGAAGCAGCCATTATTGTCCAGTAATTGGAAAACAAAACGAACTTCACCGGCATCACTGAGGCTGTAACCGGTGTTTCCTCTTAGGTCAATTCGGTTTACAATACCAATTAATTTAAAAGGAGTCAATTTGAAATCGAGCGGACCCCCTGGAAATTGTTCCCAGCTTTGAACAATGGTAGAAACTTGAGGACGATCATCCACCTGATCTCCATTGATCACTTGTGTAAAGGTCCAGTTATCCAACCACTGTAATATAAAGTCAGAAGTTTGGATATCGGTAGCAATGGCACCCGGATTGGGAGAGGCCATCTGCCGCATGATTTCCCAGAACGTCCATATCCCGTTGGGATTACCACCGGTACAAGGATCGTAAGTGCGGGTAGGATCTTCAATTACGCTGGGATCGGTTATCATCAAAGAGTGGTCAATTAAAACAGGGGGGCCTGCTGTAACACCACTTACTTTGTTACCGGTACCTCCGCTGGATACCACCGGCCCGAATAATCTCGCAGGTACACTGAAAGGTACATCGAGCGTAAGATTACTGAAGTCAGTCTGTTCAACATCGTCTAACAGGCTGCTGCTAGGGTCAATAACACTTCTTCCGCTTGTAAACATCGAAGCTGCGCCACTTACTATCAGGTCTCTACGGCTTTGCATTTCCTGGGTAAAGAGTTGCATGTCTTCACTACCATATACAGAGTAAATGTTATCATCGGCAATATCATCGGCTCCTTCACCGTCATCGCGCAATACTACTTTAACACCATCAACATAAAGAGCATGGTAGGGTGTATTAACAGCAGGGTCGGTAATGGTAACCAGGTAGCGCATGGTTTCGCCAGCGGGCGTAGGGGCTGAGAAGAATTCCACAGCGATATTGTCCGCTACGGAAGCTTTTTGTGCAAATTCAGGATTTACCTGTGCCTCTTCTATTTCGTTTATGAGTACTCCACGATAAAACGCGATGAGCACCAAGCCTGATAAAAACAGGCTTATTATACCTTTTCGGATCATTTTTAAAAGTTTTTTGGGTTAATATGATTTGGGAAACTTCAGTTGTGAAAGAGTCCCCTCTTCAGATTAATGAGAATCTACCGTGAATTCACGTGCGAGTACCTCACCATTTTCCAACTGTACCCTAAGCAGGTACACTCCGGCAGAAAGACCGCTGATATCGGCAGTATTCATTTCCTCATCGAAATTCACATCGAACGGACGTCCGGAGTAATCGAATACCTGTATGCTTTCAATCTTTTCGGTACCAGCAATGTACTGGAGTGTAAATGTGGTAGTGGCAGGGTTGGGATACAATCTTAAAGATTGCCCACTGTCATCGCCTATTTCCTGTGAACTGAAAGGGAGGCTGCTGCTGTAAACCGTGCCAGTATATTTTTCAGTAGAAGTACTGCCGGAGGGCATACCCACCATTACGATACCATCCTTAAGGTGTACACTACCCATTCTTTCGGAGCTAACCGGATTGGGAGAAGTAATTACATCCTCCGCCAGCCAGTGGCCGGTAGTATTGTCTTTTTTGTAAATGAAAACGGCTCCGGCATTCATCACCCCCGAAACTTCATAATTAGGGGCGGATACGGCTATAAGATTTCCATCAATGGCCATATTGGCTCCGAAACGGTCAATGGCCTTGCGCTGCGTGGGAGTAAGCTTTTGAATGAAGTTCCATATTCCTTCATTATTACGCTGAAAAATTTCCACAACTCCCTGGCGGTCTTCCTGGGAACTAACCAACATTAAATTACCGGAAACATTGATATTCGTTCCGAAGTAGGCTTGTGCCTCTCTGGCGGGTTGCGTTATTTTTTGGTCGAGAGTCCAGTTTTTACCTGAATTTTTGAATACATACACCGCACCACTTCTGGGTTTAATCTGTGAACCGTAGGTATCCGAGTCATCCGTAGAGGCACCTACGTACAGGTAATCACCTTCAATAGCGAGGGATACTCCGAAGTCTGGTTTAAAACCATCCTTACGCAAGTAATCAGCTCCGGAAATCTTTTGAGTAAAACTCCAGCTGGTACCTTGTTTTTCGAAAAGATAAACTTCTTCGGAGGCGCCAGCCAATACAGCGGCATGGTTACCTTTAAGAGCTACTTGCATACCGAATTGTTGACCTTTGGCATCTTCACCGGGTAAAATGGAAAGCCTTTGGCTCAGCTCCCATTTTCCGTTGGCGTTGCGGTGGTACATAAAGGCAGCTCCGGCAGGATAAGCCTCTTCTTTAGACTGGCGTGCATTGTGCGCACCAATCAGAAGGAAATCTCTATCTGCAGCGGCACTGCTGCCAAACCATTCGGTTACCGGGGTAGTGCTGGTATGCACCACTTTTTGAGAGAGTTGCCACGCTCCGTTGCCTTCATTCGTGTAAACGTAAAAGGCACCATTGCTTCGAAGACCTTCAGAATAACCCTTGGCCAGTACAATGGCCTGATTCTGATTTACGAGTAAGTCTGATCCGAAATTGGCATAGCGATGCGGATCAGGATTTGGTATTTCTTCCAATACAATGCTTTCGCTTTGCGCGAAGCTGGAAATTGAAAAAAACGCCAATACTCCAGAGAGTAGTAGTTGTTTCATGGTATTTGCGTTTTAAAATGTAAATGAACTTATGAATCTAAGATAGGAGATTTATAAACATAAAGTCAATGTTACCAATGGTTTATGAATTCAGGCATTGGTGGGTATTTATCTTTTTAGGAGGATTTAGGATAATATATTGGATTATCAGTCAGGATAATGAGCTTTTAAAGCATTGTAAGGAACATCTTCAGGATAAGTCCTAATTTAGAAGGAGTCTAGTTAGTAAGCGCGCCTGAAATCAGCTATTTGACCTTTTTCCTTTTCATTTTGAACGGTTTTGATAACCTAAATGAAAAGCCGCCCTCCCAAACTGTGGACTTTTTCTACGAACAACCTGCGTTATACCGGCAATTTCAGAGTTCAGAGGCTTTGGCAAACTTTTAGCAAAACAATGTTTGTAGGTAAAAACTTATAATGTTTCACAATCCATAACACTCACCATGAAAAAAATCGCACTACAATTAACAATGGCTATTTTGATAGCCGGCCTTGGAACTTCTTGCGTTTCCAAGAAAAAATACGTGGCTGCCCAGGATCGCATTGATCGTTTGCAGCAGGACAGTACTCAATGCCAAAATACCGTGGCAGAACTAAGGACTGATTTGGAGAGAAGTACTTCGCAGTTTGCCAAGTACAAGGATATGACCGAAGATCAAAAGGCTGCTATGATGGCCCAACTGCAAAAGCAGGGTTCTGAACTTAGCGAGAAAGACCAGGCATTACAACTGAGAGCTCAACGCCTTCGCGCTTTGCAGGATCGTTTGGACCGTCAACAGGAAATTGTAAATAATTTGCGGCAAACCGTGGCTGATGCCCTGGTAAATTTCGATGCCGAGGATTTAAGCGTAGAGGTAAAGAATGGTAAGGTATATGTTTCACTTAGCGATAAGCTTCTTTTTCCTTCCGGCAGTGCCCAATTGAATAAGGAAGGTAAGCAAGCCATTGGAAAGGTGGCCGAAGTTCTTCAGAAGAATTCGAAAATCAGTATTGAAGTAGTTGGACATACAGACGATGTGCCGATCAATACCGCTAAATATTCCGATAACTGGGAATTGAGTACGGCCCGTGCCACTACCATAACCCGTTTGTTAACCGATGATTATAGCATTTCCGGAGAACGTTTAACCGCTTCGGGTATGAGTAAATATAATCCGGTGGCTACCAACGAAACTAAAGAGGGCCGTTCCCGTAACAGGCGTACAGAAATTGTATTAACGCCAAAACTGGAGGAGCTCTTTAAAATACTCAGTGGTGAGGCTGAGACCTCTACCAATAATCAATAATTCTAAGCTCACTTAAACAACGAGGCCGCGCCAATTGGCGCGGCCTCGTTGTTTAATATCAATAAAGCTCAGATCAATTTTTTAATAACCCCGGTAACCACACCCCATAAGCGAAAATCCATGAATGGTGTAATTTTGATGGGATTGTAATCTTTATTGGCGGGTTGTAAAAAAAGCTCCTTACCACTCTTATACAGGCGTTTAACGGTGTAATCCCCATTAATTACCGCCAGTACCACATTGTTATTTTCCGGTTCCAGCTCGCGATCCACAATTAAAAGATCCCCATCGTCAATACCGGCATCAATCATACTTTGGCCGTTTACCCGTACGCAAAAAGTAGATTTTTTGTTACGGATGAGCTCTTCATTAATATTAATGGTATTCTGGAACGCCTGCGATACGTAGGAGGGGTCACCCGCTGCTACGGTCATATCAAAAAAGGGAATAGGCAAACCGCCTTCCCCATCCAGGGGTATAATTTCATTTACTTTCATCGATCGATAGAATTTGACAAAGGAGTCAACGCTCAAATGATCTTTTTGATCACACGAAGCTTATGCGTATGTGCTCTTTGCTCCGCATTAAAGATACCGGTTTGATCGAGGCGATCCAAGCGCACTTTACCAGAGGCATGAATAATATAATTATCACTCAATATGATGCCTACGTGCGTAATGGTTCCTTCTTCATTATCGAAAAAAGCCAAATCCCCGGGTTCCGACTCTTCAATAAAACTGAGGGTGATACCATGAGCAGCCTGTTCTGCCGAATCACGAGGCAGGGAATAACCCGCTAGGCGATAAACCATTTGGGTAAACCCGGAACAGTCGATACCCAGTGGGGTACGGCCTCCCCAAAGGTAGGGAGCGTTGAGGTATTGATAGGCAAACTCTACCAGGTGGGTACGCGTTTCCGGTTTTTTGGAAAACGGCCCCATAAAATCAAAGTAGGTAAATTCCAGGTCCACCTTACCGCCCTTATCGATACCTGGCAATACCGAACCTAATAATACCGGGTAAAAACTACCCGAATCAGGGTGTGAAATAATCTCAATCATTTCCGTGGAAACCGGACTTTGAGTACTCTGAATGTTCTTAAAAAAGTCTTCGCTTACCAGGTGCCACTGCTTATTATCCACCCAGCCTTCATAACGGTCGTGCGCCAACCGGATACGGGACCATTTTTTACGTTGCTCTAAAACCTGAAAAACCTCTCCGAAAAGTACCTGGTTGGTCATTTCAGATCGGTCATCAGCTTCGGACCGCATGGGAATAACACTAAGGCTACAAACCCCGTATTGCATGAAGTGCTGTGTTAGCTGTGATTAGAGGTTTTCTATTACCAGGGCCGAGGCACCGCCACCACCATTGCAAATACCGGCTGCACCGTATTTGGCGTTATTCTGTTTTAACACATTCAGTAAGGTAACCACTATACGTGCACCACTGGCTCCCAGCGGGTGACCGATAGATACGGCCCCACCGTTTACATTGGTTTGAGAGTTACTGATACCCAGAATTTTCATATTGGCAAGACCCACTACCGAAAAGGCTTCATTCAATTCGTAATATTCGATATCTTCTTTCTTAAGACCACCTTTTTCAATGGCCAGTGGAACGGCTTTGGCCGGTGAAGTGGTGAACCACTCTGAAGCCTGTGCAGCATCGGCATAGGAAACAATTCGTGCCAAAGGTTTTAGGCCGAGGGCTTGGGCTTTTTCGGCACTCATCAAAACCAGGGCCGCTGCGCCATCATTAAGGTTGGAGGCATTAGCCGCAGTTACACTACCTTCTTTATCAAACACCGGGCGAAGCTGTGGAATCTTATCGAAGTTCACCTTTCTGAAATCTTCGTCTTCTGCAAATAAAACAGGATCACCTTTGCGTTGCGGTATTTCCACCGGAACCACTTCTTCTTTAAAGCGTCCGTTTTCCCAGGCATCCGCACTCCTTTTATAACTTTGTATGGCAAACTCATCCTGTTCTTCACGGCTGAAATTCATATCGCGGGCACACAATTCAGCGCAGTTACCCATGTGCATATCGTTATAAACATCCGTAAGACCATCGCGAAGCAAGCCATCAATCATTTTAATTTCACCCAGCTTTTGACCGGTACGGCTATTGGCTACGTAGTGCGGCACCATGCTCATATTTTCCATTCCTCCGGCTACAATAACATCAGCATCTCCACAGCGAATGGCTTGTGCGGCCTGCATAATGGCCTTCATTCCACTGGAGCATACCTTATTAACAGTAGTACAAGGTACGGTATCGCTTAGCCCTGCACCCAATGCTGCCTGGCGGGCGGGAGCCTGACCATTATTGGCTTGCATAACGTTACCCATTAAAACCTCCTGCACTTCATTAGGGTCTAATTGAATTTTATCCAGGGCTCCTTTAATGGCTATTGACCCCAGTTTGGTGGCCGGGGTGGTAGATAAAGTTCCCAAAAAGCCACCGATAGCGGTTCTTACAGCGGAAACAATTACTACATCTCTCATATTGTGGATCTTTTTTGTTTTTACCTAAGATTACTGGGCGAAAATACAGAAAAATTGGGCGAATTTGCGGGACGTGGGTTTATAGCTATTTTTGAATTCGCGCAAATCGCAAAATGAAAAAACTCCTCCTATACCTTCAAAATCGGCAGACACAATTAGCCAGTATTTTTCTCTTTGTACTGTCGGTTAGTTTTGTGGTTTACCTCAATCCCCGTGAAGCCAAGTTCAAATATGAATTTCAAAAGGGTAAGCCCTGGCTTTACGAAAACCTGGTAGCGCCTTTTGATTTTGCGGTGGTAAAAAGCCAACAGGCGATTGAAAAGGAAAGGCAGCAACTCAGGGACAACAAGACTTTATTTTTGGTAAGGGAAGAAAAAGAAACCCGGCAGAACCTGGAGGGATTTGAAAAAGAGCTTTCCAAAAAGTGGAAGATAGCTAAGGATACGGGTTTGTTTAAAGGTACAACCACTCCACGGCTTACACAGGTGTTAAGGGTAGGGCAGGAGGTACTTAACCACCTTTACGGGAAAGGTATTTTAAAGCCTATCGATAATGAAATGGCAAAAAGCTACGGTGAAATACTACTAACCGAAAAGGGAATTAGCCGGGCCGTTTCTCAGGAAGACTTTTTCACTATTAAAGATGCTGCCGATTACGCCCGCAATAAGCTTTCTTTTTCCAATGAGCGGGTTTACAACCTTTTGATAGCGGTAATTATCAATCACCTGGATTACAACATCGTTTTTGACGAAGCTACCACCAATAATTACCTGAAGTCGCAATTGGATAACATTCTTCCCACCAAAGGTTTGGTGCAAAGAGGGGAGCTTGTCATTTTTAAGGGGAACCTTGTGGACGATGAAAAGTACGCCAAGCTTTCTTCCCTGAGGCAAGCTTATGAAGGCTCTTTTTCCACTAAAGCCAGTTTATACTACATCCTGGCCGGGCAAATATTATTGGTGAGTATTCTCTTTATAGTGCTCTTTCTCTTCCTGTACCAGTTCAGGCAGCGTATTATGGAAGACATTTCCAAACTCACTTTTATACTGGTGAATGTGTTGTTGATGGTATTTATGGCCAAGGTGGTGATGGATTTTGGTGTGGAATACATTTACCTGGCCCCTTTCCCTATACTGCCCATTGTAATACGCTCTTTCTTTGATACCCGCATTGCGCTTTTTGTACACATGGTGGCGATGCTGCTTATTGGTTTCCTGGTACCCAATAGCTTTGAATTTATATTTCTGCAGTTTGTGGCGGGGATTTTTGCCATTATCCTGGTGAATAACCTGTACAAAAGAGGGCAGTTGTTCTTTACGGCCGCCAAGATCATCGCGGTATATTGCCTTTCCTACCTTAGTATGGCTATTATACAGGAGGGGTCGCTAAAGCAGATTGAAATGATCAATTTCGCCTATTTTGCCGGGAACGGTTTTCTTACATTGATCTCTTTTCCCCTGATCTATCTCCAGGAAAAGCTTTTCGGTTTTGTTTCGGATGTATCGCTTTTGGAACTGAGTGACACCAACAATTCATTGTTGAGAGAACTGGCACAAAAGGCCCCGGGGACCTTTCAACACTCCTTACAGGTGGCTAACCTGGCTGAGGCGGCCATATTAAGTATTCAAGGTAACGCCTTATTGGTGCGTACCGGTGCCTTGTATCACGATATTGGCAAAATGACTTACCCGATGTACTTTATTGAAAATCAACATACCGGGTTAAATCCCCACGATGAGTTATCCTTCGAGGAAAGTGCCCAAATGATTATTGGCCACGTAAAAGAGGGTATTAAGATTGCCAAAAAGAATAACCTGCCCGATGTGCTGATTGACTTTATACGCACCCATCATGGCACTACTACCGTAATGTACTTCTACAAACAGTACATCAAAAACTTCCCGGAGGAAGAGGTGGATCTTAAAAAATTCAATTACCCCGGCCCTAAACCTTTCAGCAAGGAAACGGCTGCCTTAATGATGGCGGATAGTGTGGAGGCAGCCAGCCGGAGTCTTGATAAACCCGATCATGATAAGATCGATAAGCTGGTGGAAAATATTATTGACAGCCAGATGGATAGCGGGCAGTTTGAGAATGCCGAGATCACCTTGCGGGAGATCAAGGATATCAAAAAGATATTTAAAAAGATGTTGATGAACATCTACCACATCCGCATCCAGTATCCTGAATAAGAAATTAGAGTATTACGGCTCTCTCTTTTGTGTTTCGTCCTGAGTTTGGGAAGGCGGTGTTGTGTCGGTGCTATGGACCTCGCCCATCATAAGCATATATCCTTCCGGTAAGCGAGTATTACCGTCTATCTCCGCCACCTTAAAGCGTTGTTCATAGTAGGGTTTGTAGGTATTGTAAAACACATCGTTATCGGTAATAAGGTAGTAAGGGTCGTCTTCATTGCGGCCGTACAGGGCCAGGCTTACCCCATGACTCTTATACAAGTATTGGTTGGGTAGCAGCGGAGCCTTCAATAACAGATCAATATTTCTTTGATGTACTTTCCCCGTAATGGTTATTTCTAAACCCTTCATGATAATGGCGTTTTTACAAATGGTTCCGGTTATCCCGGTTATAACTCTCTACAATAAAACCAGATTCATGGAAATAGTTCAACCCTACCGCTGTAAGGTGGTATCCTTCACCAAAGTACTATTTGCCACTTTGCCAATGGCATTTAAACTCTCTATAAAATGCTCAATTTCCTCTTGCGAGATTAACAGCTTTAAGTAAATTTGCACCCCTCGTTCAAGGATGAGGACGTTTAAAGCTTTACCCGGTGAGATGGGTGAGTGGCTTAAACCAGCAGTTTGCTAAACTGCCGTACGGTAACACGTACCGGGGGTTCGAATCCCCCTCTCACCGCATATCAGGGCCTTCCAAAATGGAGGGCCTTGTTTTTTTAGCGAAAGGGAGTACCCGAGGCCCAGGCCACTATGGATTGCCGAATACCCTTGGTGATAGGAGTTACCCGGTGTTGCACAAAAGATGGGAATACGATAACGGTTCCCTGGCTTTTAGGGGCACTGACTACCCGGTCATTAATTCGGAATTCCAGATCACCCCCTTCGTATTCAGAGTCATCGGAAAGTTGCACCGTCATACTGAGTTTGCGGTGTGAAATTTCACCGGGCCCAAAATCCATGTGCCAGTCAAAAAAGTGCCCTTCTTCGTAACGAGCCAGTTGAAAAGGTTGAAAAAACCCGGAAAGATCAAACCAGAAGCGTTCGCTATTGGCAAACAGGCTAAGTTGCATCAGCTTGTTGTAAAGCCAGTCATGCTTTTTGAGGTCGTCTAAAAACAACAGGCTGGTCTTTCGCAGCTTCTCGTTGTGTTGATCCTGCCCGGAGAGGGTGGCATCAGTGGCTTCTTCAGCATTCCACAAAGCCCTTATCCGGCTTATTTCCTCATCGGTAAAAAAAGACTCGTAATAAGCGAACTCAGCAAAATTTTGCTTTAAAGGTTGTCCGAAGGAAAATTGAAAATCCAGGTTGGTCATGATAAAAGGTTTGGAGGGTTAAAAGTAAGTTTTTAAGGGCCTTTAGCAAGTACCGGAAATAAATTTCCCAAAGGTTTTTCAAACCGATTTAATTTTTAACTTTGCCGTCCCTTTTGAAAAAGATCGGGTTTAAATGCCTGCCTGTTGGCAGACAGGTAATCCGGTCATCGGTCCCGACAATGGGAGGGAAGCTTACCTACAGCAGGTAGGTAAGCAGAAAAAGGTACAAAGTGTAGATTGCTCTACACAGATAAAAAATATTAGTTCGGGGTGTAGCGTAGCCCGGTATCGCGCCTGCTTTGGGAGCAGGAGGTCGTAGGTTCGAATCCTGCCACCCCGACAACTAAAAGCCTTCACGAAAGTGGAGGCTTTTTTATTTGGAGTAAGACCAAGTTTGCTTGGGCGAAAAAGTAAAATAAAAAAAGTGAAGGCTGCGCCTCTGCAGCCTTGGGCTTTATGGTATATCCATTAAGGGTTTTATCAGGATCACGAAGTAATACTGTCACCCCGACTGAAAATCAACGGCTTAGGACCTTAAAATCCTAGGCCGTTTTTTATTTGCACAGGGTTTACACAGACAGTGAAGCTTTTTCAACAATTAGGCTTCCAGGTAAATCCCGATGCATGTCATATTTCTCTAAATTTGGAGTGATATTAAAATAGTAGCGTTCGTCTATTCTGGTAACCGAAAACTGCGAATCTTCAAACCGACCAGGAATAGACCAGACGTGCGCAGTACGCGTGGGTCTTGTCTGTTTGGTCTAGGGTATTCGCAGTACCTCGGTTATGATAGGCATTGGCCCACGTTGCTTTTGATCATGAAACATAATCCCATTGGGCCGGGGTAATTAGAAAACCGCTGCATCAGGTTTTTCAAAGAGTATCCGGTATCGGTAATGCTTTTCAAGGGAGGTGGAAAAGTTTAACTGAACAGAAAGTGGTTTACCAAGATTTGATCTATGGTAAAAACGTTTGAAGCAAAAGCGCAAAAGAAAGGGTCTGACCAATTGGAGACCGTTAAAATAACCGGTAAAACCATGATCAAAGCTCTCGAGTATCTCAATGATTTGGGTTACGAGGAGCCACACATGATCAAGCTTGACCCTACAGAGTAACTGGAAACATCGAAAAACCATAAGCCCGCTCCTCTTGAGAGCGGGCTTTATCTGTTTTGGTCCGTCTTTCTGGTTCAATGACTTAGGTTTACTCTGTATAGAATGATCTTGTATGCTCATTCCAGGAGGTCTAAAACAAGAAACCCCCTCGCTGAGCGAGAGGGTTTTTGAATAATCTAAGGTTACAATACTATCGACTACATCAAGGATTGCTGAGTATTACTTTTTCCGTAAAGCTGATATTGCCCCGGTTAACACTTAATATATAGGAACCGCGAGCCAGATCAGCCGTATTGATTTTCAATAGATTGAGCCCTTCAGCCGTTTCAAAACCCTGTTCCGCAACTCTTTTGCCGCTCAGATCCATTAGCACAACATTCACAACTTCTCCTTTGGTTTGGAGCTGTATGTGAAGGGTAGAAACCACCGGATTAGGAAAAACCAGTACATCTTCTGGCTCCATCATTTCTGATACAGAACCGGAGCTACTCTCCACGGATTCTCCACAAACCTTTAAAGTATGGCTCTTTTTAAAGCTGCCTCCTTCGGCCAAAACGTTTCCTTCACGGTCGGTGATGTTGAAGCTACCTTCCCCTTTACTGCAGCAAAGGCCGTCACCGTAACTGTCGAAAATGGTAAACTCAAAGCAATCTTCCGTAATGCAGAAGTTTTCGCTAATCACAGTACCGGGGGACTTATTACCATAGCCGGTGCCACTGGCTACAAGTTCACCCTGGGCCCGTATTTCCCATGAAGTTTCTTCAGGATAATTGTCCAGTACCAGATTCAGCGTCATGCACTTTTCAAGGGTAGGGATTACTACAGTTGGTGCAATGGGGCCTGCCGTACCGTCAATGTTGATCTGATCGATACAAATATCACTCTCCCAGTTGCTACCTGAAACGGCCCGGAAACGCAGTTTAACGGTAGAACCGGCATAGGTGCTTAGGTCAACCGTAGCATTGTTCCAGGCACTACCCTGGTCGCCCGAGCGGCTCCACAAGGAGGTCCAGTTAAGGTCATCCACGGTTACTTCCAGGTTTACACTGCCCATATTAGCACCCAGCATGTGGTATTTAAAGGTCATTTGGGGGCTGGTGGTACCGCTCAGGTCAAAACAAGCCGATTGTAAAATGGCCGTTTTAGAGGGGTAGTTGGGAGAGGAAGTCTCAAAGTACATGTAGTAAGACCCATCGGCTGCTCCACTTGGACCGGTTGCGCTGGAAGGTGTTCCTCCGGTTCGGTTGGTCCAGTCGGCATCATCACCGCTCGCCTGGCTCCATAGTCCGAGGCCCGATTCAAAACTTTCGCTATAGGGATAGGTACTTATAGTAGCCGCACAACTCAGGTTGAAAGTACCTTCCAGATTAATCTGATCCACACAAATATCCCCTTGCCAACTGCTGCCGGAAGTAGCTACAAAGCGCAGTCTTACCGTAGAGCCGGAGTAGGCATTAAGGTTTACCGTGGCACTGTTCCAGGCACTTCCCTGATCGGCTGACTGGCTCCAAACACTGGTCCAACTGCTGCCATCTGTGGTGGCTTCCAGTACCAGGCTTCCTACGTTGCCGCCCAGCATATGATATTTAAAGGTAAGTTCCGGGGACCCCAGTGCACTCAGATCAAAACAGGGCGACTCCAGGATGGTCACTTTGGAGGGGTAGTTGGGAGAAGAAGTTTCAAAATACATGTAGTAAGATCCATCGGCTGCTCCGCTGGGACCGGTTCCACTGGAAGGCGTTCCCCCGGTCCGGTTGGTCCAGTCGGCATCGTCACCACTTCCTTGCGTCCATGCTCCTAAACCGCTTTCAAAACTTTCACCGTAAGGGAAAGTGGTGATGGTAGTACCGCAGCTCAGACCCCCACTGGAGCCACCGTCCTCGGCATCGTCATACAGGGGTGATTCCCATAATCCGCGGCCGTAAGAACCTATTCTTACTCGGCTTTCACCGGCCCCACCGTAAAACAATTCCACTTCGTCAATATCCACCTTAGGAAGGTTGTCTGAATATACGAGCCAACTGCCCAGCGTGTTGTTTTTAAAATAAACAGCTCCGTCAATTGAAACGTAAATACCCTCGTTGGCCGAGCGGTCAAGCACCACCGAGGTAAAAGGTACTGAAGGTAAACCGGAATTGATGTTGGTTTTGGTACTCAAACCATCGGTGCTCAGGTAAAGATTACCGGATGAGGTACAAACCACTACGCGATCTTCATCGTAAGGGTCCACCGCAATGTCGTTAATAGTACCACTAAAACCACTGATCTCCGTCCAGGTAGGGGTGCCGGCCAGAATATCAGAGCTCTTATACACCCGGCTGGAGGTAGATACATAAATCACATTACTGTTGGAAGGGCAAAGTTCAATATTGCGAAGCTTAGCATTGAAAGTTATGCCGGTACTGGTGTTTACCCAACTGCCGCTGGAAGCCTGGTTGTCATGACGGTAAAGGTCTGAATAGCCCGCATAAATACGGTTACCGTTGTTAGGGTCGATAGCAATGGGAGTAACCCAGTTCCCACTACCGTTTTCAGGCGGGGTAACCATGCTGGTGCGGGTCGTTCCCCCATTGGTGGATTTTACCATACCTCCATACTGGTAACACCCGAAGATAATATTGGAGTTGGTGGGGTGGATAGCGCAATCCATTCCATCGGCACCCATCATGTGTACCCATTGGTGAGAAGGTCCGCTCATAACGTTGGTTCCGTTATCCTGTGAACCACCTACCACCCGGTTTTTATCGGTAGCCGAACTATTGATACGGTAAAACTGGTGAACTCCCAGGCCTACGGAAAGATCAGTGTAGTTATCCCCGGCATCGGTGCTTTTATAAATGCCTCCATCGGTTCCTGCATAAATATTGCCATTGAGGTATTGCAATACCTCAATATCCGCATGTACATAAGAGTAGCCGGTACCGCTGCCCCCAGGGGTAGTGCTTGGGTAATACCAATCACATTCCTGCACAAAAGAGCTACCACCGTTGGTGGAAACATACATATCCAGCCCACCAATGTGTATCTCATTGATGTTGGTGTTGCTCACCGCTATGGCCATATCGCGGGAGGCCTGGCTGCCAATGTAATTGGTGGCAGTAGTGTGCTCCTGTAGAATGGTAAAGTTATTTCCACTATCGGTGGAACGGTAAAGCCAACCGAAAGAACTTCCGTTTTTTTGAAGCACATAAACATAATTGCTGTTAGCAGGGCTTACACCGATCTTCATTCTTTGTGAAGAAGCAAATCCACTGGTAATTTGGGTGAACGAGGCTCCGCTGTTAGTGGACTTGTAAAAGTCGTTGCCGGTTGCGTACAATACGGAAGTGCTACCGGGTTTGTACACCACATCTTCTATACCTGCGGTAATCACTTCGGTCCAACTGGAGCCACCATTAGTAGTGCGAAAGAGGCCATAACTGCGAACCGCTACGTGCATGATGTTGGAATTGGTAGGGTGCACTAAAATGGTGAATACCCGGCCCGCACCCTGATCCATGATCAGGCTGAAGGTACTGCCGCCATCCGTACTTTTAAAAAGCTCACCGGTGCTGTTTCCCACATACACGATATTGGTGTTGGAAGGATCAATGGAAATACCCCATATCTCCATGTTGTTGAAGTCATCTCCCAGGGGAATCCAGGAGCTGCCACCATTGGTACTCTTCCAAAGGCCACCATCCGGTGAGCCCACGTAAATGAGTTGCTGGCTTACCGGTTCTACGGCAATAGCCGTAATACGACCAACTCCAGGGTTGTAGCCTGCGGTATTGGTCCAGGCCATCGGTCCCAGTTCTGACCAGCTACCGGCAGCAGCCTTTCCCTTGTTCATGGAAGAGTGGGCCTTCCCGAGAACATCAGCCATGGTATTCCGGCTTACCACCCGGCCATCATCCATTACCCGCATGGAAGCACGGTGCTCCCAACGCTTAAAGAGCTTGTAGCCCGAGCCCTTGCCCCGGCCCACCTGGTCAAAGTAGAGTTCAGCTTCCCGCTGTACTTCTTTGAAGTTTACCTGGTCCTGGTTAATACGATCGATAAAATCCTGGGCTTGAGCAGGATTAAAGAGTAGTAAGGCTGTAACAGCCAGGGTAAGTCCCATACATTTGCGCAGGGACCAACCTTTGTAGTAGTTGTGTTTCATGATTTGACTATAATTTAGACTTGAACTTATGATTAAATCTAGATTATAAAATCTGGTTTAACAAAAGCCGGGTAGAGGGTCAATAAGATATTATAATATTATTTTAAAGCTAATGGTTTGAAGTGTATCCCATTGATGAGGAGATTTTTTAATAAAAAAATTATGTAAATCCGTAATTGAAGGCTTTGATTTTTATAGAAACTCACCCACCCGCCTATAAAATAAGGGAGGCTTATTTACAGTAGCTTATACCTTGTTAATGAAGCCAGGCTACTTTTAGCCAAGCATGGGAATCACCGTCTCCAGGCTTTTCGTTGCCCCTACAGGGTTATTGCCGATAATGGTCATTTTCCCAAGAGACGCTTAATTTTTTCCGAACACTATTCTTCTTCATCCATTATATTTAGGAATTCAATATTTGCTTACCAAACGGCATGAATACAGGGGTGCGCCAAATACTTTTAATAGGAGTAGGCTTACTAATAGGTCTTTACTTTTCGGTAATTGGGCTTATATCCGCTCAACACTTTCTGGCACCTTTAGTGGTAGCAGGCTTGCTGGCCATGATTTTTTTACCGCTTTCTCAGTCTATAGAGCGCGTAGGCATGAGCCGGGGTTGGGCTTCCCTTATGTCAGTACTAACGGCCGCTCTTTTCTTTTTTGGGCTGTTTGCGATTTTATCCATGCAGGTGCAGCGCATTGCCGATGACTGGCCGCGGATAAAGGAAAGAGTGGAACCACGAATAGAGCAAGTTCAGGATTGGGTAGCACGTACCACCGGTATTGATGCATTTACCCAACAGCAAATGGTTATGGAGAGCCTTCCGGGCCGAAATGAAGATGCCGGAGCAGAAGATGAGGAAAAGAAGGTTGAACCCGGTTCTTCCTCGCAAACCCAAAAAACAAAGAGCGGAAGGAGTGGCGGCCTTGCGAAGTCTATCGGTAAAATGGTGCTAAAATTCTTTTCTTTTTTGGGTGTGGTATTGCTCACCCTTATTTACATGTTTTTTATGTTGTTGTACCGGAGAAAAGTGCGGCTTTCCATACTGCGCTTTTTCCCAGAGCACCAAAAGGAAGATGCCTCTTCCGTAATTAAGGAGTCTGTAGCCCTTTCTCAAAGTTACCTGCTGGGTCGTTTTGTACTTATTTTTATACTGGCCAGCTTTTACAGTGTTGGGCTGGCCCTTTCCGGTGTCAACCAGGCCATACTCATCAGCATCCTGGCCGCCCTACTTTCCCTGGTGCCCTATATTGGTAATGTAATCGGGTTTGTACTGGCTATGGCTATGGCAGCCTTTTCAGGCGGGGACACTTCATCTTTTATCGGTGTGGTGGCCACCTTCAGCATCGCCCAATTTGTAGAAAGTTACATTCTTGAACCCTACATAGTAGGGCACAGGGTAGCCCTTAATCCTTTATCCACCATTGTTATAGTAGTGTTGGGCGGTGCGGTTTGGGGTATCGTGGGAATGATCATTTTTATTCCGTTGTTCGGCATCCTTAAAATTGTATGTGACCGAATTCCGGCTTTACAGCCGCTGGGTTATCTATTGGGTGAGGAAGACCTTCGCTACTCCGGTGGCGAAAATATACTGGAACGTTGGGCCGCAAGGGTTCGGGGCATTTTCAGGAAAAAGTAGGTGGATATTATTGGTTTTGATGCAAGGTTTCTTCCTTTTGGGAGCGATCAGAGTAAGAATCTTTCTTAAAGCGGATAATGGCCATCGTGCCCTTGGGCTCCCGTTGTTTAAACTCCAGCTCACCATTGTTCATGGCGGTAAATTCGCGCACCAGACGCAGGCCAATACCTGTGCCCAATTCACCATGCGTACCTTTTTTAGAAAATCGCCCATCTTTCAAGCTGAGTTTTTCCATTACCTCCTGGTCCATACCCACTCCTTCATCGCTCACTCTTATTTCCAGGTGTTGGTCCGTATCATTCACTTCTACGTAAACCGTGGAATTACTATGGCTGAATTTCAATGCGTTGGCAATAAGGTTGGAAACCATACTGCGTAATTGATGCTCATCCGCGTATAGCTGAACGTTTTCAGGATATTTGAAGAGCAACTCTATTTTTTTAAGGCGGGCTGAAGACTGAAAAAGGCTTTGTTGCTCTAACATAAAAGCAGGTATATCCAGCAGGCTGCGCTCGCTACCTTTTTCATTCATCTGTAATCTAGACCAGGCCAGTATATTCTCCAGGGTTTTGAGCGTCATTTCGGTGTCCGTTTTCAAGTGTTTCACTACGTCTGACAACTCCGGGTTTTCGCTCTGTGAGAATTCTAAAATATGGATGAAGCCCAGTATGCTGGTTAGTGGCGAACGAAGATCATGACCCAAAACCGAAAATATCTTGTTTTTCATTTGGTTCATTTCATCCAGCTTGGCTTGTTGCTCCCGCAGTCGTTCCAGGTGTACTTCCAATTGGCGATTGGTTTCCTGTTGTACCCTGAGGCGAATTTGCCTTTGGCGAAAGGCTACCAGCAGTATGATAGCACAAAGGAGCAGGGCGATGGCCAGTAATAAGTAAAAAGCCTTGGTTTGTTTTTCAACCGACAGTTGAGAGTGGCTCTCTTTTTGGCTGGCCTTTAACAGGAGGTTTTCCCGGTCGCTTAGCTCTTTTTCGTACAACGTACGCAATTGGGCAAAATCCTTGCTTTCGAGTGATTTATGCACACTATCACTTTTTTCTTTTTGCAACTCCAACCAAAACAAGGCCTGTTCATAATTACCCTGTACTTTGTAGAATTCATAAAGAAACTGGTTACTCTGAATTTCCAGCTCAAGGGAGCCAAGTTTTTGAGCAACATCTTTTGATCTTAACAGGTAATCCTCAGCCTTTTGGTTTTGCCCTAATCCTTCATACGCTTTGCCCAGGCCGCTGTAGGCGTAAAAATAACCTACTTCAATGCCGTTTTCGCGTGATATGGCTAAAGTAGTATCAAAATGCAATACCGCTTTCCGGAAGTTGCCATACTTCTCATAGAGGTTGCCCAGGTTGTAATGGCAGGTGGCCAGTCCTCCTACTTCGTTAATGGTTTTCTTAAGCTTCAGCGATTTTTGCAGGTAATACAAGGCACTATCCCGATTATCAGACTCCCGGAAGCAAAGGCCGAGGTTGTTATAATTTTTACTTAGCTGATACCGGTTGCCTATGGCCTTGTTAAAACCGGCTGCCCGGTGATAATGCTTGCGAGCCATAGGGAAGTTTCCCAATTGTTCGCGATAAAGTTCACCGATGTTGTTGCTTACTATGGCCAGTGCCCCGGTATCGCTCTGCTCTTCAAAATATTTAGCGGTAGTAAGCAGGTTTTGAAGGGCTTCTTCATACTGGCCGGTTTTAAGGTAAGCCAGCGACATATTGGAGAGTATGGCGTAATAGGTTTCGGGATCTTTTTCCCGGGCCATTTTTTGCGCCCGATAGTAAAGTAGTAAAGCTGAATGCCCATCATTTTGAAGGGCGGCAATATTTCCCTGCCCGTTTAATGCTTTAACCCATAAAGCCGTATCACCGGCTTGTTGCGCAAGTTGTTCCAGAATGCCAAAAAGACTATCCGAAAGGTTTAGTCGCATTTTATCGAAGTGGGAGGATGCCAGGTAATAGTACGAGCGCCTGATGCCCTTATCATAGCCTTGATTTTGCGACTTTTGAAGAGCCTCTTTGGCCAAGCTGAGGGTAGGGTCAAAATTGTTTTGTTCATAATGAGTTTTGACCGAATCCAATAACCAGTCTATCTCCTCCGGACTATTGGGCGATTGCGCAAAAAGAGCGGGAGCACCGAACCAACAAAAAATGAAAAGCAGTTTTTTCAAGGAAAGGCTGTTACTATTAACAAATATAGTTTTTGGATACAATGTGTTCAACTTTATTGCGTAAGCAGTGCGATAATGCTAGTTGATGGTATAAGTTAGTACTTTGCAGCCCTTTTTTCCTGAAAATGCAAGAAAATTATCAAAAACAGTTAATCAAGTATGCCGGTTTTTTAGAGGAGGCCAACCAAAGAAGTGGCTGGTTTTCCGCAGGCCGGCTTTTGAGCCTACTGGCCGTGGTAGCCGGTATTTACATATTCTTCTCTCTCGGCAATATTTATGGGATTTGGGCTGCTATACTTTTTCTAACCTTTTTCCTGGTGCTCATTGTACGCCATACCAATCTCAAAAAACAAAAACAACGCTACAACCGCCTTATTTCGCTCAACCAAAAAGAAGTGAAATTTTTGGAGGGTGAAGTGGTGGACTGGGAAAATGGTGAACGTTTCAGAGATGCACAGCACCTGTACAGCAGTGACCTGGATATTTTCGGGTCGCACTCCCTTTTTTATCATATCAACCGGGCGGCAACGCGCAGTGGTGAGGAACGTTTGGCGCAAACCTTAAGCGCTCCAGGTCCATCTCAAAGTATCGGCCCCCGGCAGGAGGCCATAAAAGAGTTGGTACCCCTCTTGGACTGGCGGCAAAACTTTATTGCGGCTGGTTTGGAAGAGGAGGAAGATCCTCAACTGCAGAACAAGCTCAAGTTGTGGCTAAAAGGCTCTAAACCATCGGCTGCACGGGTTTTACTACACCCTGCCACCCGTTTTATTTTAGCCATAATAGCCATCGGGCTGGGCTTACATTTTGTGTTTTACCCCAACCCGCAACACTTTGAATGGTGGATGTACGGCATGGGCCTGAATATAGCTTTGGTATTCAGTCAGTTCCGTCATATCAAAAAGGAGTACAACCAACTGAATGGCATTACCCGTTCTCTGCGTATTTATGCCGAGCTCATTGCTTCCGTGGAAAGGCAAGCGTTCGGGGCCGCATATCTGCAAAATATTGCCGGTCAGCTTTCTACCCGTGGGCAAACGGCCAGCAAAGCCTTGTACCGACTGGGCCGTATATTGGATGGTTTCGACCAGATGAATAATGTGGTGGCTCTCATCTTAACCAATGGACTATACCTGTACCACCTGCACGTTTTGAATGAACTTTACCGATGGAAGAAGGAACACGGAGGTCAGATTATACAATGGCTCAGTGCGGTTACTGAAATGGACGAATTGGTAAGCCTTTCCAATTACGCGGCCAATAACCCAGACTTTACCTACCCTGAGGTAGCAGATGCACCCAAGCTGGAAGCCGAAGGCATCGCGCACCCCCTGATTGCACCGCAGAAAAGGGTCGCCAACTCGCTCAGTACCGATGGCTACAAGTACATGATCCTTACGGGGAGTAATATGTCTGGCAAAAGCACCTTTCTTAAAACCATTGGTATTAACCTGGTTTTAATGCGGGCTGGGGCACCGGTGTGCTCGCTTCGCTTTAAAAGCTACCCCTTTACTCTTTTAACCAGTATGAAGCTGGTTGATTCCCTGGAACGGGAAGAATCCTATTTTCAGGCGGAGGTGTTGCGTCTTAAGCGGATAAAACAAGAATTGGAAGGTGAGGCAGTAAAAATGGTTTTACTGGATGAAATATTGCGCGGTACCAATTCCGATGACAAGCGCAACGGTACACGCCTTTTCATGCAAAAGATCGGAAGCTTTGAGGCCCGGGGCATTATTGCCACGCACGATATTGACATTGCAGATCTGGCGAAGCAGGAGCCTGGTATCTTTAAGGATTACTATTTTGAAAGTCAAGTGAAAGATGGCGAACTTACCTTCGATTATCTTTTAAGGGAAGGTATCTGCACCACTCCCAATGCCACCGAGCTTATGCGTAGCCACGGGGTAATTTAGGCTTGACGTGTTTTGCTGTCTATCACACTGGCCCGGTTGTAAGCTTTCTGCAAGGCCTTCTGCCTTTCCTCCGGGTCCAGGCTAGCCAATAGCTCCTGGTCATCATGCCGCATACGGTCGTACATTCCGAAGGGGGCAAAGGTTTTAAAGGTTACCGGTAGTATATCCACCAACACGAACAGCAGCATCAAAAACCATTGGGTAAGCCCCACAACACTGTGTTCATCTTTAAGATCTTCAAGAGCCAGTTCCCTGCGTAGGTAATCGTAGGAAACGCTGTAGGCCTGAACGAGGCTGTCGCTGCGTGCCTTCAGTTGATCCATTTCGGCATAAAGTTCAATTTTTTGCAGGCTGTCATTCAAGCGTGTTTGCCGTAAATCTTTTTCCAATTGCTGAAGGTGCCGTATTTTATTTTCAGCGGAAGGACCTTTCCCGGCCAGGCCGGTAGTAAGGATTTCTCCCCGCTGGTTGCGTAGTACTTCACCGTCAATTTCGCGGGCTACAATGTCCGCCTGTGCATTGCGCAACTGTTCCTGGTACCGGTACACACTGTCCATCCGGTCTATCCGCCTTTGCAAGGCTTCGGTTTGAGATTCGTAATCTGCTTCTATAGCATCCCGGTAATTGCGAACATCAGCGGTAATGCGATCTTCGATACTGCCATCAAAATAAAGCAATACTAAGGGGTGGGATATTACGATACCTAATATAAAGGCAAACACAAAACGCAGGTAAAAAGCCGGGTTTTGTAGTTCAGCCTTATTGCTACGCTTGCGGATGTGAGTGGAAACTATAAAGCGGTCAAAACTAAAAATAATCAAAGCCCACACTATACCACCCAGGTACCACCAAAGGGGCTGGGCTGAGAGGACTTCCACGGTGGACAGGGCATAGGTCATGGATACCAGGGCCAGAATAGCCGGTATTAAAACCAGGGTTCCGAAACCAACGTGCTTGTTTCGCTCTCCTTTTGTACAATGATCCAGGATGGACCGGTCGCTTCCTGCGCACCAGATAAAAAAACGTTCCATAATTATACTGTACTAAGTTTCAGTAACGCAGAATTCGAGGTTACAGTGCGGGTCAATTAATGCAGCAAGTTATCAATATTAACCGTAAAAAGCAGTGCGAGCTTATTCGGGCAATCGAACCTTCATTGTTCTAAGCCGTTAACACTGGCATTGTAGAAACTTAGCTATGAAAAACCTGTTTAAATTTGGCTTGCTGGCCTTTGTGTTAACCTTTTCGGGCTGTCAGAAAGATGATGATTCGGGGAATAATTTACCCGGTAACAACCTGAATACCGGTTCCTCAGCCCGAGATATTCTTTCGGCCGAACGTTTTGGAAAAATGGTTATTGAAGTGCATTATGCCAGTGGTTTTACGCCAGATGCAGGGGTTCTGAATGATCTTAAGACCTTTATTGATACCTATGCCAATAAGCCCGATGGTATTGAAATAGTGCCTAAACAGATTGAAACACCAGCCACCAACTCTTATAGTTTCTCGGATGTGCGTGACATTGAGAATCAGAATCGCGAAGTTTTCAACGAACCCAATACCCTTGCTCTCTATGTTTTTTTATCGGATAAGGATTTTAGTGAAAATGAAGGCAACCAATTAACCCTGGGAGCCGCTTATCAGAATACCAGTCTGGTTATTTTTCAAAAAACCATCCGTGACAATTCCAACGGTTTCGGTGCTTCAGAGTCTTTACTAACCAGTACCGTTCTGCACCATGAGATAGGTCACCTTATGGGGTTGGTGGACCTGGGTACTTCACCACAGCAAAGTCACGAAGATGAAGAGCATCCCAAGCACTGCGATGTAGAAACCTGCCTGATGTATTGGGCGGTTGAAAATCAACGAGCCATTGGAATGATCGGGGGTATGAATGCACCCCCCGACCTGGATCCTTTTTGCAAAACTGACCTTAAGGCCAATGGCGGAAAGTAAGTTTAGCTGAACTTTACGTTAGGTGATGTGCGGTAGGTATGAAACTCCATTTTCAACTTACCGGTTTTAAGCAATTCCTGCCAAACCAGGTTCCATTCAAAAAATTCCGGATTTTGCCAGGAGGCTTTATGAGCCTCCGGATCGGTCCATTCCAGGATGTTTTCAGCACAATTTTCCTCGGGATTACTGCGGGTGTGTGCAGCGATCAGGCCGGGTTGTTTTCGGTAAATGCCCATAGTAATCTGCGAAAGTCTCATTACTTCCTCTCTCAGGCTTTTGTCGAACATGGCCTTGGTAATAACCACATATTTTTTCATTGCAACAGGTGCTTGGGTAATGATTAGTAATGGGATAATATTTAATTCATTGATTAAGAATATTAACATATCCAATAACTGCCCGGGCTTATAATTGTTCCCTTCCAATGATCTAAATAGTGGCCTCCAGCACCATACCGGGTTTTACAATTGGTTCAGGTTCATTACATTCGTTGGCCTTCAAAATCCCATCATTTATGAAAAGAATAGTTCTAGTATTGCCCGCCTTGTTACTACTGGCATCCTGTGCCAATCCAGCCCAGGATCAATCGGCTGAAAAAAACGCAAGCGCACAGGTAGATTCCTTTTTAACGGCTTACACGCATCAGTACCAGGAGTTATATTACACCTCGGCCAAAGCGGAGTGGGAGCTGAATACCCACATTGTTAAAGGAGATACCCTTACCTCCAAACGGGCTGAGGAGGCCAACCAGGCTTACGCAGATTTTACTGGTAGCAGCCGGAATATTAATGCTGCCCAAAAGTACCTGGAGCAAAAGGAGTTTTTGACCGATCTCCAGATAAAACAACTGGAGGCTATTCTTTATGCTGCCGGAGCTAATCCCGAGGTAGCGGGCGATGTGGTGAAGAAAAAGATCAAAGCGGAAACGGAGCAAACTACCAACTTGTTTGGTTTTGACTTTCAGGTAAATGGCGATTCCGTTACCACCAATGAGATTGACGGTATCCTGGAACAATCTACCGACCTTCAGCAACGCCTGGCCGCTTGGCAAGCCAGCAAGGAGGTAGGCAAAGGGCTTAAAAAGGGTCTTGAAAACCTGAGGAACCTAAGGAATCAATCCGTGCAGGCTCTGGATTATGAAAATTACTTTCAGTTCCAGGTGTCGGAATACGGTATGAGCAGCCAGGAAATGCTGGACCTCAATCACCGTTTAGTAGGGGAAATATGGCCGCTGTATCGTGAACTGCACACCTGGGCGCGTTATGAGCTTGCGCAAAAATACGGACAGCAGGTGCCTGATATGCTGCCTGCACATTGGGTACCCAACCGATGGGGGCAGGAGTGGAGTAGCATGGTGGAGGTAGAAGGGTTGAATTTTGATGCGGCCCTGGAAAAAAAGGGAGCCGAGTGGATTATGAAAGAGGGTGAGGATTTTTACAGGAGCCTGGGGTACGATGCCCTGCCTGAAACTTTCTACACCAAATCCAGCCTGTATCCATTGCCCGAGGGTGCAGACTACAAGAAAAATAACCACGCTTCCGCCTGGCACATGGATTTGGAAAACGATGTTCGTTCACTGATGAGCGTAGAGCCTAACACGCGTTGGTGGAACACCGTTTTGCATGAACTGGGTCACATCTATTATTACCAGGCTTATACCAGTGACAGTGTACCGGTATTGTTACGTGCAGGAGCCAACCGTGCCTACCATGAAGCCATCGGAACGCTTATTGGCCTGGCCAGTATGCAAAAACCCTTTTTGGTACAGAAGGGATTGGTGGATGAAAACCTGGAGGTGGACCAGGTAAAAGGCTTATTGAAGGAAGCTTTGGATTACATCGTGGTTATGCCCTGGGCCAGTGGTGTAATGACGGATTTTGAGTATTCCCTTTATTCCGAAAACTTACCTGAAGATCAGTTTAACGCGCGCTGGTGGGAACTTAAGAAAAAGTACCAGGGAATTGTACCACCGGCCAACCGGGGCGAGGAGTATTGCGATGCCTGTTCCAAAACCCATATCAATAACGATCCGGCACAATACTATGATTATGCCCTGGCCAATGTGTTGCTGTTTCAGTTTCACATGCACATTGCCAAAAATATCCTGAAGCAAGACCCTCACAATACCAATTACTACGGCAGTAAGGAAACCGGTAAATTCCTATTGGCCCTGATGGCTCCCGGAGCTACGGTGGATTGGCGGAAGAATTTACAGGAAAACCTGAACGATGATATCAGTGCGGCCGCCATACGTGAGTACTTCGATCCGCTTATGCAGTGGTTACAGCAACAGAACGAGGGGCGCAGCCATACTTTACCTGAAAAAATTTAATATGCGCCCGGTTAACTTTACTGAAAAGTTTGAGCAGATAGGGGAGTACTGGACTCCCTACATAGTTGGTGAACTCAATGGTCAATATGTAAAACTGGCTAAACTGAAGGGCGAGTTTGTTTGGCACTCCCATGCAGAAGAAGATGAAATGTTTACCGTAATTAAAGGATCATTGAAAATTGAATTTGAAGAAGGAGCGGTGTATCTGGAAGAAGGGGAAATGTGTGTGGTGCCTAAGGGTACCCGGCATAAACCGGTGGCCATAGAGGAGTGTCATGTAATGCTTTTCGAACCTAAAAGTACGGCCCATACCGGTGAAGTGGTAAGTGAGCTTACCGTTCAAAACCAAAAGTGGTTGTAAACTAAAAAAGGCTGATTTGCTGGCTCAGCTGTTGCGCCTCGTATTGAAGGAGCCATTTTTTGCGGTGCAGCCCTCCGGCATAACCCACTAATTGGCCGGATGAGCCAATAACGCGGTGGCAAGGAACTACTATGGCCACCGGGTTTTTTCCATTGGCGGCACCTACCGCCCTTACCGTTTTAGGGTCACCGGTGAGGGTGGCCAGTTGGCCGTACGAAAGGGTTTGGCCAAAGGGGATATCCATCAACAATTTCCAAATGGTTTGCTGAAAGGGTGTTCCATCGAGCCTCAACGGTAAATCGAACTTTTGTAAACGCTGGTTAAAATAGGCTTTGAGCTGGCTTTTGGCTTCGCTCAAAACAGCATTGGAGGTGGATGGTTGGGGTACCTCTTCAAACAAAAAACGAATACTGCTAATAAGGTCGTCCACCGCCTCAATTTGGAGGATACCGATTTCGGTTTCCAGGTGGTTGTACAGTGAATTTTCCAATGAAACAGGTGACAGGTCAGAGGTGAATTCCTACCGGTAGCATTTTTCTCCGGTCGGGGTGCGACTTAAAATGTTGTTTTAAAACTTTTTTCATAGGTACCACGCGCATTCCGGTTTCTTCAATGAGGTCAAGGGTTTTTTCAATCATGGTTTCAGCTTTACCATCCTCTTCAAAGCCCGAGGGAAAATCAACCCGCGTCAGGAAAATTTTTTTTTCCTGGATTTGATATTCTATAATGGCCAACTGATCTTTTTCCCGCGCTTCAAAATGCCTCATTTCCGTGTTGTCAACAACTTCCATATATCGTATTGCAAGGGATTTTTAGTGATTAACCATCAAATTTAAGAATTATAGCCTAAAAAATGCGGAAACCACTTCCTTATTAAAACAAACAATTTCAGAGCTATACCGCTTAACTCAACTGCAAAAGATTATTTTTAAAGTATGAAATTTTACCACTTGCTTGCCATTTTCCTGGTACTGGCCATCGCCTGTTCTTCACCTCAAAATCCTGAAAAGGTGAAAACTGAAAGAGAGAAGGCCGAAAAAAAGCCCTTTCTCTCAATGGCCAAACTGGTGACCCGTGGTTTGCC
Organism: uncultured Cryomorphaceae bacterium; assembly: GCA_937120475.1. GTDB lineage: Bacteria > Bacteroidota > Bacteroidia > Flavobacteriales > Schleiferiaceae > CAKZNE01. The sequence continues at coordinate 84,018 of CAKZJV010000009.1, read as the reverse complement.
AAAAGGCTTTTTGCAGAGGGATTATACCATTAATAATGATGGTAAGGTGGCCTACACTACTATTCAATTACCCAGTGGCAAGCGCAGTTTTATAATTATGATAGACCTGGTAAAAAAATTGCCGGTACTCGCTCCTTTTTCAGGTAAATACAATGATATGGAGCCGATGCTGGTTCCGGGAGATGAAATTTTACTGTTTGCCTCCAACCGTCCTCTATATGAAGGTGATACTACCAGGGATTACAATATTTGGCAGGTTTCGGTAAACGGTATGGAAGCGGGTGAGCCAACCCCCTTGGATACGGTAATCAATACGGAGTACGATGAATTTTATCCCTCCATGAGCCGAAAGGGAGAGCTGTACTTTACGGCTATTTACCCGGGTCACAGGCGTGATGATCTTTATTATTCCCAAAAAACCGATTCGGGCTACACTCAACCGATGATGCTCCCTTTTTGTGTGAATGAAGATCTTTATGAATTCAATAGCTACATTTTTCCGGGAGGCGACACCTTGCTTTTTACCTCGGCAGGCAGGCAGGATGAAACCGGTGGTGGAGATTTGTTTATTAGCTGGAAAAATTCATCCGGTGAATGGGCAGAGCCTAAAATGTTACAGGAAGATGTAAATACCCCGGGTCTTGATTTTTCACCTTTTGTGAAGCGGGATACACTCTACCTTACCAGTAAACGGCAGGACCCCAGGTGGGAAGGCAAAAGCTTCCACTACCTGTCGGAGATCGTTTCCTTTTCTGATTCGTCCGTAATTGGCGAGCAAAGTATTTACTTTACGCGGCTGAGCCGTTTGTTGCAAAAGAAAAACAAGGAATAGATGTTAATCCTCCGCCTCGGGAATGATCAGTCGCAGACAATTGGGTAGCACTTTTACGGATAGTTCCCGGATATCTTCATGCAATTCCCCGTCAATCTGAAAACTTCGTGGCTTATCGGTTTTTAAACGGAGTTCCTTGCATTGAATTACCTCCAGGTGTTCGGATTCCTCGTCCAGCATATCCAGGAATTGCCCGGCAATACCGGCCAGGTCAAACTTTTTGAGAATACAAACTTCAAAAAGGCCATCGTCCATTTTACCCATGTAATTGAGTAAGGCACCGGTGCCGTAACGCCTGGCGTTGGCAAAGGCCACCATGTAGCAGTTTTGCCGGCTTTTTCTACCGTCAATTTCAAGCTGAACTTCAAAGGCTTCCAGGTTGATCAGTTCGGAAATTATACCTTCGGCATAACCCAAAAATCCACGTCTGCCACTTTCTTCAAAATTCTTAACCAGTTTAGCATTGAGGCCGATGTCACTGATGTGCAAGCCATAGTGTTGCTCGTTAAAGCAAAGCATATCTGCGTTCAGGGTGTGCCCTTTTTCAATAATCTGCAGAGCTTTTTTGATGTTCTCCGGAATCTGTAGTTCCGAGGCCATACCATTGGCCGATCCGGCCGGGATTAAGCCCAACGGTATTTCCTGATCCTTCAAGGCAACGGCACATAACATGAGGGTGCCATCACCTCCAATGGCCACCACCTTTTCCGGTTTTATTTCTTTGACCTTTGCCAGTAACTTTTCAAGATCGTTATCCCCGGTGGTTTGCCAGGTTTCTATTTCCTGTTGCGAACTTTTTGCCCAGGAATCTATTGAGGAAAGTACAGATGATTTATTGATACCGCCCGCTACGGGGTTGACCACAAACAATGTGGTTTTGCTCATATTATGCACTGGTTTAAACGTCAAATTTAAATGATTTCATCACCGCCTGAGTGGACATCCTATAAAGAAGCACCGATAAGTGGCAATTGGTTCAAAAGATGGATAAAAAGTCGTTTCCGGTTTGTGGATTATCCCTTTTTATTGGCGTATCGTGGTTACGGTAATCGGGATGAAATGATTATCCAGGGCCATGTTTTCAGGGGAATGGCTTTGCACCGCCCACGCAGGAGACATACGGCCTGGAAGAACTTTATTGCCCTTATTAAGATGTTCATGGTACGTACGGTAACCGGAGCGAGGGTGCAATTGAAATGTGAGGGTGAAACTTCCTACATGGTTACTAATGAGAATGGATTTTTTGAGTTTAGAGTAAAAAACCCGGGCCTGGAAAAGGGGTGGCATACATTTGAGCTGAAGTTAATGGATGAGATAGTGGAGGGGCAGGAGGAGATTAAAGTGCGTTCGGAAGTATTGATCGAATACGATTTTGAGTATGGCCTCATTTCAGATATTGACGATACCTTTTTGGTATCTCACGTTACCAAAGTACTTCGTAAGCTGTACGTACTGCTCACCAAAAATGCGGAAACCCGAAAACCCTTTAAAGGAGTGGTTAGCTTTTATCAAAAATTAAGCAAGGGAGTAAAAGCACCCACCAATCCCTTCTTTTATGTATCCAGCAGCGAGTGGAACCTGTATGATTTTCTGATCAATTTTACCCGCCATCATAAACTTCCCAAGGGTGTTTTACAACTAAAGGAGATTAAAGACAGCCTGACGGATTTTTACCGTTCCGGTTATGGCAGCCACGATCATAAAAGGGTGAAAATCGAAAAGATCTTCAGCATGTTTCCCGATCAGAAGTTTATTCTGCTGGGGGATAACGGGCAGCATGATCCCGATATTTACCTGGAGGTAGCCCGGAAACATCCAAAACAACTTCAGGCCGTTTATATCCGGGGTGTAAAACGGTCGCATCGAAAAAAAGCAGAAGAGGCTCTGGAAAAGATCAGGGCGATGGAAATACCGGCTTTACAATTTAAAAGGAGTAGGGAGGCCGAACGCCACGCCCGTGAACATGCTTATATTCATTAACCGGAAATACTATCCATAATAATTCTGGCGTGTACCCTTGAGTTCTCGATAAACCATTTGTGGGTTTCCAGGCCTCCACAAACTACCCCCGCCAGGTATAGTCCCTTTACGTTGCTTTCCATGGTTTCAGGATTATAAACTGGTTTCATTTGCTGGTCCGGTTGTAACTGAACACCGGCTTGCTGTAATAACTTAAAATCGGGTTTGTAACCAATCATGGCCAAAACAAAATCATTGGGCAGGGTTTGGATTTGCCCCTCATGTTTAAATTTTACGGTGTCCTGGGTTATCTCGCTTATTTCAGCGTTGAAATAGGCCGGTATGGAACCTTCCTTAATGCGGTTATTCATATCCGGGCGCACCCAGTATTTGACTCTTTCGGATATCTCACTTTCGCGGATGATCATACTTACTTCCGCTCCCTTGCGCCAGCATTCCAGGGCAGCATCCACAGCTGAGTTGCGGGCACCCACCACCACTATTTTCTGCCCGAAGTAGGGGTGGGGGTCACTGTAGTAATAATGTACTTTTTCGAGATCGTCACCCGGCACTCCCAGCCGGTTATTGTGATCATAAAAACCGGTCGCCATTACCACATTCCGGGCGTGGTAAGTAGCCTTATCGGTTTGTATTTCAAAAGTTTTGCCCTCCGGCTTTATACGGTTTACATGCTCGTAAAGCTTAAGGTTCAATTGATATTTCATAACCACCCTGCGGTAATACTCCAACGCTTCGGGCCGGGTAGGCTTGGGGTTGTGCGATACAAAAGGTACATGACCTATTTCCAGCTTTTCACTGGTTGAAAAAAAGGTCATATTTTGCGGATAGCGGTAAATGGAATTCACCAATAGGCCCTTTTCTACTATTTGGTACTGTAGTTTTTGCTTTTGGGCTTCAATGCCGCAAGCCAGGCCTATCGGGCCTGCACCAATAATCAAAACATCCAGCATGCTATTAATATCAAATATTACTTAATCTTGTTCATAAACGTAGGCCGGGGCCTGCTTGTCCGGGATACTGTTTTAATTTTGATATTCGCGGAAAGTAAAAGCAGACTTTCCAGGGGTGTTTTTCGTAAATGGCACTGAAGAAACGAAATCTTCCAGATGAAGCATAAGATTAGCATAATTATTCCAACGTACCAGGAAAGCGCCAACATCGGTCGGTTGATTAGGTACCTCATACGACACACCCGAAACTGTGGTGCGGAGATATTGGTGATTGACGGTGGAAGCAATGACGGTACCATTGAAATAGCCAGAGAAGCCGGTGCCAGGGTTTTAGAGAGCCCTAAAAAGGGCCGTGCCGGTCAGTTGAATTACGGGGCCAGCCAGGCCGAAGGTTCGGTATTTTACTTTTTACATGCAGATGCTTTTCCTCCCCCCAGTTTTATAAGTGATATAGAGGGTGCCCTTCACCTGGGTTATGACTTTGGTAATTTCCGCCAACGAATACAATCCGAAAATAAGTGGGTTAAGATTAATAGCTACGCAAGCCGTTTTAACCGGATTATTTCCAGTGGAGGTGACCAGTCCCTTTTTATAAAGCGTTCTTTGTTTAACGAACTTAAGGGTTATCGTGAAGATTACCTGATGATGGAAGACTATGAACTTTTCAGCCGTGCCCGCAAGAAAGGGGAATGCATCAAAATTCCTAAAAACCTGAAGGTTCTGGATCGTAAATATCAATACAACAGCTTTTTGCGGGTCAATATATCCAACGGGATAATTTTTGGTCTTTATATGTTGGGCGTGCATCCCAACAAGTTATACCCGCTGTACAAGAAATGGATCAAGGGGCCGCGCTACTCCGAGCTTCGTTAAAGCAATTTTTTACCGTCAGGTTATTTTTCAAAAAGATAGTACTTTTGCAGCCCCGTTCAGGTCTCGTAGCTTCCCGATTGTATCGGGACAGGCAGCTTCGCCACGAGAACAAGAATAGGTCTCGTAGCTCAGCTGTATCAGGGAGCATCCCGATTCTATCGGGACGGACGCAGGTTCTTTCCATTAAGGTGATGAGGATTTATGGTAAGGTCAACTGTATTTCTTCGTGATAAGAAAATTCAGGTCTCGTAGCTCAGCTGGATAGAGCATCTGCCTTCTAAGCAGACGGTCGCAGGTTCGAATCCTGCCGGGATCACTCCAGAGGACAAGCTCTTAATTTTATGAGCTTGTCCTTTTTTGCTTTTCACCAAGTTGTTGGTTGTCTGATATATGTGATCTAAAACCGTGTTTAATCTTAAGGTTTGACACTCGTTTTTCTCAAAAACCAACTTTCCCGGAAATGTTAAACCTAAAATGGTTTGTTTGGTCTGCCATGAGGCTTGTTGATAAAAGACCTTCAGGTTAGTTACCACTGCTAGTGCTTTCTTTATTTTCTGTGTGAAATTGGTGGAAGATGTTTTAAGGTGGTTTAACTGCTGTTCCAGTTCAATAATGGTAGCCGAATATCTTGCCTTTCCCTTGTTAAAGCTTGCCTGATCAATATTTCCTTGGAAAAGATTGTCTTCTGCCGTATCTATCGTTTGCCTGAGCTTTTTAATTTCTTCCTGCAATTTTTTAATTTTCAGTTGCCTTCCCACCTTAGATGCCCCATAAAGGTCTTTCAATATACTTAAGTAAGCTTCGGCTTTACCAGGGGCTAGGGTAAGTTGTGATAGATAATTTTCTAACATTTGATGGGCATCACTTACCTGAAATCTCTCAAGACAACCATTCCGACAATGATAATAATAGTAATACTTACCCGACCGGCTTTTGGACTTACTGCCCGTTAAAGGCCTATCGCATCGAGAGCATTGAATATGTCCTCTTAGTGGGAAGCTCTCATTTTTAAGTGACCATTTTCGCATGATCTTTTTGCGATTGTTCAACCTTTCTTGTACACTGTAAAAGAGCTGGTCAGGCACTATGGCTGCATGTAGGCCTTCAGCATAGGTCTCGTCTTCATTTTTATAAGCAGGAACTTTTACTTGTCCTATATAAACTCTATTACGAATGAGTGCATGAAAGCGGGAGCGTGATATTTTCATTCCTTTGGTGAGCATAATCCTTCGGACTTCATCTACAGGTTTACTGGTCGTGGCCAATATTTCCAATGCTTCCTTGACCAAATGTGCTCTATCAGAAGGCTCCAGACTGGATTTACCATCCGGGGTTCGTTTATTGACGTAGCCCAGCGGAGCAGTAGTAGTCCAGCAGCCTTCCTTATTAGCTCTGCGGGAGCCTTCGGTAACCCGAATGGAAATTTTGTCATTCTCTACTTCAGGTACGGCCAGATAAATAGCCAGCATAATTTTATTGTCAGGTTGGTCAAGGTCAAGCGGTTGTTCTATGGCATTGACTTCTATGCCCATTCGTCTTAACTGCGCAATCACTTGATAGGCTTCTGCTGCATTACGTGAAAACCGGTCCCACTTTGTGAAGAGTATGGTATCTACTGTTTTACGATGAGCCTTACAGTAATCCAACAACTTTTTCCATTCTGGACGTTCAAAAGTTTTGGCAGAAAAATCATCCTGAAAATGTTGAAGAATGGTTTGGGACTTCAATTCACAGTACCGAGACAAGATTTCTTTTTGATAACGCAAACTGAAGCCTTTATCAGCCTGTTCGTCTGTGGAGACTCTTGTGTAAAGTATGACATTCTTCATTTTCCTGATTTTCTAAATCATTGATTTGATGCCTGGCTAGTTGATACAGTACTCTTCTGATCTGCGCGATTTCTTCTTCAGAGTGGTGTTCTCCGTGTTTTTCGAAAATTCTACGGCATTCTTCTACGCTCAGCATTGAGTAAACGATTAAGGCCTCTTTAGGTTGTCGGTTACAAACGCTTGGGCAGTAGTTTGAGAAAGCAGAACGCATTTTTTCGGATCTGATTTCACTTTTTTTATTTGATGGTTAAAATACAAATCATTTTGATTTCAAATTACTGTCTGGAATACAATTATGATATATTCACTTTAAGTATAAATGTAAGAGGTACTTTGGAGAAAGCCCAAGTAAGAAGTTGTTCTTAGGTACGCTGTTTTAAGCGTTGGTATGTTTCAAGGCCATCCAAGAACAACCATGAGTGTCGCTACACGATTGACCAGCAAGCAAAAATGACATATTTGCAAAACATAGCGGTGAAAAAAGATGTGTCTATCCATTGTACAATATCGGTACATTATTATTTTGATAAGCACTCTAAATGTTCTGCATTTAGGGTCTATTGTTCACCTTTGAAAAAACTCCAGAGGGTTTTTACGAATCACCCTAAACTTACATCCATCTGACCAAGCAGGAGAGTAACAAGTACACCAAATAGCCAACAAGAAATAGCTAAGAGATTTTTATGGTTGAAAGTGAAATTCGAGGGTGAATAAGAGGGTGAGCGAAAGGGGCAACCATTCATCCGCCTTAGGCAGTTATGAATCCTTCGTTCCACATCATCTGAGTACGGATATACATAAAGGCATCAAAAAAACTCGAAGCCTAATTATAAATTTCGGGTTTATTGTAGCCCCAACCGAACTAATCTCGAACCTTTTTATACCTGATTTGCAAAGGCTAGCTGAGTTATTTAATATTTCAAAGATGTGTTGAACAATTGCAATAATGCACAATCTATAGAGCAATTCATGGATTGTCAGACAAGCGCAAATATATGATTTATCCGATTGCGACTAAAACATCAGCTTCGGCTCTACTGTACCTTTTTCGAACATTTGTAAGTTTTAGCGGCAAACCCAGTTTGCATTTGGCTCATACTAACATAACTTGTCTAGCTAAGTGCCGTTGTTTTCTTAGTCATTTTCATCAACTTTGAATCCTCATGCAGAATAAACCGCTCCTTCATATTAAGAACATGGTTTGCCCCCGTTGTATTAAAGCGGTGGAGGAGGTACTCCATGAACTGGACGCTGACTATACGCAGATAGAACTGGGGGAAGTAAGCCTGAACAAAGAATTAACCTCTCACCAGCAAACGGAACTTTCTCAAAAGCTCCGGGCCCTGGGTTTTGAATTGCTGGAAAGCGGTAGGTCGGCCCTGATCTCCAAGATCAAAGCGCTGGTGATAGAACAGGTACACCATAAACAGCAATCCCTGCAAGTCAACTTTTCCACTTTTCTGTCCGATCAGTTGCATCATGACTACAGCTATCTGAGCCGCCTGTTTTCCTCCGTAGAAGGCATTACCATTGAAAAATTCATTACGCGGCAGAAAACAGAACGCGTAAAGGAACTCCTGTTTTATGATGAAATGACCCTTTCCGAGATTGCCTTTCAGATGAACTACAGTAGTACCGCTCACCTTTCTTCCCAGTTCAAAAAAGAAACAGGTATGACCCCTACGGCTTTTAAAAAATCTAAAAAGCCTGGCCATTCTTCCCTGGATGCCCTCTGACAAAATCATATAAACCTTTATCAAGATTCTGTAACAGCTTACCCTCGCTTGCTTGCGACTTTTGTAGTGTTCAATAAAAGCAAAGGCAGTTATGGAGACGATGGATATAAAAGCACCGGAAACACAAAAGGAAGAAACCATAAAACAAGCGTTTCCTGTAACAGGTATGACCTGTGCTGCTTGTGCCTCCAGCGTAGAGTCAATCCTTGGGCATACCGAAGGCGTACATAAAGCCAGTGTAAATTTTGCCAGTAGTTCCGTTTTGGTAGAGCATACCCCTTCGGTAAGCTCCGAAGACCTTCGCCAGGCCTTACAGTCGGTAGGCTACGACCTTATTATAGATGCCGAAGACCCGGCTGAAGCCCAGGAACAATTGCAACAGCAACATTATCGAGACATTAAAAAGCGGACCCTCTGGTCAGCCATACTCACCCTGCCAGTATTTGTCATCGGTATGTTCTTTATGGATTGGGAAGCCGGGCGTTGGATCTCCATGGTACTGACCGTCCCTGTATTGTTTTGGTTTGGCCGCAGTTTTTTTGTCAACGCGGTTAAACAAGCCAAACATGGTAAAGCCAATATGGACACCCTGGTAGCCCTCAGTACCGGGATTGCCTTTCTGTTTAGCCTGTTCAATACACTCTTTCCTGAGTTTTGGCATAGCCGGGGCATCCATCCCCATGTATACTATGAAGCCGCTACGGTGATCATCACCTTTATTTCACTGGGCAAACTACTGGAAGAAAAAGCCAAGTCCAATACCTCTTCCGCCATTAAAAAACTGATGGGCTTACAACCCAAAACCCTCAAAGTAATTATAGAAGGCGAAGAAGTGGAAATGCCCATTGCCTCGGTACAGCCGGGCTATACCATTATGGTGCGTCCGGGGGAGAAAATACCGGTAGATGGCACCGTAACCGAAGGTAGCTCCTATGTAGACGAAAGTATGATCACAGGAGAACCTATTCCTGTAGAAAAAACCAACGGTGAAAAAGTATTTGCCGGTACGGTAAACCAAAAAGGCAGTTTCCGCTTTACGGCAGAAAAAGTGGGGGGAGAAACCCTCTTGTCGCAAATCATAAAAATGGTACAGGAAGCCCAGGGCAGTAAAGCCCCGGTACAAAAGCTGGTCGATAAAATAGCCGGGATCTTTGTGCCCGTGGTGATAACCATCTCTATCGTCACTTTTATTGTTTGGATGGTTGCAGGTGGGGATGATGCCTTTACCCATGCTTTGCTGACCTCTGTAGCCGTACTCGTGATCGCCTGCCCTTGTGCTCTCGGACTGGCAACGCCCACTGCCATTATGGTAGGGGTAGGCAAAGGAGCCGAAAACAACATTCTGATCAAAGATGCCGAAAGCCTGGAATTGGGCCATAAAGTGAATGCAGTGGTATTGGATAAAACAGGTACCATTACGGAAGGGAAACCTGTGGTAACCGATGTTATTTGGGGAGACAAACAGCCATCCGAAACACTCAAGCCCATATTATTAGCCATGGAAGCTCAATCCGAACACCCATTGGCCGAAGCTGTGGTTCAAAAACTAAAGGAGGAAGGCATTAAGCCAACAACAATCTCCCGGTTTAACAGCATTACCGGGCGGGGAGTTGAGGCTGTGGGTTCAGATGACACGATGTTCTATATCGGTAACCAAAAATTGCTCGCTGAGCATAATGTCAGCGTGAGTGATGAACTTGACAAAAGAGCAAAAGCCCTGCGGGAAGAAGCTAAAACGGTTATCTTCTTCGCCAATCAACATCAGGCATTAGCCGTGCTGGCCATTGCCGATAAGATCAAAGGAACATCCAGGCAGGCTATTGAAACCCTGCAAGACCGGGGTATCGAAGTGTATATGCTTACCGGGGACAATAGGCAAACGGCTCAGGCAGTAGCTAGCCAGGTGGGGTTAAAGCATTTCAAAGCAGAAGTACTGCCTTCCGACAAAGCCGATTTTGTCAAAGAACTGCAAACCGAAGGGAAGATCGTGGCAATGGTGGGCGATGGTATCAATGATTCGCATGCCCTGGCCCAAGCTGATGTAAGCATTGCGATGGGGCACGGATCAGATATTGCGATGGACGTAGCCAAAATAACCCTCATCACTTCCGATCTTCAGTCTATTCCCAAAGCACTGAAACTCTCTAAAAAAACGGTATTGGGCATTCGTCAGAACCTGTTCTGGGCTTTTATTTACAACATCATCGGCATTCCCATAGCCGCAGGGGTTCTGTTCCCCGTCAACGGCTTTCTGTTAGACCCTATGATCGCGGGTATGGCAATGGCTTTCAGTTCCGTATCGGTAGTGGCCAACAGCCTGCGCCTGAAAACCGCTACACTTTAATGGGTATGAAAAAGACACTGGTACATCTTAGAGGCTTGAAGAAGGATGCACTTCAGTTAGAAGTGTCTGAATCCCAAACCATACTTACAGCCGGATTGGAAAAAAAACTCCCGCTACCCCATTCTTGCAAACAGGCCCTGTGTGGAAAATGTGCGGCCAAATTACTGGAAGGAGAAGTACATATGAAAGCAAACTATGCGCTTAATGAGGAGAAGCTTAAAGAAGGTTATGTCTTGTTGTGTCAAAGCCTCCCGGTGAGTGATCACATCGTTCTCTCTTATACCTGATGGGTCAAAACTTCATAAAAAAAGAACAAAAATCTATAACAGTTACCAGGTCTGGAACGGATAGATTTGAATCAATTAAAATTCAGATAAAATGGAAACGCTAAAGTTTAAAACTTCGATAAAATGTACGGGCTGTTTGGAAAAAGTGAGTCCCCGTCTCAATGAAGCGGACGGTATTGAAAAATGGGAAGTAGATCTTAAAAATCCCGATAAGGTGCTAACCGTAAAAAGTAATGGAGCCACTGAAGGGCAAGTGATTTCTACACTCGATAAAATTGGGTTCAAGGCCGAACCCATTCATTAATGTATAACCCTTAAGTAAACAGTATTATGATAGATGAAAAATGTATAGACGAATGCCTGGCCTGTATAAAGGCCTGCGAAATTTGTATTGATAGATGCCTGGGCGGTGATGCTAAAATAGAAGCCTGCCTGAGGGCTTGTTTAGATTGCTCCGACCTGTGTAGTATTACTGCCAAACTGGAAGCGCGTAACAGTGCTTTTGCATCAAAACTCAAGGCATTATGTGCTGAAGTATGTGAAGCCTGTGTCAAAGAATGCGAGAAACATGCTGACCATCACGACCATTGTAAAGCCTGTGCCGAAGCCTGCCGTAAATGTGCCGAGGCCTGCAGAAGTTAATGATCAGAAACGATGTATGTAAAAAGGGAGCCAATTGATGGCTCTCTTTTTTGAGTTAGGTAAACTGAACTTTGCAAACCTATTGCATTGATTTTGTCATAACTTTGTATTGTGCGAATTCTATCAATTATATTATCCTTTTGGATCCTGGGTTTGTCAGTACTTCCCTGTGCTGACAATCAACCGGTAGAAGAGCACATAGAAGTCTCTATAAGTGATGACGGAGATAATCACGATCATAATTCTACTGAAGACTTATGTTCACCCCTATGCACATGCCACTGCTGTCATAGCCACCTGGTTGTGCACCAATCATACAGATTGCATTCCCAGCCCCTTTCCTTCGAAGATCCGCTTACGGGTCATGCCTGCTCTCTTTCTGAAGGGTTTAAGGAATCTTTTTTAGAGCCCCCGAAGGTTTAATATCAGTCTTTTCCGGCCCCAATTTCTCCATGTAATATTTACACCTGGGCCGGTCATCCTATTTTCTAACTGATATTAAATCATAATCAATGATCAATAAAATCATTTCTTTTTCCATAAAGAATAAGTTCATTGTGGGTCTGCTCACCCTGGCACTCATAGCTATGGGCATCTACTCCATGAACACGGTAAACCTGGGTTCCGTACCGGACATTACCAATAACCAGGTGCAGGTAATTACAGTATCGCCCAACCTGGCCACTGAAGATATAGAACAGTTCGTGACCTATCCGGTGGAGTTGGCTATGGGTAATCTCCCCGGTGTAGATGAAATACGCTCCATTTCCAGGTTCGGGCTGTCAGTAGTCACCATTGTTTTTGAAGACGATATGGGCACCTACCTGCCCCGGCAACTGGTGCAGGAAAAGCTGAATGAATTACAGGAGACCATACCTGAAAAATTTGGTAGCCCATCAATGGGGCCTATTTCCACCGGCTTAGGGCAGATTTATGAGTATACCATTCAGCCACAGGAAGGCTATGATTCACTCTATTCCCCCATGGAGTTGCGTACTATCCAGGAATGGATCGTAAAAAGACAATTGACTTTACTGGAGGGGGTTGTAGAAGTAAACTCCTTCGGTGGCTACATCAAACAATATGAAGTAGCGATCAATCCCGAGAAACTCAATGCTATGAATGTGAGTATCTCTCAGGTATATGAAGCCTTAGCCAGGAATAATGTCAATACGGGAGGGGCATATATTGAGAAAAACAGAATGTCCAATTTCATCCGGGGTGAAGGACTGATACGCTCACTTGACGACATCAGGAAAATCGTTATTAAAAATGAAAATGGAATTCCGGTTACGGTAGGAGATGTAGCCCAGAAAGTTCATTTCGGCAGCCAGATGCGCTATGGTGCTTTTACCCAGGACGGAAAAGAAGCCGTTGGGGGTATTATTATGATGCTGAAAGGTTCCAATCCGAATGCTGTAATTCAGAATGTAAAAGAGCGGATGGAAGAAGTGCAGAAGTCACTTCCGGAAGGTTTACAAATCACACCCATTATTGACCGGAGCGATCTGATAGCAAGGACAACCGATACGGTAAAAAGCAACCTGCTCGAAGGAGCACTGATCGTGATATTTGCCCTGGTTATCCTGCTGGGTAGTCTGCGTGGTGGTATCATCACAGCCACTACCATCCCACTTTCCCTCTTATTTGCCTTCATCCTGATGAAGCAATTCAATGTATGGGCCAACCTGATGAGTCTCGGTGCCATAGACTTTGGGATCATCATTGATGGCGCGGTAATTATTATTGAAGGAACAGTTTACGAAATCCAAAAGCGAATACGATCGGGTAAAATAAAGTTTGATCAGGGTGTTATGGATCAAGTAGCTTATGATGCTGGCAGTACCATGATGCGTTCGGCCTTTTTTGGGCAAATAATCATTCTGATTGTTTTTGCTCCCATCCTTTTTCTTACCGGTGTGGAAGGTAAAATGTTTCAGCCCATGGCCTACACCTTTGGCTTTGCCATGATTGGTGCCATTGTGCTCTGCCTCACCTACGTGCCCATGATGTCGGCCTTGTTTATGAAACCTGTCCAAAACAAAAAAAACAGATTTGGAAAGTTTGAAAGATGGTTAGAGAAAGTAAGTGATAAAATTATAGGAGGCATAGAATGGGCCTATTTACCATTACTCAAAGGCGCATTAAAGCTAAAAGCACTGGTTATCATTTCAGGGATTATACTCCTGGTAGCAGCCGGCTTTATTTTTTCCCGGATGGGTGGAGAATTTGTGCCACAGTTGGATGAAGGAGACCTTGCCATGCAAGCACTGATCAGGCCGGGTAGCTCACTTAGTGAATCCAAAGAAGTATCTGTAAAAATTGAAAACATACTTCTGGATAATTTCCCCGAAATAAAAACAGTTACTGCCCGGATAGGTGTGGCAGATATCCCTACCGACCCCATGCCGATGGATATAGCGGATATGTACCTGATCCTGGAAAAAGACAAGGAAAAATGGGTTACCGCTGAAAGTAAGGACGACTTGATCGCTGCCATTAAAGACAAACTGGATGAGCAATTAACCGGGGTGAACCTAGTATTTACCCAACCCGTGGAGTTGCGGTTTAATGAGCTGCTCGAAGGAGTAAGGGAAGATATTGCCGTGAAGTTATACGGTGATGATCTGGAAATCCTGGCTACCAAAGTACAGGAAATGGCAGAGATCATACAAACAGTTCCTGGTGCCGGTGATGTAAACCCGGAGCGGACTTCCGGTTTACCTCAAATGACCGTTCGCTATAACCGTGATAAAATTGCACAGTACGGATTGGATATTCAAAAGGTAAATGAATATGTAAGTTCTGCGTTTGCCGGGGGAGTTGCCGGTGTCATCTTTGAAGGAGAAAAACGATTCGACCTCGTAATCCGGTTTGATGAAGCACATCGAAAAAGTATAGATGACCTGCGCACCTTATACATCGACCTGCCGGATGGCACCCAGGTACCTATTAAGGAAGTTGCCGACATCAGCTATGTGCCCGGCCCCATGCAGATCTCGCGGGATAATACCTATCGCAGAACGTATGTCGGGGTGAATACCAGGGGCCGTGATGTAGAGTCAGTAGTAAACGACATACAAGAAAAGCTGGATGCACAGTTAGACTTACCTCCGGGCTATTACATCACTTATGGCGGTGAGTTTGAAAACCTTGAACGGGCCAAAGGCCGCTTGCAGATCGTAGTGCCCATTGCACTCTTCCTGATTTTTGTGCTGCTGTATTTCGCCTTGCGATCCTTCTCCCAATCCATCATGATTTACATTGCCATTCCCCTGGCGGCTATTGGGGGTGTATTTGCTTTGTGGATGCGAGATATGCCTTTTAGCATTTCAGCAGGTGTAGGCTTTATCGTGTTATTCGGAGTGGCCGTGTTGAACGGACTGGTACTCATCAACCGCTTCAATTCTCTAAAAGAAGAAGGGGTCACCAGCATCAGAAACCGCATTCTTACCGGTACCAAAGAAAGGATCAGGCCGATCATGCTTACGGCTACTACAGATATATTCGGCTTCTTGCCGATGGCATTTTCAGGGTCTGCCGGAGCTGAGGTACAAAGGCCGTTAGCCACAGTGGTAATTGGTGGAATGCTTACAGCTACACTGCTCACCTTGGTGGTGCTTCCGGTACTTTACACTTTTGTGGAAAGCAGAAGTGACAAAAGAAAAAGCCTGAAAGGGCCAAACGCCAACGTGATTATTGTACTGCTGGTCTGTGGAGGTGTATTCGGGCTTCCTGCCTTGGCCAATGCTCAAAACCAACAACAACCACAAGACAGTTTGCCAACGATCACGCTGGATCAGGCCAGAAAACGAGCGGTAGAAAGCTATCCGAAAATCCAATCGGCAAGACTAGAGATAGAAAACCAGGAAGTGCTTAAGAAAACAGCCTGGGACTTTGGGAATACGCAGGTATTTACTGGAAAGGAAGAAGTGGGCAATGGCTCTGATGGAGTTTACACACAATTTGGAATTCAACAACAACAGATAGATGTGTTTGGAATAGCCCCAAGGCTGAAATTGCAAAAAGAACGGGTAGCACTTGCCGAGAAGGCACTTGACCTATCCGTCATTGAACTGGAGCGGGAAGTAAGCCAGGCTTGGGCCATGGTATATGCTTCCAAAAACAACTACCAGGTTTATGAACAGTTGGATTCAGTATTTGCAGATATTGAAAGAGCGGCCAGGATTCGCTTGGAAACGGAAGCCACATCTAAACTGGAATACCTGGCTACTTCCAACCAGGCTAACCAGGTACAAATCCAAAAAGAGCAGGCTTATCGGGATTATCTGAGTGCTTTACAGCGCCTGAACCTTTGGTTTGCCAATGACACGCTGTATACCGTACCGGATGTCCCAACCAGTCAATTGGACGAACCGCTCAATTATGTAGCTGATTCATTGATGAACCATCCTTTGCTGAATATATCAAAGCAACAGGTAGATGTAGCGGATGCCACCATAAAAGAGAGGCGTTCGCAGTTCTTGCCTCAATTACAGGGGCAGTATGGGCGACAGCAGATTGCCGGGCAATCTGGATTTTATCAGTACCAGATAGGCATAAGGATTCCCCTGTTTTTCGGGCCTGAGCTGGGAAGGACACAGTCGGCCAAAATCCAGCGCGATATTGCCGGTCAAAACCTGAGGCAAAACCAGTTGGAACTGAATGCCGCCTATCAGGGCATGAAAGAGCAGTACCTGAAATGGCTTAACTCATGGAACTACTACCGGGATAAAGCACTTCCGTTGGCACAAGAGCAAAGAGCCGGAGCCATTTTGGCTTACCGTGAAGGTGCCATTGATTACGTCACCTTCCTGCAAAACATTCGCGATGCCATTCGCATAGAAGTAGACTCCTGGAATGCCTTCGGTAATTACCTGGACAGTCGCTACCAGTTGGAATACTATTTAAAAACATCAAACTAAGAATAAACGGGTCATCAGATTTAAAAATAGAAGCACAATGAAAAAACAGATCATATATATAGCGGCACTGGTACTTATCACATCGGTATTTACAGGTTGCGGAAACAAATCACCTGACAACTCCGCTGAGGCTACTCATGAAGAACACCGTGAGGGCGAGGCCGGGCACGAAGGTGAAGAAAAAGAACACAGTGAAGAAGGAATGGCCGAACTCCACCTTTCCGACATGAAATTTGAAAGCTTGGACATTAAAGTAGATATCCTACCCGATAAGTCGCTTTCAGGCGTGGTGGAGGCCAATGGTCAGTTGGAAGTACCCCCACAGCACAAAGCCACCGTTACGGCCATATTGGGGGCAAATGTTACTTCTATTAAGGTAATAGAAGGCGACAAAGTAAACAAAGGCCAGGTATTGGCTTATTTGTCCCACCCAAACCTAAGCACACTTCAGACAGATTATGTGCGGGCTTACAGTCAGTTACAGTTTCTGGAGAAGGAAAATCAACGGCAGAAAAGGTTGTACGAAGAAGAAGTGGGCTCCGGGAAAACCTATCAGCAGATTCAGGCCGACTACCAAGCCATGAAGGGGGAAGTAAAAGGTTATGAAGCACAGCTGAGGCAGCTTAGTCTGGAGGTGAAAAAAGTCCAAAGCGGTGATGTTTATCAGTATGTGCCCGTAGTGAGTCCGATAAACGGATACATTGAAAAAGTAAAAGTGCAAATCGGTCAATATGTCGATCCTCAGAAAGATATGTTTATGATCGTTAATACCGACCATATCCATGCCGATCTGATGGTCTTTGAAAAGGATATCCATAAAGTAAAAAAAGGACAGAAAATATCTTTCACAGTAGAATCAGTTCCGGGTAGCACCTTAACTGCCAAAATATACTCCGTGGGTAAGCAATTTGAACAAAACCCTAAAGCCGTTCATGTGCATGCGGAGATAGACCAGAAAGAAGACTTTCTGATCCCGGGAATGTATATAAATGGTAAAATAAGAACAGGTGATAACAACCCTGTAACGGCATTACCTGAAAGCGCCATTATAGAGGAAGAAGGCAAGCCCTATATTTTTATTGCGGAGCCCCATGAAGAAGATGGAAAAACCGAATGGGCGTTTAAAGCCATAGAAATACGAACAGGTATGGCGGAAGACGGATGGATAGAGATTAAACTATTAGAACCGCTGCCAGCAGGAACCCTGGTGGCCTGGAACAATGCATATTACCTGATTTCTGAGATGAAGAAAGGTGCTACAGCGCATAGCCATTAACTCAAACCAGCGATGATAAAAGAACTAGAAGAAAACTTAAAAGCGCACAATATAAGACCCACTGCCATGCGGCTTTTGGTGTTGGAATATCTAATGGGCAAGGAGGCAGCTATTAGTCTTACTGATATGTATACGGAATTTGAGAAATCGGACAGAACTACCATTTACAGAACGTTGAAAGTATTTGAAGAAAATGGTATGGTGCACAGCATAGATGACGGTACAGGTATACCCAAGTATGCCATATGTGAAGACGGCTGCAAATGCGAAATAGAAAGAGACTTACACCTGCACTTTCACTGTAGAATATGCGGACAAACCAAATGCCTGACGAGCTATAAAATTCCTGAAGTAGAGTTGCCCCCGAAGCATATTGCTGAAGAAGCAAACTTAGTGGTAAAGGGGGTTTGTGATAACTGCTCACCAGATAATTAAATGTCATGAAAAAGCTACAAATAAAAATTCCCCTGATACTTCCCGAAGTACCTGATGAAAAAGATCAATGTGTAAATAAGCTGATCCAAAAGCTTCAGGACAAGGACGGTCTTGAAAAAGTACATGTGGCAGATGAAACCGACAATGGTGTGCCACAACTCTGCTTCCATTATGATCCTGAGGTAATATCAATTGACCGGATCCAAAAACTGGCGGAGCAAACCGGGGCTGAGATCACCGAAAAGTTTGGCCATAAACTCATAGAAGTAGAGGGAATAAGGCATACACGCCATGCCCGTAACATAGAGCGAAACCTTAGAAACAAAGCGGGCATTCTGGAAGCTTCCGTCTCGGGTTCCGGCATGGTGCGTTTGGAATTTGATACCACCAAAATAGATGAAGCGGAGATACTGAAATCGTTAAGGAAAGAAGGTCTTGACATACCCGATACGCAGGTAAGTGCTGAGCGATTTCTTCAGCAAGCCAAGAAACCTGAACAAAAGGAAACCCAAGAAAAAGAGGATGAGCATTCACATGAGGAAGGTGAAGATCACGACCACTCACACGGTGGTATTTTTGGCAAAAATACCGAGCTGATCTTTTCCATCATCTGCGGGGCATTGCTTGGAATAGGTTTTGGGCTTTCATATGTAGAAACTATTCCTTCATGGGTAAGTCTGGTGCTCTACATCGCAGCGTATTTCTTTGGAGGCTTTTTTACAGCTAAAGAAGCTATTCAAACAGTTGCCAAAGGTGGCTTTGAGATAGATTTCCTAATGCTGGTAGCAGCCATCGGTGCGGCTATTTTAGGAGAATGGGCAGAAGGTGCCCTGTTGCTGTTCCTGTTCAGCATGGGCCATGCCCTGGAGCATTATGCCATGAACAAGGCCCGTAAATCTATTGCCGCTTTGGCAGAACTGGCCCCTAAAACGGCCTTGCTCAAGAGAAATGGAAAAACAGAAGAAGTAGGTATTGAAGAACTGAGCATTGGAGACATCATCGTAGTGAAACCCAACAGTAAAATTTCTGCTGATGGTGTGGTAGTAGATGGTCGGAGTAGCGTAAATCAAGCACCTATTACCGGGGAAAGTGTACCAGTGGATAAAGAACCTGTGGATGATCCCGATAAAGACTGGTCACAGGAAAAAGACATTAAGGACGAGAACCGTGCCTTTTCCGGTACGATCAATGGCAATAATACACTGGAAATTAAAGTGATAAAAGTAGCGAAGGACTCTACGCTCTCCCGCCTTGTGAAACTGGTGAATGAAGCCCAGACCCAGAAATCGCCTACACAGCGGCTCACCGACAAATTTGAGAAGTATTTTGTGCCTGCTGTATTGGTATTGGTGGTGTTGCTCAATTTCGCTTTTTTAGTCATTGACGAAACTTTTAGCGAAAGCTTCTACCGAGCCATGGCCGTGCTGGTAGCTGCCAGCCCTTGTGCTTTGGCTATTGCCACCCCGAGTGCTGTGCTCAGTGGAGTAGCCCGGGCAGCCAAAAGTGGGGTGCTTATCAAAGGTGGCCGCCCATTGGAAGATTTAGGCGTACTTACTGCCCTGGCTTTTGATAAGACCGGAACACTAACAGAAGGTAAGCCTAAGTTAACGGAGGTGGTAGCCCTGGGGGATGTGAAAGAAGAGGAATTATTGAAAATAGCAGTTGCAGTAGAGGGTCTTAGTGATCACCCACTGGCAAAGGCCGTAGTGCGTGACGGAAAAGAGCGACTGAAGGGTGCTGACATACCTGAGGCGAAAGACCTGGAGGCCGTGCTTGGGAAAGGGATCAAAGCCACATTGGGAAGTGACAAAGTCTACATTGGCAACCTGGACCTGTTTGAGTCGCTGGATGATAAGAAGCCATCAAAGGAAACAGAAGAAAAAGTAAAGTCCTTGGAGTCTGATGGCAATACTACCATGCTCATCCGACAGAATGACAATTACATAGGGATCATCGCCTTGATGGATACGCCAAGAGAAGAAGCGAAAAATACCTTAGAGCAACTGAAAAAGATCGGCATCAAACGCATGATCATGCTCACCGGTGACAACCAGAAAGTGGCCGATGCGGTAGCTAAAGAAATAGGCCTTACAGATGCCTGGGGCAGTTTGCTACCAGAAGAAAAGGTAGAAGCCATTAAAGAGCTTAGACAAAAAGAAGACAAAGTAGCCATGGTTGGCGATGGTGTGAACGATGCTCCGGCCATGGCCAACAGTACGGTGGGCATAGCCATGGGAGCGGCAGGAAGTGATGTGGCTCTGGAAACAGCTGACATTGCTCTGATGGCCGATAAGCTGGAAACATTGCCCTTCGCTATTGGTCTAAGTAGAAAGGCCAAAGGTATCATTAAGCAAAACCTCTGGGTGAGCTTAGGAATAGTCGCCATCCTCATTCCATCTACAATTTTAGGACTGGCCAATATCGGCATTGCGGTATTAATCCATGAAGGGTCTACCTTGGTTGTTGTTTTTAATGCGTTGAGATTGTTAGCTTACAAAAAAGACAAGGACTAAGGATTAGTTCTTATTAAAAAAAGCTTCTTGATGTATTTAATCAGATGGATATGAAGTTAAACACCCTAATGCCCGATAAGCTTCGGCCCTACTTTAAACAAGAGCTGAATGCCTATGACCGGCAATTTAAAGCAGGAAACCTACAGGAGGCCTGGAACCATTTGGAGCGAGCCCATATAATAGGTCAGGCATATCCCTGGCATCACAGCCATGTCCATTGGAAGATGCTGCGCTTTGGGATTCATATAAAAAGTACGAAAGAGGTACTTGGTCAGATCCCAAGGTTGCTTATTGGAGGCGTCAAGTCATTTGTGGGAAAGATTCCGGTTGGAAACACCGGAGGAGCCAACGTGCCGCCTCTTCAGCCGATGAAAATAGAAGAGGATCTAAAAGCCATATTTAAAAGTGCTGGCATTCATCCAAACACACAATTTCATGAATAAAAGCACATTCAAAATAACCAAGATGGACTGCCCCTCGGAGGAGCAAATGATCCGCATGAAGCTGGAACCTCTCAGCCAGGTAAAACACCTGGAGTTTGATATTCCGGCACGCAAGCTGGAAGTCTTCCACCAGGAGGAAGTACACCCTATACAAAAAGCCATCGGTGCACTAAACCTCAATGATCAACTCCAGGATACGTCAGAGGCTGAATTGCCTGTCGGGATTGACGAATCGCATCAACGGAAGATACTCTGGTGGGTACTGGGCATCAACTTCGCCTTTTTTGTGGTGGAGATGACTACCGGGTGGATTTCCCGGTCTATGGGGCTAGTGGCAGACTCGCTGGATATGCTGGCCGACTCCATTGTCTATGGATTAAGCCTCTTCGCTGTAGGAGCAGCTATTTCACGAAAGAAAAAAGTAGCAAAGGTCAGTGGCTATTTCCAAATGGGATTGGCCTTGTTGGGTTTTGCTGAAGTACTGCGCAGATTTTTCTCTGAAAGCGAAACACCCCTGTTCCAGTGGATGATCATAATCTCAGTACTGGCCCTTATCGGCAACCTGGTTTCGCTCTGGCTGATCAATAAAGCCAAGAGTAAAGAAGCGCACATGCAGGCCAGTGCCATTTTCACTTCCAATGACATCATTGTTAATGGCGGGGTGATACTGGCCGGGATATTGGTTTATTGGCTGGAAAGTAAATGGCCTGACCTGGCTATTGGCGGGATCGTGTTTGCCTTTGTGATGCGCGGTGCGATTAGGATTTTGAAATTGGCATAATAGACCGACATGCTCTAGTATAAGCTCAAAAGAATATTCTTTATTTAAGCAACTGCTTAAACTTTATTTTCTACCTTCATTATTTAAGTAAATGCTTAAATATAAAGATATGACTAAATCCTGCATCCGGGTTTTTGCAGATGTTGAACAGATCGAACAATGCAAAAACCAAATAGCAAAAGCCGAGCACTCTATTGCTGCTGTTGCTCGCGCTTTAAGTCTTTCCGGCAACGAAGTCCGGTTAAAGATCCTTTACCTGCTCAGTAAAGAAACTAAACTCTGCCCTTGCGACCTGAGTGATATTTTAGAGATGACCGTACCGGCTATCTCCCAGCATTTAAAGAAGTTGAGGGAAGGAGGCCTAATAGCTAGCGAGAAAGTAGGCCAAACGGTCTTTTACTCTTTGGTGGAAGCCAACCTGGAAACTCTCAGCCCGGTATTAGCCAGCTTATCGGTGCAAAACCAAAAGGAGGCCGTATTATGAATACCACTGATCATACTTCCAAACAAACCGGCCTGGCATCAAAAAGTGCAAGTGCGGGATTACTGGCCGCTGTTGTGGCCTCGCTATGTTGCATTACGCCCGTATTTTCATTGTTAGCAGGTATTGGTGGCATTGCAGCCACTTTTTCATGGATGGAACCTTTTAGACCATACCTCATTGTATTGACCATAGGTATTTTGGCCTTTGCGTGGTATCAAAAGTTAAAACCGCGCACAGCAGAAGAGATAGCCTGTGCCTGTGAAGAAGATGAGAAACCTTCCTTCTGGCAATCGAAAAAATTTCTTGGAATGGTTACCGTATTTGCTGGTCTTATGCTGGCCTTCCCTACTTATTCGCATATTTTTTATCCCGATAATGAAAAGGTAGGTCTTGCCGTTTATGACAATCAATCCCCAATCAAACTAGCCGATTTTAATGTTGAGGGGATGACCTGTACAGGTTGCGAGGAGCATGTAAAGCATGCCGTATCGGGTTTAGATGGGGTAATAGAAGCTACTGCATCGCATAAAAGTGCTAATGCACAGGTAAGGTTCAATGCTTCTGTCATTAGCCTTGACAACATTACAAAGGCTATTAATAGTACCGGATATACGGTAGTGGCATCCGAGGTAAAAGATGCAGAGTCCCGGTCAAACGCCTTTCAGGCCATTGAATCAGAAACCATACAATTAGCGATAAAAGGTATGACCTGCGCAGGTTGCGAAGCCCATGTAACCCATGCGGTGAGTGAATTGGAAGGTATTGAAGAAGTAGACGCTTCGTATGAAGACGGAAAGGCCACCGTAAAATACCATCCTGATAAAGTGAGTAAAAAGGAGATCGTAGAAGCGATTAATGAGACGGGCTACAAGGTGATCGAAAAATCAAAAAAACCATAATATGGAGAAAGAAATTGTATTGCAATCGGACATCACTTGCCCCCATTGCGGACATCAAAAAGAAGAAACAATGCCCACCGATGCCTGCCAGTTTTTTTACCAGTGTGAGCAATGCCAAAAAGTACTGAAACCACTCGATGGAGACTGCTGCGTGTATTGTTCTTATGGTACGGTGGCCTGCCCGCCCATTCAGGAAGGTGGCAAAAGTAGCTGTTGCGCATGAAGCAATATGATGTAATCGTTATCGGCTCGGGTATGGCCGGAATGACCATTGCCAACAAGGGCGCCAGGAAAGGACTGAAAACAGCCGTTACAGACGCACTACCTTATGGGGGTACTTGTGCGCTGCGAGGTTGTGACCCTAAAAAAATATTGATTGGGGCAGCGGAGATTATAGACCGCGCCCACAAAATGAGCGGTATCGGTATTTCAGGTGATATTTCTATCAACTGGCAGGACTTAATGGCTTATAAAGAGGATTTCGTTTCCAAAATGCCCAAAAGTGTGGAAAAAGGTTATGAAAAAGCCGGAGTGGATATGTTTCATGGAGCAGCCCGTTTTGAGAATGAAAACACCCTTCGCATTGAGGGTGATTTGCTGGAAGCTGATAAAATAGTGATTGCCACGGGCGCAAGACCTTTTACCCTTGATATACCGGGAGGTGATTTGCCCATAGACAGTACCGATTTTCTAAACCTGCAAAAACTACCCAGGCATATCACTTTTATTGGCGGGGGATACATCGCTATGGAATTTGCCCATCTTGTGGTAAGAGCAGGAAGTAGCGTTGCTATCTTTCACCGTGGAAAACGGTCCCTGGAAAACTTTGATGAAGATATGGTGCAGCATTTGGTAAAGGCTACCGAAGCGCTGGGGGTTGACCTGCACCTGGAATCTGAGGTGGTGGGCGTAGAAAAAACCAACGGGCACTTTAAGATCATTGCGAAATTACCTGACGGGCAAAAATCGTTTGAAACTGACCTTGTGGTAAATGCCGCAGGACGGGTGCCTGAGCTAGACGGCCTGCACCTTGAAAAAGCTAATATTGCCTATGGCAAAGCAGGTGTTGACGTAAATGACTACCTGCAAAGTACCACCAACCCCAGGGTTTATGCGGCTGGCGATGCTGCCGCAAGTGGAGGATTAAACCTTACACCCGTTGCTGTGATGGAAGGTCATGTTGTGGCTGCCAATATTATTCGTGGCAACCATAAAAAACCCGATTACTCCGAAATGCCCAGTGCGGTATTTACCCTGCCTGCCTTAGCTGCTGTGGGTATAACCGAAGCACAGGCGAAAGCCTCGGGGATTGAGCACCAGGTAAAAAGCGGTTCAGCTTCAAACTGGTACAATGCCAGGCGCATAAACGAATCTACCTATGCTTTCAAAGTCATCTCCGATAAAGAGGGCCGCATTTTAGGTGCGCATATCATTGGCCCACATGCCGAAGAAACGATCAATTTGTTTGCTATGGCTATACGCGGAAAGCTTAAGGTGGCGGATATACGCAATATGGTTTACGCTTATCCCTCAATGGGGTCGGATGTTGGTTCTATGGTTTGATAAAAATGAAAAAACACCTTCTATTTATTGTTTACCACCCCTGTCGGGAAGCTACATTTACCAAAATTAAATTATAATGATACCCCGGGATCTGACCAAAGACATACAAACGCGTTTGCAGAGCATTAAAGGACAAGTAGACGGATTGATCAGAATGCTTGGTGAAGGAAAAGAACCCGAAAAGATTCTTATACAGTTCAAAGCCACTCAAAAGGGAATAGACAAGGCCTATTTTTTACTTTTAGATGAAGTCTACCGTAAGGCTTTGGCCATAAAGATATCGGAAACGGTAGAAGCCTGCCCGGGAAACTGTGGTCATGAAGACCGCATAGAATTTATCCGCCAACAGTTCCCCCACCTGGAATTGGATAGCCTCACACAAAAATTGAATGAGATAACAGAGCTGAAAGAAAGGATTGGCAATACCCATGAAAACACCGACTCGTAAACTGATATTTATTGTAGCCATTGTCGGCTTTGCGCTTAGCGCGATATGGGAAAACATCCACTTTCCGCTATATGTAAACTTTGCATCATGGATGAAGCATATATTTTTTGCCTTATGCGCACTGGGTGATGTGTTTTTGATTTTGTGCGTGTATAGTATTACTGCTGCTGTTTACAGAGATATTCATTGGCTTCATTCACTATCAGCAGGAAAATTAACAACCGCTTTGGTGATAAGTGTCTTGCTTTCTATAATTGCGGAAGGCCTTGCACTATATCTGGGCTGGTGGGATTATACGGACCGTATGCCTACTATACCCCCTGGCATTGGTCTTTCACCATTTTTGGCCATTGCCCTTCTACCCGTTATTACTTTTCTTATCTCAAGAAAAATAAATCAAATTTTGTAGTCATTACCTCTTGGCGACCACCCCCTCCCTGAGCCTACCTTTGAATTATTCTTATCCGGAAAGAATCTCGAATCATTTTTACAGAATAATTAAAAGGAGAAAATTATGAAACGTCATGTGGAAATATTTACGGCAAACTGCCCGGTTTGTGATCCGGTGGTTAGCATGGTAAAAGACTTAGCCTGTGATCAATGTGAAATAACAGTCTATGATCTGGTTAAGCAATGTAATGACAAAGCCTGCCTGAGCAAACTGAAAGCTTATGGGATTAACAGGGTACCGGCCATAGCTGTAAACGGGTTGCTTTTAGACTGTTGCAAAAACCAGGAAGTTACTAAAGATGACCTGACCCGGGCAGGAGTTGGGCAAGCATAAAAATAAATATGGCACGGCTCAAATTAACCATTTTCCCTTGCTGCCGTGCCGGTGAGGGAATCAATTTAAACCGTTAAAATGATGAAACCATTGAATAATGAAATTCAGCAATGTATAGACGATTGTAATGCCTGTATCACCGCTGCGCGAGTCTGCCTGGACCAGCACATGGGCGAACCCGATATGAAAGAATGCCATAAGCTTTGCCTGGATTGCATTGCCCTTTGTACCGCTTGTGTACAAATGCTGGCGTCTCAGTCCGGTTATGCCAACAGAGTATGCGCTATTTGTGCCGACCTCTGTAAAGCATGTGCAGAAGAATGCGGCAAATTTGACAGCGAGGTATGCAAGCAATGTGCGCAGAAATGTGAAGCCTGTGCCAGTAGTTGTGCTAAACTGGCAGCATAGGCTTATGGGAGTTTTCAAATCACTAAAGCAGGATTTTCTCAGCATAGCGTCCCTTTTTACTTCGGTATCAACGCTGCTCTGCTGTGCCCTTCCATCCTTACTGGTAGCCATAGGCATGGGAGCGGTAGTGGCCGGGTTGGTCTCAGACTTTCCGGCACTGATATGGCTGAGTAAGTATAAACACTGGACGTTCTTGGTGGCAGGATTGCTGATTGGTTTCAATTTCTGGTTGTTCTACGGCCGTAAGCAAGATCAGGCTTGCGAAATAGATGAATACGGAAATGAAACAGCCTGCAACACGGCTGCCCGGTGGAGTAAGATTATCCTCTGGATATCCTTCGGGCTGTATGCAACCGGCTTGTTCTCCGCTTACCTGCTGCTTCCGATTCAACAATTTTTTGGTATTTAAAAAACTTACATGAAACAGATTTTTTCCATTGCGGTGGTTGCCACCCTAGCCCTGTCAAAAGCCCTGGCCCAGGGGCATGGGCCCTTATACGGCCTGCAAACACCCACCCTCGCCAAGGGAGGGGTCGATTTTAATGTAGCAGCGATGAGCCTGGCTACCGAAAACGATCAGTCGTTTATGCTCCGGTATATCTGGTCTTACGGTATTACCGAAGATCTGCAGCTAAATATCACTACCCCTACTATGATCGACCGGCTCTCTGATGTACCCAGAACAAGAGGAAACAGCAATATGCCGGCCAATGGCGATATTGAAGCTTCCGTATGGTATCGCTTCTTTTCCAATGCCTTTGGCGTGGGAAAAAGGTTTGAATCCACTGCTATATTAAGCGTTTCAGCACCTACCGAAGAAACTAGAGGAGGTATTAACGTAAGCAATTCCATCCATGGAGCCATTTCTACCGGATATGCCTCCCGAACCTGGTATGCCTGGGTAGGAGGTGGCTATCAGTATTATTTTGAAGAGGGAAATGAACAGTTGGGTGACCTTCCTTACGCCAGCTTCGTGGTAGGCTATAGGCCCAACATCTTCATGGGAGACTATCCAAAACCCGACTGGCGCATATTTGTAGAATCCCTGGCAGAATTTCCCGGAGCAAGCAGTACCGAAGGCCAGATTTCGGCCATTGATCAAAGGGGAAAGAAAGTGATGCTCGGACCGTCATTTCTCGGCCTTTATGGTGCTTGGGGAATATCCTTCGGAGCATTATTTCCTGCTTACCAGGAGATAAAGCAGGGACCAAAAGAGAAATACAGGCTCTCGGTGAATATTAGTTACTGGTTATAAACATTAAAAAAACAGAAGAAAATGAAAAAGTTAGGAATAATAGCATTGCTTACAATAATTGGGCTGAACAGCGCAATGGCTCAGTTGATCAAAGTAGATCAGGAAGTATTTGGGATGGACTGTGCACCTTGTGCCTACGGACTGGAGCGAGGACTTAAGAAAATGGATGGTCTGGAGAAGGTACAAGTGAGTCTAAATGATGGGAAAGCTTATCTCCAGCTTTCAGTAAATAATAAATTGACACTGAAAAAAATACAGGAACTGGTAAAGAGTAACGGGTTTTCTGCCAGAAATGCCATCGTGACTTTGAAAGGTGAATTAAGTAAGGTAGGAGACGAGTGGCAACTAAATACGGATGATGAGACTTTTACCATTACCCCAGACACCCCGGCTAATGTGCTTTCTGCGCTAAATACCAGACAAGTAACAGTTAAGGGACATGTAAAAGATGAAGAGGATGGTAATCTAGACAATTCCTGGAAAATACAGATAACCGAAATCCTTTAACCATGAAAAGGAACCTTTCCACTTTTTTTGCTGCTGGCTGAAGTAATACATTGCTTCACTGGGATTTTCCTTCTATAAAATCTAACAAACCAAAAAGGTATAATGAAAGGTTTGAGCAATAGCTGTAAAAGCTAAACTAGAAGTTGAGGGCATCCGGAACATGGTCTATTCCTATCCCTTTATGGGTCGGATGTCGGGTCTATGGTTTAGATAAATGGCTTTTAGTGGTAGGAGGCCTGTCTGCCAGTCCATAAAGAATAGGGTTTCGACCCCAAGAATTATAGACAAAGTGGGGTGTATCTTATAAAGCAGACCACTTTATTTTACCAAAACACGGAGCGTTATATTCTACAAGCCTCCAATCTCTGAGTATCTTCCGTAGAGAAAAGCAAAACTTCATAACATTTAAACAAGATTTCATAAACTACCCGTCTTTAGCTTATTGTACATTTGATCTCAATGAAAAAACTACTCTCCATAACATTAGCCCTCATGCTGCTGCTAAGCAGCACAGGTTATACTATGGCCACCCACTATTGTGGCGGGGAAGCCGTGGAGAGTAAACTCATGCTGGTAAAGCATGCCCTGGATTGCGGGATGGCTGGCATGGAAGAGGCCTGTGAAGAAGAAATGTCCCACGGTCACCAACTTAGCCCCAAACCCTGTTGCCAAAACGAATACCAGACCTTTCAGGTAGACGATACCTTTAAAACACAGGGAATAGAAGTTGCGCCCAATTTTGTATTTGTAGCTTCTTTTGTACAGAGTTTTATACTGCCCACACTTTATACACCTACTACCTTACCTAAATACACGGATTATACCCCTCCGTTGCCGGAACAGGACATACAAGTACTGTTTCAATCCTTCCTTATTTGATTTGATGATATCCTAGTGTCTTCAGGCTGCTGACGGAATACCTTATTCTATAAGCGTCTCCAATCATTATATCATCAAATAATTGCTTTCATGCTCAATAAAATCATCAAATATTTTTTGGAGAATAAGCTTGTTACCCTGCTTATTCTTATCGGTTTCATTGCTTGGGGTATCGTAACGGCTCCCTTCGGCTGGCAGGTAGGGGCGTTACCTTCCGATCCTGTGCCTGTAGATGCCATTCCCGATATTGGCGAAAACCAACAGATCGTCTTTAGCCAATGGCAAGGACGTTCTCCTCAGGACATTGAGGATCAGATCTCTTACCCACTCACCACCTATTTACTAGGTATCCCGGGAGTAAAATCCATTCGTAGCTCTTCCATTTTTGGCTTTTCCAGCATCTTTATCATTTTCAGTGAAGACGTAGAGTTTTACTGGTCACGCTCACGCATTCTGGAAAAACTCAACGCTCTACCTTCCGATCTGCTGCCCGAAGGTGTGCAACCCGCCCTGGGGCCTGATGCTACGGCATTGGGACAAGTATATTGGTATACGCTAGAAGGTCGTGATAAAGAAGGAAAACCTACAGGAGGATGGGATTTGCACGAGATCCGTACCGTGCAGGATTTCTACGTGAAATATGGTTTAAATGCCACGGAAGGCGTTTCAGAAGTAGCCTCTATTGGAGGTTTTGTGCAGGAATACCAGATAGATGTAAACCCCGATGCCCTAAAAGCCTACAACATTCCGCTGCACAAAGTCATGCAGGCGGTACAAAAGTCCAATAAAGACGTAGGTGCCAAAACCATAGAGATCAACCAGGCCGAATACCTGGTGCGTGGCCTGGGTTACGTCAAAAAAGTAGAAGACATTGAAAAGGCGGTGGTAGCTGTACAGGATAATGTGCCCATTCGCATTAAAGATATAGGAGTGGTTTCCCTGGGCCCCTCCACCCGCAGGGGGCTGTTGGATAAAGACGGAGCCGAAGTAGTAGGCGGTGTGGTGGTAGCCCGCTATGGTGCCAACCCCCTTCAGGTTATTAATAACGTTAAGGATAAAATTAAGGAAATCGCTCCGGGACTCCCCAAGAAAACATTAGCAGACGGCCGGGAAAGCCAGCTAACCATTGTTCCATTTTATGACCGCTCCGAACTCATTTATGAAACATTAGGAACCCTGGAAGAAGCTATTTCGCTTCAAGTGCTTATTACCATTTTGGTGGTGATTGTAATGGTGTATAATCTCAGGGCTTCCTTTCTCATTTCGAGCATCCTGCCTATTGCAGTGCTCATGGTGTTTATCGCTATGCGCTATTTTGGTGTGGATGCCAACATTGTGGCACTATCAGGTATTGCCATTGCCATTGGTACGATGGTGGACTTGGGCGTTATCCTGTCGGAAAATATTATCAAGCACATAGATGAAGCCCCTCTCGGTCAAAAACTGATAGACACCATTTACAATGGAGCTTCAGAAGTGGCCACTGCAATCCTTACAGCTGTATCTACCACAATTGTAAGTTTCATTCCGGTATTTACTATGCAAGCCGCAGAAGGAAAGCTCTTTGGGCCCCTGGCATTTACCAAAACCTTTGCCTTGATAGCCGCTTTGCTGGTGAGTTTATTGATCATGCCCACGCTGGCACACTGGTTCTTTGGATTTAAGATCAACAATAAGTTTCTTAAAAAATATGGTGGCTACGCCTTGGTGCTAGTTGGAGTCACAGGGCTATTGATCGGTCAGTTTTGGGGTGGTGTATTGTTGATGCTATTTGGAATCATCGGAATTGTAAAGAATATTTTTGACGCTAAAAAGGAAAGCTTCTCTAGGCCCGTCTTATTTTTCTTCAATTATGCTGAGTTGATTATTGTACTCATTGGCGTAATCTGGCTTTTGGCTAAATATTGGCTACCACTCGGTGCTTCACAGTCCCTTTTGCTCAACTTTATATTTGTGGCCTTATTGGTGGGACTGATACTGGGTGGATTTACGCTTTTGGAATATCAATACAAAAGAATCCTGAAGTGGTGTCTGGATAACAAGATCAGGTTCCTGCTGATTCCTACACTGCTGATTCTTTTAGGTGTCAACATATGGTTGGGGTTCAATACTGTTTTTGGATTTGTTGCCAAAGGATTTGATACCGTGGGCTGGAATGTGCGCCCTACTAAAGTATGGTCAGGCCTTACACACAGCTTTCCGGGCGTTGGTAAAGAATTTATGCCTTCGCTGGATGAAGGCAGCTTTTTGTTGATGCCCACTTCTATGCCCCATTCAGGTATGGAATATAACCGTAAGGTGGTAGGGCAACTGGATATGCTCCTGACCAATATTCCGGAAGTAGAGCTTACGGTTGGCAAATTAGGACGGGTAGAGTCTGCCCTTGATCCAGCTCCTATCTCGATGTATGAAAATATCATCAACTACAAATCCGAATACATTCTCAACAAAAAAGGGCACAGGCAAAGGTTTCGAGTAGATGATGACAAGAAGTTCATTACGATTTCAGGAGTTTCATTGTCGAACAAGGAAGGGTTGGGAAAAGGAATTGAAGCGAAAGATTTGATTCCCGATAACAATGGTGAGTATTACCGCAATTGGCGTGACCAAATTAAATCGCCCGATGATATCTGGAATGAAATCATCAGGGTGACCAAGATACCGGGAGTTACCTCAGCCCCAAAGCTGCAACCCATTGAAACCCGGTTGGTGATGCTGCAAACCGGGATGCGTGCCCCTATGGGTATTAAGGTGTATGGCCCTGACCTGAATACCATTGAGAATTTCGGGTTGCAGTTGGAAAACATACTCAAAGAAGTTCCCTCTGTAAAAGCAGAAGCGGTATTTGCAGATAGAATTGTTGGAAAACCATACATACACCTAAATATCAATAGAGATGAAATTTCTAGGTATGGATTGAATATTGAAGATGTACAGCAAACAATAGAAACTGCCATTGGTGGTATGAAGATTACCTCCACAGTTGAAGGCCGCGAACGTTTCCCGGTACGGGTACGCTACCCACGAGAGCTACGAGACGACCCCGCTTCCCTGGGAAAGATCCTTATGCCAACGCCTACCGGTGCACAAATCCCATTATCACAAATCGTGGATTTTGAATATGTCCGGGGACCGCAGGCTATCAAGAGTGAAGAAACCTTTTTAGTGGGTTATGTACTGTTTGACAAACGCGATGGATTTTCGGAAGTAACGGTGGTAAACGATGCTCAGCAAACCATTCAGGACAAAATAGACTCAGGTGAGTTGACCGTCCCTTCCGGTATCAGCTATAAGTTCTCGGGCAGCTATGAAAACCAGGTACGGGCAGAGAAACGGTTGACTATTGTAGTGCCGTTGGTTTTAGGCATTGTCTTCCTGATTCTTTACTTCCAGTTCAAATCAGTGACCACTTCATTAATGGTATTTACAGGCATCGCCATGGCGTTTAGCGGTGGTTTTATCATGTTGTGGTTCTATGGCCAAACTTGGTTTGCTGACTTTTCCCTTTTCGGTACCAATTTCCGCGACCTGTTCCAAATACACACCATCAATTTGAGTGTGGCTGTTTGGGTTGGGTTTATTGCCCTCTTTGGTATTGCTACCGATGATGGTGTGTTGATGGCTACTTATTTAGATCAAAGTTTTGAACGCAATAAAACAGACCATCTGAAAGGAATAAGAGCGGCAACAGTAGAAGCAGGTCAACGCAGAATAAAACCTGCCGTGATGACCTCTGCCACCACCATCATTGCACTGCTGCCTATTCTCACATCAACAGGGCGTGGATCAGACATTATGATCCCGATGGCCATACCTGCTTTTGGCGGGATGCTATTTGCTGCCATCACGTATTTCATCGTCCCTGTACTGTACTGTTGGAGAGAGGAACGTAAAATTTTAAAAGCTCAATCATGAAGTCAGTTGTAAATATTATCATACTTGTGCTACTCGGAAGCGCTGTGGGCTATGCCCAAACGCTGGATGATTATTTCAAAATAGCAGCCGAGCGCAACCCGGGGCTACAAGCTAAATACAAGGACTTTGAAGCCGCATTGCAACGGGTGCCCCAGGTGAGCAGCCTGCCCGATCCTAACTTTTCCTTTGGCTACTTTATTTCCCCGGTAGAAACAAGGGTAGGGCCACAACAAGCCCGATTTTCCCTTACCCAGATGTTTCCCTGGTTCGGAACCCTGAAGGCGCAGGACGATGCCGCAACTTTACTGGCGGAAGCCTCCTACCAATCCTTTGTGGATACCCGCAACCGACTGTATTACCAGGTGGCAGCAGCCTACTACCCACTATACGAATTACAGGAGTGGAAACGGATTGAACAAGAGAATATTGACATTCTCCAATCCTTCAAAACCATTGCCAACGCGAAGTTTGAGAACAGCAATGGCACTATGGTGGATGTGCTGCGGGTGGATATCATGCTCAAAGATGCCCAGACCAGCCTGGAGATACTCAAAAATAAGGAAAAGCCGCTGCTGACCGGGTTCAATAAACTGCTCAACCGGGATGAGGACAATCAGGTGCTTATGGCGGATTCCCTGGCAATAGAAATTTTACCCGATAATTTCCGGAAAGATTCATTGCTCAATAATCACCCCGCTTTAAATGCACTGGATTTAAAAATAAAGGCTGGTGAAGCCCGTGAGGAGGTAGCTTATAAGCAAGGTTTGCCCCGGCTGGGCATAGGGTTGGACTATGTAATGGTGGGGGAAAGGACAGATGCCGATGTACCCGATAATGGCCGGGATGCCCTGATGCCCATGCTCTCCGTCAGCATTCCTATTTTCAGAAACAAGTATAAAGCCTCGGTAAAAGAAGCGCAACTGATGCGGGAAGGCTATATTTTGCAAAAAGAAGAGTATGCCAATACCCTCACTTCGGGATATGAAATGGCCTGGTTCCGGATACAACAGCAATCCGACCTTATCGCTTTATATGAGCAACAGACCCTGGAATCGGAGCAGGCACTTAGCCTGCTATTTTCGGCCTATGCCAATTCAGGACAGGATTTTGAAGAGGTTCTCCGGATGCAACAGCAACTGCTGAAATATGAAAAAATGAAAGCCACGGCACAAGTGCAATACCACATAGCTCTGGCCCAGCTTAACTACTTAACGGCAAAAACATACTAAGATGAAAATCAATAGAAAAACAATTATCGTTATGCTGCTCACACTGATTACTGGTCTGTTGCTGGGGTGGCTGATTTTTGGAGGTTCTTCTGGTCAAAAAATGGAAGAAGATCACCAGCACACCACTGAAATAGCGGGTGAAACTATATGGACCTGCTCCATGCACCCGCAGATCAGGCAAAATGAGCCGGGAGATTGCCCCATTTGTGGCATGGATCTCATCCCTCTGGAAAATGGTGATAACCAGGAGCTTGACCCCATGGCCATATCCATGTCGCCCACCGCCATGCAATTGGCCAGTGTAAGTACGGCTATCGTAGGCACTAGCGCCCCGGTAAAAAGCCTTCGGCTTAATGGAAAAGTACAGGAAGATGAACGCCTGGTATTTTCCCAAACCAGTCATATACCGGGAAGGATAGAGCAATTGCAAGTTAACTTTACCGGAGAATATGTGCGCAAAGGCCAGGTGATCGCTTCCCTCTATTCTCCCGAACTGGTTACAGCCCAGGAAGAGCTTTTTGAAGCCCGAAAGATCAAAGACACCCAACCGGCATTGTACAGATCGGCACAGGAAAAACTCAAAAACTGGAAGCTATCCCAGGCACAGATCGACCAGATACTGGAAGGCGGAGAAGCCAAAGAACAGTTTCCCATTGTAGCCGATGTCTCCGGTTTTGTGCTCAGCAAAAAAGTAAACCTGGGTGACTACGTTCGTAAAGGAGAGCCGATTTATGAAATTGCCGATTTATCAAAAGTATGGGTGCTGTTTGATGTGTATGAATCGGACGTGGCTTGGATAAAAAAAGGTGATAAAGTACGCTTTACCGTAGCCTCCCTGCCCGGTGAGCAGTTTAGCGGTATCATCACCTTTTTAGACCCCGTTATTGACCCGAAAACAAGGGTGGCCAAAGCCCGGGTAGAAGTAAACAATAAAGGCAATGTGCTCAAACCAGAAATGTTTGCCAGTGGAGTAGTACAGGCAGAATTGGAAAATAAG
Source organism: uncultured Cryomorphaceae bacterium (assembly GCA_937120475.1). Taxonomy (GTDB): domain Bacteria; phylum Bacteroidota; class Bacteroidia; order Flavobacteriales; family Schleiferiaceae; genus CAKZNE01. The sequence continues at coordinate 48,804 of CAKZJV010000009.1, read as the reverse complement.
GCGAACACGCTGGTAGTACCCAAAACGGCTGTGATGTGGACGGGTGAACGTTCGGTGGTTTACATAAAAACACCTTCCGGTAAGGGTACCCACTTTATGATGCGGGAGGTAGTACTGGGCCCCGAGCTAGGGGATGGTTTTATTGTGAAAGAAGGATTGGAACCAGGCGAGGAAATTGCTGTACACGGCACCTTCAGCATAGATGCAGCCGCCCAACTGGCGGGCAAGCCCAGTATGATGAACCCGGAAGGTGGCCCTGCCATGACCGGGCATAATCATGATGGTAAAATGCCATCCACAGCAAGTCCTGTAAAGCCAAAAGTGATACAATCGTTCACCATTGATCAAAAAGCTAAAAGTGCCCTGCAACCGCTTTATGCTGCATACCTGGATTTCAAAAATGCCCTGGTAGCCGATCAGTTGGCCGAGGCAAAACAGTATGGCAGCCAGTTAAAGGAAGCCATAAGCAAGGTAGATATGTCCCTTTTTAAAGGAGCAGCGCACAACGCCTGGATGGAGCACAACAGCAACTTAAAAAACGCCTTACAGCACTTAGAACACTTCAAAAATCTGGAAGAAGTGCGCCAGGCCTTTCAGCAGGTATCCGATGGAATGATTGTCTTGACCAAAGCTTTTAACCCAATGGATCAACCGCTCTATGTGCAGCACTGCCCAATGGCCGATAGCAATAAAGGAGCAGACTGGCTCAGTACGAAAGCCGAGATCAAAAACCCCTACTTCGGTGAAGCCATGCTCACCTGTGGAGAAATAACCGATACGATAAAATGAAAGAATGTTGTAAAACAGGGGGCTTGAATACCCCCTCTAAATTAAAAATATGGACAAATCGCATTGTCTGGGGAGTTGTAACCCTTTTGGTAGTTGGCGTAGTCCTGATTCAACTGTTTAATCTTTAAAAATCTAAAAGAAATGAAAAAACAAATTTTAGTTTTCGCCCTCCTGCTCAGCTTTGGTGCTGTAAGCGTATCAGCCCAGGAGCATACTCAAACCCAAGAGCAACAGGCAATTACGCAGCATAAGGTAGAAGTGCAATTCCAGGAAAAACTGGCAGGGCTATATACTTCCAGCCTGCCCCTTACCGAGGCCTTTGTGGCCTCAGATAGCTATGCCGTAAAGAAACAACTGGCACCACTTAAAGAAGCTATGGAAGCTGTAGACATGAGGTTGCTCAAAGGCCAGGCCCATGCCGATTGGATGATGTACGCCAAAGCCATGCTAAACAGCATAACTGCTATGAACAAGTCACAAACCATTGCAGACCAGCGAAAAGCGTATGCACAGTTCAGCGAAAAGCTATACCAAAGTATAAAAGCCTTCGGTATCAACCATACTGAAGCTTACTACCAGCACTGCCCCATGGCACTTGGCAATAAGGGTGCTTTTTGGTTGAGCGATAAGAAGGAAATTCAAAATCCTTATTTCGGAAAAGCCATGCTTAAATGTGGTAGGACTAAAGAGAAAATCGGTCAATAGTATTCATGGTTTAAAAATCCTGTGGGTGCAGAAGCAGCAAAACACTCCTAACGTATGGGTTGCTTCCCCCATGGGTACAAAGAAATAACGTTATGGATAGGCAATCAATCATAAGTCTCAGCATACTTGGGCTGGTGATGGTAGGCATTTTGAGCTATCAGATCTATACAACCTTCTCAAGTGGTACCGGAAATTTAGAAGCCGGAAAGCATGTATCCAATGAGTTGGTATGCATGGTCAATGACACTTATATGGGCGTGGCGCAAATTCCAGTGGAGGTGGAAGGGAAAACCTATTACGGATGCTGTAAAATGTGCAAAGCAAAGTTAACAGACAGTGTGCACTATAGATGGGCAAGGGACCCTCTTACCGGTGAAGAAGTTGATAAATCCAAAGCCTATATAGTACTTCAGAGTTCACATGATATCGCAATTCATTACTTCAAATCAGAAGAAAATTATAAAGCCTATGCGAACTCAAAGTAAGGAAAATCATAGCCACAAGGTTTCAGCTCTTAATCATGTCCTTTATCACAATGTCAGACACTGTTTACCCTTAAATGTCTGGATTAATACATGGGGTAGTCATGCTTTTATGTACCCTAACTCAACACCGGCAGGAGATCCTGCTTTAAACAAATAATCAACAATAAAACGAAACTATAGCATTATGAAAAAAATAAGTATTCTATCGTTAAGTACCCTCACCTTTTTGTTTTTGGCATGTAGCGGAGGCAAAACTGAAAAGGTAGAACAGGAAGCCGGTCATGATCATGAGACCACGCAACCGGCAACCACCGCTAAAGCCAAGAGTCCGGCTACCGAAACAATGGCAAATATTGGGGATACCCATGTACACATTGCCTATCATGCCCCAAGTGTCAGAGGAAGACAAATTTTTGGAGGGCTGGTGGCCTACAATGAAGTATGGGTAACCGGGGCGCATAGTGCCACTTCTATTCAGTTTTATGGAGACGTAGCACTAAATGGAAACAGGGTAGCCAAGGGAAAATACGCCTTGTTCACTATTCCGGGAGAAGACGAATGGACCATCATTATCAATGAAAATTTTGATCAACACCTGGCAGATGACTATAACCCTGACCTGGATGTAGTGCGATTAACCGTCAAACCCGAAAAGCGTTCCGAAATCCAGGAACAACTTCTCTATAAAGTAAAACCAACAGATGATAAAGAAGGGGTTATTTCCATCTCATGGGCTGATGTAAAGGTCTCTTTCAATGTAAGAGAGTTATGATTCACCAGCTTTTAAATAGCCACTATATGCTTTTTACTGGCAGGCATTGGCCTTTTATACAACCTTAAATATTATGATGAAGATTAACCGGATGAATATGAAGAACACATCAAAATCTATGACCATGATCTCCCTACCCACAGGTATTATGAGTGCATACGAGCAAAGTCAAAAAGCGCGAAACGAAGAAACGAACAGCCTTTATAATTTGATAACAACCAGAGAGCTAAATGTACCACGGGATTATTTCAATACGCTTTCAGATAACATCCACTACCAGTATTTAGCTGCCAATAAGAAGGGTGTTTTTGGGCTAAATACCAAAAAGAAGACCAATCACTAAACCATGGAAACACTACTTCCCGACTGGGCACCCAATCTACACCCACTGATCATTCACTTTCCCATTGTACTGTGGGCTGTAGCGGTTTTGGCCGATCTGACTTCCCTGTTCTCTGGTAAAAGCTGGCTGAAACATATGGCAGTGGCACTTTATACCCTGGGGGCACTGGCCGCTTTGGCTGCCTATTTTAGTGGAGAACAGGCTATTGACGGAGTATCCGTCCCCATGCAGGGCGAGCTTACTGCCGGTAAGCATTCTGACTGGGGCCATTACACCCTGTATTTCTTTGGGAGCTATACCCTCATCCGCCTTCTCTTTTTATGGAAAAAGTGGGATAAAAACAAATGGGTGGCCATTGCACTGTTTATACTGGGCACAAGTGGTCTGGGCGTAGTAGCCAAAACAGCTGACCTGGGTGGGAAGCTGGTATACAAATATGGAGTAGGAATCAAAAAATAAATCTTTAAATCAATAATATCATGAAGAAGTTACAAGTAGTGTTTTACGCAATTGTTTTTATTGGGGGCACCCTGGTTTTTACCGGCTGTTCACAAGGAAAACAAGAAGAACAATCAGAAGAAGAAAATCACGATGAAATGATGGGTGGAGAGGATCTTCATATGGGTGGCGGAGACCACTCTGGAGATGACCATTCTATGAGCATGGAAACCGGGGAGGATAAAACATGGACACCCAGCGGAAATGGTGCCGAGCTTATGCGGTCAGATTTTCACTTTTTGGCGGGTGCTGCAACAAACATAAAGCCTGAAGTTAAAAATGCAGAGGGAGCCATGGTGCTTGAATTAACCGCAGATGGCACGCCAACGGCCTTTGTTTTTCATAATCAATACGATAATGTAGGAATGATCGCCACCCTTAAAAGACTCGATTTTAAAGGGTCTCTTAAGATAATCCATCACGCCAAAGACCTGTCCAACTATGAGTTTGTAGCCATTGATGGAGCCAATATGAAACTGGGAAGGGTAGTAAACGGCAAGGAAGAAGTATTTGATGAAAGTAACTTTGGGGCCGGTTCCGACTGGATGCCGCTGAAGGTTACTGCCGCAGGGACTCATTTTAAAGGTTATATGGGCGACCAGACCATTACACATGGCCATGGCGATAAAATGGAAAAAGGCTTTGTAGGTATAATGCTGGAAGGCACCGGCAAGGTGCAACTGAAGTCTATTGAAACAGCCATTCTTGAAGATGAATAACATTTGTGGCTTGATATACGCCTTGTCCCTGTTTGAAAAACAAGCCTTGAGTTCATTTTAATACGCCCATTTATATAAACCGAATTAAACTATTTAAAAAGATGAAAACGATATACACTACACTACTCGCAAGCCTACTTTTTTTCACCTCATTCAATGTTTTTAGTCAAAGTAATGAACAGCAGGTAAAGAACATACTGACCTCTTATCACAATAAAATAGAAGCTTTAGATACAGAAGGTATGTCCGGTCTGTTTCTCAAAGAATCCACAGTTTTTGAATCCGGGGGGTCTGAAGGTACATTCGACCATTACCTGGATCATCATCTCGGTCCGGAACTCAAGGCTTTTAAGTCCTTTAAGTTCAATGATTACACTGTTGAAGTAACCGTAGACGGGCATTATGCCTTTGCCACCGAAACATATACCTATCAGATTGAATTACTAAAAGGAGGAAGAAAAATTGAAAAAAAAGGAGTAGCTACCTCTGTTTTAAAAAAGGTAGAAGGTCAGTGGAAGATCATGAGAACCCATAGCTCCTCAAGAAATAAATAATCCACAGGTAATCCTTAATGCCAGCCCCGCTGGCCAAAGAAATAGCATACTTTAAAAGAAAATAAGCATGACAAATATCGCTCGCATATCCATTGTAGCCATCTTCTTTTTGTTTTCCGGTTTTTCCGGTTGGGCGCAAACGGATTCTTCCACCTATACCATTACACTTCGTCAAGAACCGGTAAACATAGACGGTAAAGAAACCATGGGCATGACGGTAAATGGAGGTATTCCTGGTCCCACACTTCGTTTTAAAGAAGGCGGCTATGCCGTTATCTATGTAAAAAACGAAATGGACGTGGAAACCTCCGTCCACTGGCACGGGTTGTTACTGCCCAACTTTTACGATGGCGTGCCCTATCTCACCACTCCACCCATAAAGCCGGGAGAAACCCAGAAATACGAATTCCCCCTGATCCAGTCCGGCACCTATTGGTACCATTCCCACACCATGCTGCAAGAGCAAAGTGGTGTGTACGGCTCTATTGTGATAGAGCCTAAGGAAGAAACACTGGAATACGATAAGGAATTGATAATGGTGCTTTCCGATTGGACCCATCAAAAACCCATGAATGTACTGCGTAACCTCAAACGGGGAAATGAGTGGTACAATATCAAAAAAGGAACGGCCACACCCCTCAACCAGGTGATTGCACGCGGAGGGCTGGGTGCCCAGCTCAACTTTTGGAAACAGCGCATGGAAAGTGCCGACATTGCCGACATCTATTACCCGGCCTTTCTCAACAATGGTCGCGTAAGCCAGGAATACCCTCAATTTGAACCCGGTGAAAAAGTGCGTTTGCGCATCATCAACGGAGCGGCCTCCTCCCAATTCTGGATGACTTTTGGCGGAGGGAACCCTATGCTGGTAGCCGCAGATGGGCTGGATGTAGACCCCGTTGAGCGGAATAAGACTTTTATTGCCATAGCTGAAACCTATGATTTTATTGTTACCATACCTGCCAGCGGCAAAATAGAATTCCGTGCTACGGCACAAGATGGTTCTGGTTATTCATCCGCCTATATCGGCAAAGGAGACGTACTACCTGCCGCTGAAATACCCCGCCCCGATAAGATCGGGATGATGATGCAGATGGCCCAAATGGATATGCGCATGGGTGCCCCTGCCATGAAATACAGACCGGGAAAAGAAGAACCCTACGAGCTCATGCAAAACTGGGGCATGCAGATGGACGGTGAAATGAAGGGGATGGATCATTCCAAAATGAAACAAGACACCACCCAAAAGATGAAAATGCAAGGTATGGACCACTCTAAAATGGATCACGAAAAGAAATCTGAGCCCGGTATGAAAATGGAAAAGAGCAAGGATAAAATGGAAGGAATGGGCATGTTTTCCGAGTATAATTACAACTACCTTAAATCACCCGAACCCACCGATTTTGCAGAAGACAAACCCCGTAAGGAGGTGTTGCTCAACCTCACCGGTAATATGTGGCGTTACATCTGGAGCATGAACGGAGTGCCCCTGTCCGAAACCGATAAGATAAAGATCGAAAAAGGCGAAGTGGTGCGCATTACCCTCAACAACCTCACCATGATGCACCACCCCATGCACCTGCACGGCCATTTTTTCAGGGTGATCAACGAAAACGGGGAACGCTCTCCACTGAAGCACACTGTCAACGTGCCCCCCATGCAAAAAACGATCATTGAGTTTGATGCCAATGAATCCGGGGACTGGTTTTTTCATTGCCATATACTTTACCACATGATGGGGGGAATGGCCCGTGTGTATAGCTACGGTACGCCCCGTGACCCCCGTATGCAGCCTTATCCCGTTTCCAAACTGGTAAAAGAAACAAATCATTTCTACAGTTGGGGCCTGGCCGATGTAGCCTCGCACATGACCGAGCTCAACCTGGTTTCATCAAACACCCGCAATCAATTCAACCTGAATGCAGAAGTGGGCTATAATGAAAATATGGAAGCAGAATTTACCTATGAACGCTACCTTTACGATTACTTCCGGGTATTTGCCGGGGTGAACATGGAAAACGAAATGGAAAACAGCCTGGAAGAAATATCCACTACCGCCATTGCCGGTATCCGGTTTTTTACCCCCTATATGTTCAACCTGGACGTACGGGTAGACCATAAGTTAAGGCCCGAGATCAGGCTGAGCCGCGAGGTCATGATCTTTCCGCGCACTGTACTCTTTGGAAATTACGAATACCAGGCTGACTTTGGCTGGGTCAACAACCTAACGGAAGAAGGCACAGGTGAACCGCTGGATTTTAAAGGAGAGACCACCTGGTCAGCCGGACTGGAATATTTCCTTTCCCGCAACTTCTCCCTCATGGGGAGCTATGACAACCGTTTTGGGGCGGGAGGAGGCCTTTCCATACGATTTTAAACCATTCCTTATCTGAATAGTAACAATCAATACTCTAAACAAAATGGAAAACAAACAAAAACACGGAAACAACTACAGGAAATTCTTTGCCATGATCGCCACCTCAATGGTAGCCATGTTCTTTTTAATGTATACCCATTCTTTCCAGATCATTGATCACTTCTGGTTCAGTGAAACCCGCTTCTTTATGACCCTGATCATGGGTGGATCAATGGTTATCATCATGCTGCTGTTCATGCTCAATATGTACAAAAAGCGCGGTGCCAATATTGCCATCATTGCCCTGGGCATTTTGCTCATTGCCGGTGGTATTGGGCTTGTAAGAAGTCAGGTTACCGTAACGGGTGTTGACTATATGGAAGGTATGATCCCCCATCATTCGATTGCTATTTTGACCAGTGATCGTGCGCAAATAAAGGATGTTCGGGTGAGAAAGCTCGCTGACGAAATCATTAAAGCACAGCGGAGGGAAATCATGGAAATGCAGTGGCTGATCAACGACATCAGAGAAAATGGTGTAGTAAAAACAGAAGAAGAAAAGAAAAACAGGCCGGTACCTAAGTTTGAAGGTAAGCTTAATGAAGAAACCCGAAACCTGGATGAACAATAGGCTGGGCTAACATTCAAATACCAGATCACAGACCAATGCAGGTGCACTGCACGGTGGGTACAGGTCTGCCGCAGGATCGAGTATAGTCTTGATAAATTTACTGAAGTGGCCGCGTATGATCTGAGTAAAGCAATAAACGAATTCCAATAATCCATTTAATCAATAGGATCATGAAATATTATCACGAAAAAACATTAGAAAATGTATCCTTTAATGAGGCAATCGAGAAAGTCACAGCTGCCTTGAAAGAAGAAGGATTTGGTATCCTTACCGAAATTGATGTAAAGGAAACCCTGAAAAAAAAGCTGGACGAAGATTTTCGTCCCTACAAAATCCTGGGTGCCTGTAATCCCCCCTTTGCCCATAAAGCCCTGCTGGCCGAAGATAAAATAGGTGCTATGCTACCCTGCAACGTCATTGTACAGCAAACCGAAAAGGGCATTGAAATAGCCGCAGTTGACCCGGTAGCCTCTATGCAGGCTGTGGAGAATAAGGAGCTGGAGGAAATTGCTACAGAGATACAAGCCCGGTTAAGATCTGTAATCGACAGCCTGTAGCAAAAACGGATCATTTGCAACCAGTGCCGTATCCAAACAAATAAATCATTATGAGTCAATACAAAAAAAACAGCCTGACACTGGCCGGAGCGGTAGCTCTGGGTACAGGTGTAATGATAGGCGCAGGTATCTTCGCCCTGCTCGGCCAGGTAGCTGAATTATCAGGCAGTTTATTTCCCCTGGCCTTTCTGGCCGGAGCCATTATCTCGGGTTTTAGTGCCTACTCTTATATCAAAATGTCCAATGCCTACCCTTCTGCCGGAGGCATTGCCAAGTACCTTATCAAGGCGTACGGCAAAGGCACCATTACCGCTTCAGCAGCCCTTTTGATGGCCCTCTCCATGGTCATCAACGAGAGCCTGGTGGCCCGAACTTTTGGCACCTATACCCTGCAATTATTTGATGTAGGAGAAAATAGCGTTTTGGTGCCTCTGCTCGGTGTTGGCTTATTGATCATCGCCTTTCTGATCAATATTTCCGGCAACACTATCATTGGTAAATCCTCCATGGTCATGGCGGTGATCAAAATTGGCGGTATTGCCATATTTGCCATTGGTGGTTTGTGGGCAGCCGGCTTTTCCTTTGGTGCATCGCTTACGGCCAACTCCGCAAGCGATTATTCCATTACCAGTTATATAGGAGCATTGGCGCTTTCCATACTGGCTTATAAAGGCTTTACCACCATCACCAACAGTGGAGATGAAATTGTAAATCCGCATAAGAACGTAGGCCGGGCCATCATCTTTTCGCTCCTTATCTGTACGGTAATTTACCTTTTGGTCGCCTTTGCCGTTTCCACCAACCTTTCCATTGCAGAAATTATAAAGGCTAAAGACTATTCCCTGGCAGAAGCTTCACGCCCTGCCTTTGGGCAATATGGCCTGTGGTTTACGGTAGGGATCGCCATTATTGCCACCGTATCCGGTATCATCGCCAGCATATTTGCCGTGTCGCGCATGACGGCCATGCTCACGGATATGGACCTTATTCCCCATCGCCACTTCGGAATGCCCGGACGTATACAAAAGCACATGCTGGTTTACACGGTGGTAGTAGCCATCTTATTGACCGTATTCTTTGACCTTAGTCGTATTGCCTCCATTGGAGCAATTTTTTACCTGGTGATGGACATTACCATCCATTGGGGAGTGCTCACCAAACTGCGTGACGAGTTAAAGCCCAAAATAGCCATCGTCATTACAGCCATTATATTGGATGTAATTGTGTTGGGTGCCTTCCTGTGGATCAAAGGTAGTAGTGATATTTTGGTGGTAATTGTTTCTGCCGTATTGATGGGTGTGGTGTTTGCCGGTGAAAGGTGGTTTTTGAAAGCAAAAGAGGAATAGACGATCAGTAGTATAAGCAGGTATAGAAAACAATTGCACATTAAAAATAACTGGAAATGAAAAGTTACGATACACTTTCCGAAGCCTTGAATGACCTCAAGAAAAGAGGTTATACCCTCGATTTTAACCTGAAGCCCCACTGCATTGAGTGTCCTACTTATAAACTGGAACTGCACCCTGAAGATTTTGAGATCAAAGAGACCTATCGCTTCGAGGGGATGAGCAGCCCCGATGACAATTCTATTGTGTATGCCATTCAATCCGGAAAAGATTTAAAAGGAGTGCTTGTAGATGCCTATGGCGTATATGCTGAAGCCCTTTCTGATGCCATGGTCGCCAAACTAAAGGTAAGCCGGGGAGGTTCTGCTTAAAAAGCCTCGTACTAGAATCATAAATGATTTCAATAAAACTTACGCAGGTCAATCCATAAATGAATTAACCTAATAGCATCTTCACTATACTCAAGTTTTAAAATATGACTCAGGTGCAGGGTAATGTCCTTCTTTTGGGTTTCACTCAAGCTCTTTTGATTGATACTCTCAATATTGACATTGACTTCGGATAAAATCTTATATATGTCCATATCCTGAACATACCCCAGCATTGCCGAGGATTCCACCCCATACGCATAACCATGTTCTTTACTCACAAAGCGCTTGATACCGTGGTTGACGTAGTTCTCATTAAAAACCCAGTTCCCATTTGGTAAGCCTAACCTTTTACATTCCAAGACAAATTGCTTAGAGCTTTTCAAAGGATCGGGTTCTAAGATATCCATAATTGACCACTGAAAATCCGGTCTCTTAAATTCTCTAATTGTTCGTTTGCCTTCTTCAAATTTGGGTTGGTTATTGGCTTCATACATAGGGGCGGAAGGTTGTCCCCTGTTCTCCTTCTGCAAAAGATAATTGGCCTCTATTAAACAAGAAAAGAATGTTCTGTTAAGATCATCTTCTTTTCTGGGGAGAGATTCTTTTTCTTTGAACAGGTCAATGGCCAATTCAATGATTTCAATGATTGAATTTTCAAACTTCTTCCAGAATTCTTTTTTTCTATTGAGCAGAGACATCTTCCTAAACCAATTTTAATGTTCCGTCAAAGCATGAAGGAGGGTTGCCTCCGCATCAGTTTTGGCCTCTGTTTCTGTCCAATTACCTTTCTTATTGTACTTTATAATAATTATTTGATCGTCCGAAACACGCCTGAACAATCCTTCGGTATACACATCTCTTGATACCTTATTACTGAGTAGTGATTCAAAGTCATCAATATTAGGGTCGTCTTTATAATTAATAGTAATTTCCGCCTTACTGGACCTAAGCATGAAAACCACCCCAAGCATTGATTTATCAGCAGACATCATGATTCTCGAATCAAAATACTCATGTGGCTCTAGTGTTAAAGACCAATGACTGCGAAAACTCGCTATGTAACTATCCAGTTCCGATTCTTTTCTGATCGGCTCATTGGCTAAACTTTTGGTACCTCTGTAATAGTAGTCAATATCGTAGTTACACCGGTTTCTTATCAATGTTCGTTCAAAAGGGGTCAACTGGTACAGGTCAAATACCTTGTTATCCAGTTCTTCTTCTAAAAGCCTCAGCTTTGTTTCATCTTTAAGGGTAAAGAACTGATCGTCATTCCGGTGCTCTTCCTGAAGGCCCTTAACAATTTTACCAATCTGGGTTGCTTCACTTTTGCTAGGATTGGCGATTGGAAAATCTAAAACCTCATTCAAGTGGATTTCCTCTCTCCAGGTGCCCCAGGTACTGGCAGTCATGAACATATAATATCTAAACAAAGAAGACCACATGATACCGATTGTAGTCTCATAATCAATAGTTGATTTACTGTTTAGCTTGATGCAAATAATGGAATGCCTGAAGGCAAAGCGGTCAGATTCAATTCGGGCTATAACTTGTCCTTTAGGACTGGTATTCTTTTGTGCTACTCCTCTCTTAATAAGAATCCTTTGTCCGTCATACATTGCAGCCTTACCCCTAACTTTTACCTTCGGTGGAATCGAGGACAGTTTCAATAGATCTTCTCTGTTTGAAAGGTCAAAAGACCCATACTTATTCTGAAAGTACTTTATTGGTATTTCTTTGTAATCCAAAAGCCAATTTGAATTCTTTGATTTATTAGCTTCTTGAAATCCCTGCGCGCAGTTCTCAAGATCACAGTATTCCTTTAAAAGTTCAAATCTCCTTATTGAACTAATTAAATTAAAATCATGCTCATTGCCCCAATAGAAAATCTTCCAGATATCATTGACTTTGGTATGTTCGTACTTTATTTTCTTAAAGTCATTCTTGTCGATAAGGACAATTTTGTTTTTCTCTATTATTCCTGATTTTTTAAGAGATAAATAATCAATCAGACTGCCACTGTGTGGGGCTTTCTTTTCTAACCGTATAAGTACGAATGGCGAAATAGCCCCTGAAAAAAACACACGCCTTACATGCGAGAAATTAACCACACTCTTCAATGTGGATTGGCTTAGCAGTTGTTGTTTGTAATTATTACTTATACGTGAAAACTTCAGCAACACACCGCTTGAAACCAGTAGGGAACTTAAACCACCGGGCTTTAAGTAATCAATAGCCCTAAACAAAAAGGCGTGAGAAGGTTCTTTGTCTGGAAACTCGATACCCTTTACTTTGCACCATTCTTCTATGCTTTTCAATGCTTCCCTTCCTTGCAAATCGCCTGTACCAGGACTTCCCCAAGGTGGATTTCCCACAACTAAGTCAAAAGAGTTTCTCTGAAAAACCAATTCTGTTTTATCCTCATCGAAGGAGTTGCTTTCCAGCAATATATTAAAGTGATTTTCTTTCTTTTGTCCGTGCCAGATCAGGTAAGGCAGCTTTCCCCCTTTCTTTACATAGGAGAGAATACTTGGGGGATTCAGGTAATGCAAAAGCGATAGGTATAAGCTGAAGGCCGCAATTTTAACCGCTTCGGAATTAATCTCAATACCAGCAATCTGAGTTTTTAGAATATGAAGCAACTCTTCCAGATCGAGCACCTTTTTATTCTTCACAAACAGCTCGTATCGAACCATTCTTCTAAAGGATTCAACCAGAAAAATTCCCGATCCACACGCTGGGTCCAAAACCCTGGGTCTCTTTTTCAACACATCCAATGTCAGCGTCTGGGCTAGAACAAACTCTACCAGTGAAGACGGGGTGTAGTGAGTGCCTTTTCCATCTTTCAGCTTTTGAGTTTTAGAATCGATAAGATTTTCAGAGTGGTAAAATTCCTCATAAATACTACTGATCAAATCTATTGGAATTACATCAAACCGGTAGGCCCATAAAAATAGGGGTAATTGGGCATCCTTACCTTCTCCAATAAGAAAGTTTTGTAAAAGGTTTAAATGCGTTTGATTTACGATTTGCTCCTCGGTTTCATCCGTATTAAAAGTATCCCCGTTAAAGTCTTCGGCAATTTTTTTGAATAAATGAAAGGTAAGGTCTCTATCGGCCAGTATACGGGGAAAGATCAGGCTCTTCATATCAATTCTGTAAAAAGTGGCCTCAATGGGGGTCTCAATGATATTCAACCACTTTTTATTGCCTTTAGCCACCTTTGTAAAATACTCTTTGGTCAGTACTCCACGATCTTCCAAATAGCGGATAAAGATTGACCTTCCTATCAGGGCATGCGCATACTTCAGGTTTTCACCATTTAAACCATGATCAAACAGTCTCGATCTGGCTTGTTTCAAATCATTTATAAGTGAGAGGTCTGCTCTTTTATTAACAGAATCAAAATGTTCATCGCCAAAGACAGTGCCTGATTCAATACTTTCTCTTCTATAGCGTTTAAGCTCTTTTAAAATTTGTTTCGCTTCATTAATAGTCTTACTTAACGGAGTCAAGTCTTCATTGGATCTGGCGGGATTTGAGGCCAGGTCGTATACCGTAATGGCAGAATCGTTTTGAACAAAAACCAAACGGGGACGAGCTAGAGACCATACCTCATTATAAACATTAAATATCTTCTCCTGCTCTATGGTATTGGCATCAACAAAAACTATTATAGGGTTGTCCTGGACAAAGAATATTTTGTCAATATGAAACTGATTTCGGCTATTGATAGAGAAACAAGTATCCAGCCACTGTCCCTTAGAAATATAATTTTCAATTCCAACGGAGCTTCTATTTATACCTACATCAAACAGATCCCCGGATTGATAATCCAGTTTTTCATAGACTTCATCTAAAAGGGGAACACTATGTTTTGACATCTCTTTCATTAGTTATCGAACCGTTCTAGGCGCAAGGTTTTTTGAAATCACGCCCTTTAATTCCCAAATTGATTTAATGTTTGTGTTTTCCACTTCGTAGGGTTCATAAAGGTGATTGTCTGATTTTAGCAGGATGGAATTTTTAGCTTGAGATTTCATAATGCGCTTAACCACTTGACCATCATCAGTAATGATCAAATAAGGTTCGCCCCATTTAATATTCTTACTAGTAAAGTCTAATTGCTTCACCAAAATGTAATCCCCATTACAGAAAGTCGGGTACATACTATCGCCTTCCAGATTTATAAGAAACAGATCTCGTTCATAAAAAATTGGAAGGGAAAAAGGAATAGTCGTATCTGTGGAATGCTCTGAAGAAAAGCCGTTAAACAGTCCGGCTTGTGCGGCAACAGGAACAAAGGTGACATTATCAGCATGCTTTGTTTTTCCATTGGAGACCTGACTCGATCCAAAATGGAGGATCTCTTCCGGGGTTAGGTTAAAAATTTTAGAAAGTTTATAAAGCCGTTCTACTGTCAATTGAATTTTACCTCTTTCCAGTTTACTATAAGTAGCTACTTCAACACCAAGTGCACCGGCAATAAACTGTTGCCCGAGGCCTAGCGAGGTTCGAATGGCTTTAAGATCTGGAGTTTTCGACATAAGGTCAAATCTATATGCCAATTTTACAAAATATTTTCCTATTAGGAAAATATACTTTCTGATTAGGTAAACATTTTTCCGAATCAGCTACTTTCAGGATAGAGGACTCATGAATCTATTTAGGGCGAAACAACGTAATCGTTAAATAGGGAAGCAGTCTGAGCAGATCATGAAATTAAAGAAGAGAAAACCTGCAAAGTACTTTAGATGGTTCCGCCTACACGACCCATCTCTGTTACATGATAAATATCATGTAACCTTCAATTTAGATATTCTATCTTTACATCACCTTTAAATTAAGCAGGCAGATGAAAAAATTACATCAGCACAAATCCTACCTTGCCGCCCTTTTTCTTACGGGCTTCATCAGTGTATTTGCCTGCGATTTTCTTTGTGATAACGGACTGATCTTTCAGGCACATCAAAGCCATAATTTCACAAACAGTGATAGTCATGGGCATGGAGTAACTACGGCAAGTCACGATCACCACGAGACGTCCGGCCATGATCACGGCACTCAATCCCACGAGCACAAGGACACCGATAAAGACGACTGCTGTGATGATATGGTGAACAGCATTTACGCTTCACTAATAAAACAAAGCTCTGAAAAATCCATATCTCTTACTGTAGCTTCTTTATTCTTCCAACACACTGTTTTTGAACTACGTCCCCTATATTTTTACAAAAAGTTTACCTCCTTCCAAGCGACCGACCTTCCACCGCCTCTTGGTGGGTTTGGTATACGTGTGCGGATACAGTCCTTCCTTAATTAGCCCTCATCTGTCAGAGGTAGCCTTGCTATGCCCTTAAATCAGGTATAGCCCTTCCGGCTTACCTCTTTTTGCTTTGTACATGCATACTCTGTTCTTTCTGCCAGAGGCTTGTATAAACACCATTCTTCTTTAATACACCTTAAAAAAAAAACGACAGATGAAAACGATAAATCTAAACATTAAGAATATGGTATGTCCCAGGTGCATCCTGGTCATACAAAACGAGCTTCAAGACCTTGGGGCCACTGTTTCAACCATACAGCTTGGACGTGCTACCGTACAAATCCCCACCACCCTTACCAGAGCTACCATTGCGGCCAGGTTAAATACCTACGGATTTGAATTACTGGAAGATAAAGAGGAGATCCTGCTGGAACAGATTAAGCTGGGCATTCAGCACTATATAGAACTTTTGGAAAATTCTACCAAAGAGACAATGTTGTCTGATTTTCTGGCGCATGAGGTTGGCAAAAACTACAATTTTCTCAGCAAGCTTTTCTCAAAAAGTGAAGGGCTTACCATAGAGGCCTATTATATCAATAAACGCATAGACAGGGTAAAGGAACTGTTACAGTACGATGAACTCAACTTAAGTGAGATTGCCATAAAACTCGGATACAGTTCAGTACATTACCTGTCCAGCCAATTCAAACGTGTTACCGGTCTTTCAGTATCTGATTACAAAGAAGTGATACGCGATGAGAACCGCTATTACAGGAACTTACCTGAAGCACTCGATGGCCTTAGGGAAAAAGGCTATACCTATAACTTCAACAGAAAGGACGATTGTATTGAGTGCAAAGACCTGTGCGCCAGTTTTCAAATTGACGATTTAAACATTTCAGAATTTTATCGCTTTGACGAAGAAGAAGACCCAACAGGCAAATCCGTTATCTATGGGATAGAAACAAAAGATGGCCTCAAAGGACTGCTCATTGACAACAGCCATCTTCAAAATAAAGACTTGCTTAAAAAGCTTTCTGATAAGCTGAATGAAGCGTCCGATACCGGGAAAGGTGGATTGCACCAAGCAAAACATCATACAATAAAGACAAAATTTCAAAAATAAAAGGCCGCGCATCGGTTTAATTTTGAAAAGCCATATAAATCATCGACAGGATTATGGGTAACCCCATTTTCGCCTGTTGCCTTAAATCATAAAATTATGCATTTATACGAAGGACATTTTTGGGGCATGCACATTATCTGGTGGATTATCTGGGTAATTTTTCTCTTTTGGATATTTTTTACTCCTTGGGATGTACCTGGCCAAAAAACCCGTAAAAAAAACCCACTCGATATTCTTAAGAAAAGGCTAGCCACAGGAGAGATCACCACAGAAGAATTTAATGAAAAGAAAAACCTGCTGAAAAAAAATAATTCCTAGCGTAAGTTAAGATGAACACCTCCATAAAGTCCTTTTAGGCGATGCCTTTTGTGAATTTGCCCTGCAACAGCCTGCCATAGCTGCTAGCATGTGCAAAAAAATGGAAGAAGGGAAAAGCGGGTGCCATTGAACCTAAAAAGTAGCCATGAAAAATATATTAGTTCCTACCGATTTTTCAGATACCGCCAACCGGGCTGCCGAAATAGCCATTGATATTGCTGAAAAGGCAAATGCGGAAATTCACTTTTTGCATTTGCAGGTCACCCCTGTGGAATGGGTAAAATTGGACAAGCGAAAGGAGAAACGTTACCCCGATACCCTGAAACAGATCGGGCATGTCCGAGGAGAATTACACAAATGGGTGAAAAAGGCTGAAGAAAGAGGCCTTATCGCTAAAGATTTTCTGGTGTTTGACGTGTCCCGCGATGAAATACTCAAGCACATTCCCCACCATCATCACGACTTTGTGATAATGGGTTCACATGGAGCTTCCGGAGCCAAAGAGCTATTGATAGGCTCCAATGCCCAAAAGATTTTAAGGCATGCTACAGTGCCCATACTCGTAGTAAAAGAACAGTCCACCTGGCCTATGCAGAATATTGTTTTTGCTTCCAGTTTTGATGAAGATGCGCAATCGGCCTTTCGTACCGTGATAAAGTTTGCAGACCTGAGTGAAGCCAATGTGCATTTACTGTATGTGAATGTACCCTCTGTTTTTGAAGATACGGAAAGAAGCCTCGAGAAAATGAGGGCTTTTCACAAATCCTGTCCCCGTAAGGGCACATGTACACTTAATATTTACAATGCCCTCAAAGAAGAAAGGGGCATCCTCAGCTTTGCTGAATCTATAAATGCCGACCTGATTGCCATGATAACTCATGGCAGAACGGGCTTTTTAAGCCTGACAGTAAAAAGCATTGCAGAAAGTGTGGCAAACCATTCTGAAATACCCCTTTTGAGTATAAACCTCAAGGAGTAGGGCCAGGTATGATATACACGGACCAAAAGAAAACAGACTTGTAATAAGTTTTTAACCCTAAAATATACCAATGATGAAAAACCATATGCTCTGGATGCTGGCAGGATGCCTTGGCCTGTTCATGCTGCTGTTTTTGCTGCCTGTTTTCGGCTTCAACGACAGTAATTCACTCTTTATTTTCCTGGTTATTTTTTTCGTGGCACACCTCTTTATGATGAGGGGACACGGAGGACATAGCAACCATTCCGGACACGGAAATCATTCTTCCAATCAATCTAAAAACAAAGAAGACCATGCAACACATCAACATTAAAAAATTTGCCCTGGCCTGGGGCGTAGCAGGCGTTGTTTTTTACCTCGGCTGTATCATCCTCATGTCCACCGTGGGTCATGAGGGTACCGTAGTGTTCTTCAACAGTTTGTTACACGGGCTGGATACCTCCACCCTCATCCGCATGGATGTGCCCCTTCCCGAAGCCCTGATCGGGCTGGTTGAGACCTTCATTTTAGGCTGGCTTTTCGGGGCACTGATCGCCCTGGTGTACAACGTTTCCTTTAATAAAAAGTACACACACCACTAAATAAGCCCCATTGTCTGATTGGAATATGTCCGATGTCTTCAATGCAGATGAAATGATCTGTTTACCTGATACCCCTCTTCCGAGGATTGTGATCATCGGGGGCGGTTTCGGTGGGCTTGCCCTGGCCAAAGCTTTGAAGACAATGAAAGCTCAGGTGATATGGGTAGCCAAGCTCAGCATTTTAGTTACCTCCATGCTGGCCGGTATGCTTGGATCACTTGTGCTTTGGTATGCCGGGAGGTCATTCAGTATGGGTGGGATTTCCACTAAAAACACGCAACGATAATGACCGGTAAACGAAGCTCAGGACACTTTTTAAAAGAACTGCTCAAGCCCATACGCCCCGCCTTTGTGCTGGTCGTAGCCATAGCCATTGTCTATGTGTACCTCATGCAGTTTGTAGACCACAGTTTGAGCTGGGTGCCCTACCTGGTTGTTTTATTCGCACTCATTAAAACCACATACTTTACATTTTTCACATTCAGGCAGGTGAATAAATCCATCAGGCAATGCCATTCCTTTAGGCAACTGCTCTGGGTTTTTGGTTTGCTGGTACTGCTTATCATATTCTCCTATGCCGCAGATTTTAACTGCATAGCCGCTACCAACCCAGCGGCCTTTCAGGGTTTGGAAACAGCACAGAGTATAGGTCATCTTAATGCGCTGTTCGAGTTCTTTTATTTCAGCGTAGTTACGTTTGCCGCTATAGGTTATGGCGACATCGTACCCTTAACCGCTCCAGCCAAGCTGCTGGTGATCATGGAGATCGGGCAAAGTTTTGTGCTGATCGTATTCGGATTGTCCAACATAAATAACATTCATACCTCCATTAAAAATCAATAACAAAATGAAAAAGAAAATAGCCCTTATAGGATATGGCGTGATTGGCAAAAGAGTAGCCGATGCCATCGCCCTGCAAGACGATATGGAACTCACCGGTATTGCCGATGTCATCAGCGACTGGCGTATATCCGCAGCAGTAGAAAAGGGATATCCGGTATTTGCTGCCAACAGCAATGCCCGGGAAAATATGACTACAGCCGGTATTCCCGTGAAAGGAACTATGGAAGAACTTCTTGCGCAGGTAGACCTGGCAGTAGACTGTACACCAAAAAAGATTGCCGCCCAGAATGTAGAGACCTACAAAAAGCTGGGGGTGAAATTTATTTTGCACGGAGGCGAAAAACACGAGACCACCGGGCATTCCTTTAGCGCAGAAAACAACTATATATCCGCCCTGCACCGGGAAAGTACACGGGTAGTTTCCTGTAATACCACCTCAATTCTCCGCACCCTCACCGCCTTAAAAAGAGCCGGGCTGTTACAGAGCGCCCGTGGTACCTTATTGCGCAGGGCTACCGATCCGTGGGAAAGCCATTTGGGCGGTATTATGAATACTCTCGTTCCCGAAAAAGACATTCCCAGCCATCAGGGCCCAGATGCCCAAAGCGTAGACCCAGAACTGGACGTGGTAACCATGGCCGTAAAAGTGCCACAAACACTCAGCCATCTGCACTACTGGAATGTGCGCCTTACCCGTAAAGCAGATAAAAAAGAAATAATAGAGGCCTTTGAAGTCTCTACGCGCATTGCGTTTATCAACTACGGTGAAGGGCTGGTTTCCAATAACACCATTAAAGAAAAATACCTCGACATGGGGCGTCCCTGGGGCGATATGTACGAAGTAGCCCTTTGGCAAGACATGCTGAAAGTAGAAGGCAATGAACTGTACTACGCCTATGTAGTAGATAATCAAGCCATCGTGATCCCCGAAACCATAGATGCCATCAGGGCATTGACGGGGATAGAATCCGATGCCCTACGATCTATTTCAAAAACCAACCAAAGCCTGGGTATCTGAAAATGAGTTTGTTCGACAGCGAAATAAAAACCCTCACCTCCCTCAGTACTTACTTGCAAAAACTGGTAGAAGGGAAACTCTGGTTAAAAGTGCTCATAGCCCTGTTCCTGGGTGTAGGCTTAGGGCTTTTACTCAGTCCGCAAAACGGCTGGGTAAGTAAGTCAACAGCCGATGTGCTCGGCAACTGGCTGGCCTTGCCCGGTATGCTTTTTCTCAAGCTGGTGCAAATGATCATGATCCCCCTCATTGTCGCCTCCATCATCACCGGTATTGCCAGCAATGATAAGGAAAACCTCAAAAAACTCGGAGGTGGCGTACTGCTATATTTTGTCAGCACCACAGTCATTTCCGTAAGCATAGGTACCGTACTGGCCATGCTCTTTAAACCCGGGCGTTACCTCCATCAACAAGCCGTTATGGAACATGAGCAAGCCCTTTCCAACACCAGCGAAAGTGCAGAACTCTCTTTTGGCGTGAGCAATTTACCCGGTATAATCACGGACTTGTTGCCCGAAAACCCACTGGCCTCTATGGTAAGCGGAGAAATGCTCAGCATTGTCATTTTCACCATTATCATCGGGGTGGCTGTCTTGTCGCTTACCAACGACTTGTTGAAACCGGTAAAGCTGTTACTGAGTGCTATCCAGGAAATCTGTATGACCATCGTAAAATGGGCGATGCTACTGGTGCCGTTGGCGGTATTTGGCCTTATGGCACAGCTTACCTCCAGTGTAGGCTTAAGCTCACTGGCTGGGCTGGGTTATTATGTATTGGTGGTGCTGGCGGGCCTGGCCCTGCTGGTGATCATCTATCTGCTATTGGTGAGCCTGCTCGGGCAAAGCAACCCCTTTCCTTTTTTAAGAAAGATAAGAGACGTTCAGTTGCTGGCCTTTTCCACCACCAGTTCCGCTGCTGTAATGCCCCTGTCCCTGAAAACCGCTGAAGAAGAGCTTAAAGTAGATAAATCCATCAGCAATTTTATCATCCCCATCGGAGCTACGGTAAACATGGATGGCACTGCCCTGTATCAAACCATTACTACGCTATTTATTGCACAGGCCTATGGATTGGAAATGAGCATTTTAAATGTCATTGTGGTGGTCATTACCATTGTAGCCGCCTCCATTGGCACTCCAGCCATACCTGGCGGTGGTGTAGTCATCCTCGCTTCCGTGTTGGGCGGTGCAGGTATTCCGGCAGAAGGCATCATCATTATTATTGGTGTAGAGCGGCTGTTGGGCATGTTCCGCACAGCGGTAAACGTAACGGGCGACCTCACCGCCTGTATGGTCTTTAACCGGTTCTACGGCAAAAAACCTGCTCCTTCTACAAATTCTAGTCTTAAAACAACAACATGAAAAAAATGAATTTAGTCCTGCTGACGGCAGGAACAATGGCTTTGGCAGTCTGTAACAGTAACCCACAAAACGAACATGGCGATCACGACCATGAACACCACGAGGAAATAGAAGAAAGAGAAGGAGCGCACGACCATTCCCAAATGGAAGAGCATCACAAAGAGATGGAAGGAGAAGAAAGTATGCACCGCCAACACGAGTCTATCCGGGACAATTTTACCCACCAGGATATTATCATCCTGGATAATCCCTATACGGCTTCTGATGCCGTTAACCGGGAACTGAAAGCAGTGGTACACAAATACCTGGAAATGAAAAATGCCCTGGTGAAGGATCATATTTCTGAAGTGGATAAGGCAGCCGCTGATATGGTAGAAAAAGTTGCAGCTGTAGATGAAAGCACGCTAAAAGGGAAAGGCAAAAATACCTGGCAGCAGCACGCCTCCCTTTACACCGGTAAGCTGGCCGAAATGCAACACACCACGAGCCTGGAGGAAAAGCGCTCATACTTCTCCCATATTTCGGAGATCGTTTACTGTACCGTAAAAAGCTTTGGGCTAAAAGACAATATGGAGCTCTACGCCACCTACTGCCCCATGGCCTTTGACAATAAAGGTGCTTATTGGTTATCTGAGAACAGGGAAGTCCGCAACCCCTACTTCGGGGCAAAGATGCTGAAGTGCGGTAAGGTGAAAGAAGAACTGTAGGAAAGATGGCAAAGCGCATCAAACATATCGGCATATTTACTTCGGGTGGTGACAGCCCCGGTATGAATGCGGCACTTTACGGAACGGTCAAAGCGGCTACTACCCAAGGCATTGCCCTCACCGGCATCCGCAGGGGCTTTGAGGGAATGATAGATGGCGACTTTATGGAGCTTGATGAAAAGGCTCTCCAACGGACAATGCATCAAGGCGGTACTGTGCTGAAGACTGCCCGTAGCAAACGCTTTAGAAAGCTACCGGACCGCAAGACCGCCCTAAAAAAATTGCAGGAAAAAGGGATAGACGCCCTTATTGCCATAGGTGGAGACGGCACTTTTAAGGGCCTTCTCGCCTTTTCTGAAATATGCAAACTCCCCTGTATCGGAATCCCCGGCACCATTGACAATGATCTGACAGGTTCTGATTACACCCTGGGTTTTGATACAGCCGTAAACACCGCCATTCAAAACATTGATAAGATCAGAGACACCGCTGAATCGCACAACCGCGTGTTTTTGGTAGAAGTGATGGGACGCGACTCGGGCTACATCGCCATTCATAGCGGTTTGGGCACAGGAGCCGATAGTATTCTGATACCCGAAAGTACAACCGATTTTATCCGGCTGCTCGATAAAGTACGCGACTATCGCAGTGAAGAAGCATTGATTGTAGTAGTCTCCGAAGGAGATGAACTGGGCGCGGACTTAGTGGCTACAAAAATCAGGGAAGTAAACCCAAAGGTAGATTTACGGATAACCACCCTGGGCCATGTGCAGCGCGGAGGTCACCCCTCGGCTGCTGACCGTATGCTTGGGCTAAGGTTAGGGGTAGCCGCCACAGAAGCACTGGTGGCAGGCGAAAAGAATGGAATGGTCGGGGTTATCCGTGGTCAATTAAGCCTTACCCCATTTGATCAGGTTGTAAAACGGCATCAGATAAATGAAACACTGGAAGGACTTTTGAAAATATTCTCCAAATCCTAAACGATGAAAACAACCATCTACAGCACCCATAAATTTGACCGCCCCAGTCTCGAAAAAGCCAATAATGGCAAGCATAATATCCAATGGCTGGAAGTACGTCTCACGGAAGAAACCGCCATACTGGCTCAGGGCAGTCAAGCCGTGTGCCTCTTTGCCGGAGACGATGCATCGGCTCCCGTTCTTGAAAAACTAAAAGAATGCGGCATAAAATACATCGCCCTGCGTTCGGCTGGTTTTAACCACGTGGACTTACAGAAAGCAAAAGAGCTAAACATCAAAGTAGCGCGGGTACCGGCCTACTCGCCCTATGCCATTGCCGAGCACGCCATCGCTCTTATGTTGGCCCTTAACCGCAAACTGATACGTGCCAACCGCAGGGTGATGGAACAGAACTTTTCCCTGGACGGCCTCACAGGATTCGACCTGAATGGAAAAACCGTTGGTATTATAGGCGTAGGTAAAATAGGGGGCGTGCTGGTTCGCATTCTGGACGGTTTTGGCTGCCGCATATTGGCACATGACCTTGAGCCCGGTTTGGAATTACAACAAAAATACGGGATAGAATATGTGAACTGTGAAGAGCTGTGTGCCGAAAGCGACATCATCAGCCTGCACGTACCGCTTACCGAAAGTACCCGCTACCTTATCAATCAAAAAAAGATAAGTATGATGAAAAAAGGAGTAATGCTCATCAACACCAGCCGGGGAGCTTTGGTGGATACCAAGGCCGTAATTGCAGCACTAAAAACAGGGCAGATCGGCTACTTTGGAATGGACGTATATGAAGAGGAAGAAGGCTTGTTCTTTGAAGATCGGTCTGAGGATATTTTACAGGACGATACCATTGCCCGGCTGATGACTTTTAAGAACGTGCTTATCACCAGCCATCAGGCTTTTCTTACCGAAACAGCCCTTCAAAATATCGCTGAAACCACTGTTTATAATCTGGACTGTTTTGAAACGAATACCAAAAACAACAACGAACTGATCCTTTGAACTTTAATAACTCCTTGCGCTATGTAAAAGAGTTCCCGAAATTTTAGAGTATCAACGTAATTTCATAAAAGGAAAGCGGGATATCATAAATACACCCTGGAGCGATATTCTAACTTTAACATTTCATTGTTAAAGTCGATTTAATGCCAGAAAAGACCGTTTTTATCACCAAGGCTTCCGGAGAAAAAGTACCCTTCTCTTCTGCTAAGCTCAGAAAATCCCTTGAAAGGGCCGGAGCCGGTTCAGCTGTTATGAATCGGATTGTGAGCGAAATTGAGAAGCAGCTATTTGATGGAATGTCTACAAAAAAAATATACAGTCAGGCCTTTTCCATGCTCAGGAAGTACTCAAAACCTGTCGCAGGAAGGTACAAAACCAAGCAGGCTATTTTAGAGCTGGGACCATCAGGATACCCCTTTGAAAAGTTCATTGGTGAAATTCTCAAACACCAGGGATACCGCACTAAAGTAGGTGTGATCATTCAGGGCCATTGTGTGACTCACGAAATAGATGTGGAGGCCGAAAAGGATAATAAGCACTTTATGGTAGAGTGCAAATTCCATAATCGGCAAGGTTATAAGTGCGATGTAAAAATTCCACTCTATATAAAATCCCGGTTTGAAGATGTAAAAAAGCAATGGCAGAAACGTATAGATCATGCTACTAAGTTTCATCAGGGTTGGGTGGTGACCAATACCCGGTTCACCGAAGATGCCATTCAATATGGTAAATGTTCCGGTTTGATTCTCATAGGCTGGGATTATCCCCAACAAGGAAGTTTAAGTGAACGGATTAATTTGTCCGGTTTACATCCTATCACCTGCCTCACTACGCTTACCAAGTCCGAAAAGCAACAGTTGATTGATAAGATGGTAGTACTCTGCAAGGAGCTTTGTGACAAGCCAAAGATGCTTAATGAAATAGGAATATCTGATAAACGGATCAGAGGGATACTTAAAGAAGGAAACGAAATTTGTTCAAGCAGGGCGGTCTATTAAAAATGATTTGTATTTAAAGATGAAAGAAAAAATAACCATAAAATTTTTAGGTGCGGCTGGTACCGTTACAGGATCCAAATATTTGCTTGAAACCGGAAGTAAAAAGCTGATGGTGGATTGCGGTGTTTTTCAGGGATTAAAAGAACTGAGACTGCTCAATTGGGAGCCACCCGAGTATGCCCCGGCATCTATTGACGCGGTGGTACTTACCCATGGGCACCTTGATCACACAGGCTACCTGGCCCGCTTGGTGAAATTAGGCTTCAAAGGCAAAATATATGGAAGTGCGCCCACCCTCAAGATCGCTGAAATTATACTAAAAGACAGTGCTAAAATTCAGGAAGAGGAGGCTGCCAGAGCCAATAAAGAAGGATATAGTAAACACCATCCGGCAGAGGCTTTTTATGACCTGAAAGACGTTGAAAAAACAATTCCACTTTTTAACCCTGTTTCAGAAGGAAAGTGGCATGTGATAGAAGAAGACTTTAAGGTTAGGTGGCAATACAATGGGCACATTATCGGGTCAACTTTTATTGAAATAGAGGTCAACGAGAAACGTTTTGTGTTTTCTGGCGATATCGGACGCAAAAAAGATTTACTGCTATATGCGCCTAAAAAGCCTGAAAAGGCAAATGTACTGCTAATTGAGTCCACCTATGGAGGCAGGGTGCATCCGGAAGAAGAAACTATAGTTCCTGAACTGGAACGTATCATCAATGAAACTATTGAACGGGGAGGCAGCCTGTTCATACCGAGCTTTGCGGTAGAGCGCACGCAATTGATGATGCTGATGATATGGCGGTTATTGAAAGAGAAGAAGATACCAAAAATACCCATGATCATGGACAGTCCGATGGGTGCCAATGTACTTCATCTCTTCCATGCCTCGTGGGATTGGCATAAGCTTAAACCGGAAGAATGTGATGAAATGTGTTCTCATTTTCAGGTAGTTAGCAACTATCGGGAAACCCTGGCGCTGAGGGAAGATAACAAATCCAAGATCGTCATTGCCGGAAGTGGAATGATGACGGGCGGACGAATACTGAACTATATGGAAACAAGATCAGGCAATAGTAATGACACCTTACTTTTTGTAGGCTATCAGGCAGAAGGAACCAGAGGAAGAAAACTGCTGGAAGGAGCGAAAGAAATTAAAGTGTATGGCAAATGGCTACCATTCAAAATGCACATGGAACACATTGAAGGACTGAGTGCGCATGGTGACCAAAACGATTTGATTGACTGGCTCTCTGAAATTAAAAAACAACCCGAAAAGGTATTCATTATTCATGGGGAAGCAGCGCAGGCAGAAGCTTTATCAAAAGCCCTGGAAGATAATAAAGGATGGCAAACACATATCCCTCAACTTAATCAAACGGTAGAATTGTGATGGAAGCAAAGGATACCCGGCATAACGTATTAAAATTAGTAAGACTAGGCATTGATGCACGCAATGAATACATGGTATTTATGCGCAAGGATTGTCCGGTATGTGTGTCCGAAGGATTTGAGGCTTTAAATCGTATAAAAGTTTCAAAAGGAAATAAAACCATCGTGGCGTCACTCATCGTTTGGGACAATGAAGAACATCTGACTCATGACCAACTAAGCTTATCAGAAGCAGCCATTGATTCATTGGGAGCAAATGCTGGGGATGAACTCACCTTGAGTCATTTGGATGCCTTGGATTCCATGAGTGACGTCCGTAAGAAAATTTATGGACACCGCTTGAACCAGGCAGCGTTTGACAGGATCATTGGCGATATCGTCAATCGGAATTTATCCAATATTCAACTTTCAGCTTTTCTGGCTTCCAGCACAGGGAATGCATTAAATCAGGAAGAAGTGATTGCCCTGACCCGTTCCATGATTAATGTGGGTTTTAAACTGGATTGGGGTAAAGATAAGGTTTATGATAAACACTGCATAGGTGGCTTGCCTGGTAACCGAACTACCCCACTGGTAGTGTCTATTGTTGCCGCAGCGGGGCTGACCATTCCTAAAACTTCTTCCCGTGCCATTACTTCTCCGGCTGGTACCGCTGACACCATGGAGGTAGTTACCAACGTAAATCTTACCACCGAGCAAATGAAAAAAGTGGTGGATCTAGAAGGGGGGTGCCTGGCCTGGGGCGGATCAGTACAGTTAAGTCCGGCTGATGATATACTCATCCGCGTGGAAAAAGCACTAGATATTGATAGCGAAGGGCAAATGATCGCTTCCGTGCTTTCAAAAAAGGCGGCAGCAGGTTCTACTGATGTTGTGATTGATATTCCTGTCGGCCCAACGGCTAAAGTGCGCTCCCGGGAAGCTGCTGAGCATCTGTCAGAAAAGATGGTTGCCGTAGGCAAAGCCATCGGACTGAATATTGATATTATATTAACCGATGGATCGCAACCTGTGGGGCGGGGCATCGGCCCTGCACTGGAGGCAAGGGATGTTTTGTCCGTCTTAAGAAATGAAGACCATGCACCTGATGACCTACGCGAAAGAGCAGTACTACTGGCAGGCAGGTTACTTGAAATGGGAGGAAAAGCAGCCGAAGGGGCAGGCGCTCTTGAAGCTTTGAGAATTTTGAAAAGTGGAGACGGCTACAAAAAATTTACCGCTATCTGCCAGGCACAAGGCTTTTTCAAGGAACCTGAATTAGCCTCCCATAAGCATAAGATCAAGTCCATAACGAGTGGGGTAGTTTCTGAAATTGATAATCGCAGACTGGCGAAAGTGGCTAAGCTGGCTGGTGCTCCTGGAGCGATGACAGCAGGCATTTTGCTTCTTACGCCTTTGAATACTCAGGTGGAAGAAAACGATACCCTGTTTGAAATCCATGCTGAGTCACGAGGAGAGCTTGAGTATGCACTTTCTTACCTGGATACACAAAAAGAAATTATTAAAATCAAAGAAACATAATAATATAATATGGAAATGATAGTTTTTGCCTTACCGGGCAACGAAGATCTTACTGAAAAAATAGCCGGACACCTTCAGGCTGAAAAGGGTGAGGCAACCATCCGGCAGTTTCCCGATGGAGAGAGCTTTGTACAGATACATTCTGACGTAAAAGGAAAATGCGTGGTGATGGTTTGCACCTTATATAAACCGGACGCTAAGTTACTGCCCTTATATTTTCTAAGTAAAACAGCCAAAGACCTGGGAGCCGCATGTACCTGCTTTGTAGCACCCTACCTAGCCTACATGAGGCAAGACAAACAATTTAATCCTGGAGAAGGGATCACCTCAACGTATTTTGCACAATTAATTTCCGGATTCGCAGAAACACTTACCACCGTAGACCCACATCTGCACCGTAGAAGCTCGTTAGGCGAAATCTATAGCGTACCTAATACCATAGTGCATGCGGCATCACACATTTCAAAATGGGTGAGCGATAGTATTGAAAAGCCGGTATTCATCGGCCCGGATAGCGAAAGTGAGCAGTGGGTTTCTGAGGTGGCAAAAGAAGCCGATGCGCCCTTTACAGTATTGGAAAAAGTACGACATGGTGACCGGGACGTAGAAGTATCTATCCCGGATGTGGCAAAATATAAAGACCATACCCCGGTGCTGGTTGACGATATTATTTCCACTGCAAGGACTATGATTGAGACGGTGGACCACTTAAAAAAGGCCAACATGAGACCTCCTGTGTGTGTGGGAGTTCATGCTGTGTTTGCAGAGTCGGCCTATAAAGACCTGAAAAATTCAGGCGTACAGCAGATCGTAACGTGCAACACCATCCCTCATGAAAGCAATGCTATTGATCTTTCTGAAACTTTGGCAATGGAGATTAAAGCGTTAATGAAGCACCATGCGTAATATCCTCTTCCTCATATTGATATTTCTGCAATTTACTCCCGGCATGTCCTATGGTCAGGAAAAGGAGATGTTGATTGAGCAGATTGCTGGGAAAAAAATAGTTCGTAAAAATTTTGACAAAAATGGAAACCCACAAGGCATGCAAATTTTTCTGACCGGAGAGTTAAAGCGGGAAAGTGAAACCTATACTGTAGAAGTGTTGGTGGAGTTGTATGATGAAAAAAACCAATTGGATGAAAAATATACCACCACTTATAAGTGTAACCCCAGAGAATTTGATGTGCTGCTAAATGTATTTCCTTTTACCGATCCGGGAGATGAAAAGATAAAAGTAGATGTTACCTCAGAAGATTTTAAGCAGTTATATGATTTACAAAGTAGCAATAAGTTGAAAGATATCCATTTGAAGATGAGTGTTGAATCGGGTGTACTCAGTTTTTTTGGTTCTAAAAGCCTGGTTACCATAAAAAACAGGCAGAGCAAAAAAGAAAATGGAAGGATAAATATTAGTAGTGATGCTGTAGTTGAAGCCTATGTGATGGGCCTAAAAATAAAGACTATCAACTACACGGTTGAAGAATACCTGACTGAGAGTTTAGTATTGCAACGTCAGAAATTCACGGAGGATGACGGTGCATATTTTACTATGACCTATGAGAAAAAAACTAAAGAGTAGAAAATGGTAGACTTAAATCATATAACCACCCTGCCGCCAGCAGAAGCTGATAAAACGGAAACAAAGAAAGAACTTAAAAAACTGCGTAAGGAGCTTTTTAAGCTACAGAATAAGTTCTATGCCGATGGCAGATACAGTATGCTTATCGTCTTGCAGGGCCTTGACACCTCAGGCAAGGACGGGACCATCCGTCACGCTTTCAGCGGTATGAACCCGCAAGGTGTGCAGGTTACTTCTTTTAAAAAGCCTACAGCTGACGAGCTCAAACACGATTTTTTGTGGCGCGTTTACCCTCATTTTCCCGAGAAAGGGATGATCAGGGTATTTAACCGCTCCTATTATGAAGACATTCTGGTTCCCGCTACAAACAAAAGCCTTTCAGAAGATGTCTTGCAGCACCGCACCAAACTCATCAATGAACTGGAACATCACCTGCTGGCCAATAATACATTGATCTTAAAATTTTATCTGCATATATCGGCTGACGAGCAGCTAAAGCGTATTGAGGAGCGTAAGACAAAACCACACAAGCGATGGAAGTATGCCAAAGAGGATGAACTTATCCCAAAAAAATGGGATGACTACAGGAGAGTCTACCACACAATACTCAATGCCTGCGATCACTTGCCCTGGCATATTATCCCCGCAGACAAACGCTGGTACCGTAATTATACTGTCGCAAAAATTCTAACTGAACAGCTTGAAAAACTTAATCTGGAATACCCTAATACATAAAAACAGATATTATGGAAAATCATAAAGAGCATAAGCACACACACCATAAGCACGAAGACCATTCCCGGCATGAAGGCCATGATCATAGTGGACATAGTAATCATTCAGGACACAATCCCGGACATGGCGAAATGGGACATGACCATCATAAAATGATGATCGAAGATTTTAAAAAACGCTTTTGGCTTACCCTTGTTCTAACCCTTCCCATTCTGGCCTTTTCTCCCATGATCCAGGACTTTTTGGGTTATGAGTGGCTGTTACCCGGCAATACCTACATCCTCTTCGGTCTTTCCACCATCGTTTACTTTTACGGTGGCTGGCCTTTCCTAAAAGGACTGAAAGAAGAGCTGCAACAGGGTGCACCCGGTATGATGACCCTGATTTCCCTGGCCATTAGTGTGGCTTATTTTTATAGTTCCGCCACCGTTTTTGGCCTTGAGGGAGAAGATTTTTTCTGGGAGTTGGCTACCCTAATTGCTATTATGCTCCTGGGTCATTGGATTGAAATGAAATCCGTACTCGGGGCTTCCAAAGCATTAGAATTACTGGTAAGTATGATGCCTTCTGAAGCGCACCGTGTACAAGGCGATACCGTGGAAGATGTAAAGCTCGAAGCACTGCAAGCAGGGGACATCATTCTGATAAAACCCGGTGAAAAAGTACCGGCTGATGGAGTTATTGTAGAAGGGGAAAGCTACCTCAACGAATCCATGCTGACGGGCGAATCCAAACCAGTAAAAAAAGGACTCGATCAAAAAGTGATCGGGGGCTCGCTCAACGGCAACAGCACATTGAAAGTACAGGTGGAACATACCGGCAAAGACAGTTACCTTAACAAAGTGATCACCCTGGTACAGGAAGCGCAAAAGTCCAAGTCCAAAATGCAAAACCTGTCTGACCGTGCCGCTAAATGGCTCACCTATATCGCCCTGGCTGTAGGCTTTGGTACCCTGGCCGTTTGGCTCATACTCGACTTCCCGTTTGTGTATGCCCTGGAACGCATGGTTACGGTAATGGTTATAGCCTGCCCCCACGCACTCGGTCTGGCTATTCCATTAGTGGTGGCCATCTCAACGGCCGTCTCCGCCCAAAATGGTTTGCTTATAAGGAACAGAACAGCTTTTGAAGAATCAAGAAAGATCTCAGCCCTTGTTTTCGACAAGACCGGAACATTGACCAAAGGCGACTTTGGAGTTACCAGGGTGGAGACCGTAAACCAGCAAATGGAGACAGACGAACTGTTGAGGCTATCCAGCGCATTAGAGCAAAGCTCAGAACACCCCATTGCTGTGGGCATCATTAAAAAAGTAAAAGAAAAAGGTATTTCAATACCAAAGCCTGAAAATTTCAATGCCATTACCGGCAAGGGCGTGGAAGCCATGGTAGAAGGCAAAGATGTAAAAGTAGTGAGCCCAGGTTACCTGAAAGATCAAAGCATTTCAATACCGGAAGGAGTCTATAGCAGTGCGGCAGAGACAGTGGTTTTTGTGCTCATTGATAATAAGCTGGCAGGCTATATTGCACTGGCCGATGAGATCAGACCGGAAAGTGCCGAGGCGATTAAAGTGTTTAAAAGCAACAACATCAAAGTGATGATGGCAACCGGAGATAATGAAACAGTTGCCAAGGCAGTAAGTGAAGAACTCGGTTTGGATGGGTACTATTCGGAAGTATTGCCCCATCAGAAAGTAGAAATCGTAAAAGAGCTTCAATCCAAGGGTGAGTTTGTGGCTATGACCGGTGATGGCGTAAACGATGCCCCGGCATTGGCCCAGGCCAACGTGGGCATTGCGGTAGGGTCAGGTACTGACGTGGCAGCTGAAACGGCTGACATCATTCTGGTAAACAGTAACCCACAGGATATTGCCAACCTTATTTTGTTTGGCAAGGCTACCTACAATAAAATGATCCAAAACCTGGTATGGGCCACCGGCTACAATGCGTTTGCCATACCGCTGGCAGCAGGCGTATTGTACTCTTCCGGTTTTGTATTAGGGCCGGCAGTAGGAGCGGTATTTATGAGTTTGAGTACTATTATAGTAGCCATTAATGCCCAATTGCTAAAGAAAAAAATAGGTAAAAAATAATGGGCAACCGTGAAATGCTTGGAAGAATAGCCATTGTCCTTCTGAGTATTTTTGTGGTAATGAGCGGGTATGGCGTATTGCTACCGGTTTTACCTTACTACACTGAACGGCTGGCTTTACAGTCGGGCGTAGTGGCCAATGAGGATATTAACTATCACATTGGCATACTTACCAGCATTTACCCGTTTTTTCAACTGTTATTTGCCATTGTATGGGGCAAGCTATCCGATCGTTTCGGGCGCAAAGCACTTATCATTATGGGTTTATTTGGCTTTGCCCTGATGCAGATCATGACGGGCCTCGCCAACTCATTGTTTATGCTCTATTTGGCCCGTATTCTCGGAGGAATACTTTCATCGTCCGTTATCCCCGTAAGCAATGCTTACCTGAGTGACATCACCGGGAGCAAGCAAAGGAAAAAAATACTGGCCTGGTCGGGAGTAGCGGTCAGTGCCGGGGTTATTGCCGGCCCCATGATCGGTGGGTACCTGGCGCAAACCAACCTTCACTTCAATACCTCATTAGGACACTTCCTTTTGAACAAGTTCAGCATTCCTTTTTTGGCCATTGCCTTATTGGGCATCATTGCTTTGGTAGTTGTGATGCTAGGGCTCAAAAACCCAAAAAAGCACTACGCAAAAACCCGGCAAAAACGACTCAAAATATCGGGTATGCTGGCCAATCCTGTCTTCTTGAGGTTATTAGTGCTCTCCCTGGTGCTGCAATTGGCCATTACCCT
This sequence comes from uncultured Cryomorphaceae bacterium, assembly GCA_937120475.1. Classification (GTDB taxonomy): domain Bacteria; phylum Bacteroidota; class Bacteroidia; order Flavobacteriales; family Schleiferiaceae; genus CAKZNE01. The sequence goes on along the minus strand of CAKZJV010000009.1, from coordinate 15,455 downwards.
GTTCGAGACAGTATTTTCAGTGTATGCCAAAGACATCCTGTTATTTGATACCGGCCGAGTAGGGCTTGGCTTTATGCTCTGTGGCTTGATCATGGCTGTTTTACAACCCCTCTTTGCCAGTTTCGATGAACACATTCTGCCCATAAAAGGACAACTTATTACCGGGTTTTTGCTGACCGCTCTTTCCTTGGGTATTTTTCCAATGTTGACCTCTGATTTCTATGTAATCAGCATGATCGTAATTTTTGCAACCGGTGCGGCAATTATTACCCCTAATCTCATTGCCTCAATTTCATTTATAGATGCGAATAATACTGGAACCTATTTATCAACCCAAACCTCTGTAAACAGTATTGGTCAGGTATTAGGCCCTTTATTGGGAATGTGGATTTATGGTTTTGGCAGTTCCTGGCCATTTCTGATTATAGGCTTTCTCCTGTTACTTACCAAACTCATTTTATCTCCGAAAATGAAGATAAAAACTTCTGAAGCTTAATTTATTAAAGAAGCTCATTTATATAATATGCTATAAAATATTTTGGATCAATTGAGATTATTCTAAAAAAGTAATACCGTAAATTAAAGACCTATATCACCTGGTGTCAAATGAACAAAACTTATACTCACTTCTCTTGGAGTTTTACAACCTAAAAAATACCTCATACTGACGTATATTTTTTTTTCTAAGACTATTTCAGGACGATACATAATGTCTATATCCTATTTTCAGATTCATTTCTTCTTACTCATTATGATAATACATTAATTCCTTGAAGCTTGTTCTTTATCCCTAATCTTTCAAAAACGCTACCGGGTTTTTATTAATCACTCGAAGCACCCTCAAACTCACATAGCCAAAGAGAATGATTATCAGAATACCAATGGGCAATATAAAATGTGCGGGTGAAACCTCTATGCGGTAAGCATAGGCCTCCAGCCATTGCTCGGAGCCATAGTAAGCTCCGGTGAGGGCAATAAGGATGGCCGAGGTAAAGAGCAGGGTAATCTCCCTGCTTACAAAACCAAACAAGGCTTTCCTTGAAGCGCCCAGTATTTTCTTGATGTTGAGGGCTTTGGTTTTTTGCAGGATCAAATGGTTCAACACTCCCACCAGACCGATCAGGCTAATGAGCAAGCTTACCAAACCCGCACCCAGTGCCAGGTCTGATTGCAATTTTTCAGACCCATACTGGGCTTGTAACTGGTCTTCCAAAAAGCTGTAATGCAGTTCAGCCCCCGGAAAAACCTCTTTCCAGACACTTTCTATTTGAGGCAATGCGGTAGCATAAGATGCACCATCGGCCAGCTTCAGACTGAAATAGCGACCAATAACTGGGTTGAGCATATAAGCTACCGGTTGAATATTCTCCCTAAGTGATTCTTGGTTGAAATCGCGGATCACGCCTTTTACCGTATTGCCTACTTTATTGCTAAAAAGGTACAAACGCTTGCCTACGGCCTCTTCGGGTGTGCCCAAGCCCAACTGACGTACCGCTTCTTCATTCAAAAGAACGTTTTGGGCAGTATTGTCTTTGGAAAGATGGGCATAGAGTTTTTCACCTGCCACTACATCAAAACCATAGAGGTCAATGTAATCCGCTTCGATGACCGCAGCGCTGACCATAGTTCTGGCAGAGCTTTCAAACCCATGTGCCTGATAGGTTTTCCACTGTAGGGCACTGCCGGGTATGGCCGTTGAATTGGCCATATATCTAACTTGTGGCATCCGGCTCATTTCTTGTTTAAAGCGTTCTACCTGATAACGGATAGAATCGCTGTTTGCCAAAAGAGGCTTTTGAAGGATCACCACGTTAGAGGGGTCATAGCCCAGGTCGTGGTTCTTTTGAAACTGAAACTGCCTTATGGTGGTAAAAGCAAAAAGGATAAACCCAAGGGAAAGGGTAAGCTGCAATGCCGTAAAGGCCTGCCCAAGGCGGTTTTTACCACTTTCTGCCAGCAGGCTGGAGGGTCTGCGCGAAACACTCACCTGACGATGTGCTGTGCGACCCAGCACAAGCCCGTGCAGCAAACAGAAAACCAGTACTATGACGGCCAACCATAGAGCCTGTTGTGGAATGAAATGCATTCCATCACCAAGTCCCAAGCGGGTCAAAAGTGATCCGGGGAGGCTGTACAACAGTCCCAATGACAGTAGCCATGCCACACCCATATGGGAAAGGTTGTAGCGCACAAAAGACCAGACAAAGTGCTGTTTGGATGCCCCCAAAATGTTGCGGATCGCATAGCTTTTTAGTTTGCGCCTGTAGCCAGAAAAGCTAAATACAGTATAATTGGCCAGGGCGACTACGAGGACAAAAAGTGAGGCCAAGAACAACATGCGAATATTGCTTTGGTCTATCATTGAATTTTCTTCTCCTATATCCCCATAGGTCAGATGCACTTGTTTTAAAGGGGTAAGCGATACCTGAATATTGTCTGTGGTCGTTATAGCGGAGCTCAAGATTTGTTCTACTTGTTTTTGGAGCGCTGAGGGCGAAACATGAGTAGGCTTTAAGAGATAAAAAGCATAATAGGCACCATCAAGATCAGTAGCGGTTTTAAAAGCATCCCAATTGTCACTTTCTGATAAAGGCAGGATCATATCAAAAGAAAGGTGCGAATGCGCTTTACTTTCCACAACCCGGGCAATTTCAAAGTCTCCTTTTTTATCGATATGTATGACCTGGCCTTCTACACGGGTGTGGCCAAACATACGCTCGGCCAACTCCTTGGTTATAATAATTTGGGAAGGCTTTATCGGTTGGGTGTAACCTTCGTTTGGCAACAACATGGACACCACAGCGGGATCAGCATAAAGGCTCTTGCGCACAATGAACATCTGCTCACCCAATCGGGCGTACAAGCGGGAGGTTTGGGTCAATACCCGTCCCACCTTATCCACCCCATCGGGAGATTCTAAATTATACAAAAGCCCGGCAGGTAAAGCAGAATGATTTTTAAGCTGACCCTCACTTTGGGCTGTTACCGATACACGAAAAATATCCCCGTGCCTCGCCTGATGGGTGTCATAGGTCTTGTGCCAGATAACGGTATTAAAAATAATCAGGCTAACCATGAAAGACAGTGCCAGGCCAATAATAAGAAGAGCAGAAACGGGTGTGAAAAAACGCATAAATACAAGTTAATCAGATGGTTGTATTGACACAAGAAAATAACCATATATTTATACTAACTAAAAACAACAAGTTATGAATCGCACAATTATCGGGCAGCGTTTACTGCCCTTGCTGGCGCTTTTTTTAAGCGTTTTGTTGTTCTCTTCCTGTAATAAAGACACCGTTTCTTTAAATTCGGAAGTACAGAAGTCTGCCATTGCCATGCAGACCTCTGAAGGGTTCGTGGTACTTCAAAAGGAGAAGCAGCTCAAAGAGCGCTACCATTCTTATCTGACCGAGCACTTTGTAAAAGCCGCTGAACGAAGGTCAGCAACACTTTCTGAGGTTTCCCTCTCGGACTTGCGCTTAACACAAATGGATATTATGGAAGGTGAGCAGATGAATTATTTGACCTTCAACGCGGACTATGGAGACATCCACCTTAAGGCTGCCTTTCCTGTGTACAAGGATAAAAATAGTGTTTACTTATACGAGAGTCCTACAGAAGCAGGGGTAGACCCCCGCAAGGCAGCTATGTTTGCATGCCCATGTAACGGCCATACCTGTGAGGGTTCCAACTGTTCGGAATGTGTTTTCAGGAAAGACAGTGGAGACTGCATTACGGGGTGCATGTGCAACCGCTCCAGCGGGGTTGGCCAATGCGACCATTCGGTAAGTACTTTTCCGCCTGGTGCTTGTGACCCGGAATAAAGGGTGCTTTTTATCACTATAGTCACATCCTGATTTAGAGTAGGGGTGTGGTTTTTTTAGGCGGTGTGGTTAGGGTTTTAACCCAATGCTTAAGGGTTAGTTTTCCAATTTTCTTGTCCGACCAATTGCAGTACCAACATGCTTATCTGGGTACGTATTTTTTTCAATTGAAGGTTCTTATTGAAAAAAAAATCATCCGAAAGCTAGATGATATACCCTCTTGGGAGCCGTCTTTCTACTAAAAAACATATTGGTTCTGGGCGGTATATATCAAATTGCCTTGCAGCGGGGGATGGGTATGCTACCTGTCATCAAAAAAAATGAGTGTAGCGTTTCTCCATCCCCCTTAAGTCTTAAAGATGAACAGGATACTCTGGCCTCTTTTAATATTGGTAGTTTAGGCTGTAATGAGAGAATGCTGAGGTTATATACTATGTAGTTAGTGCCTAAGTCTTCTATACTACATGCAATTTTGAAAACGCGCCCTACGCATAACCAGAAAACAGTAAACCCAAAACCCCTGCCCATGTAAGAAGGAATTTTGGGAAGTTACTGGCAAGGGCTTAGGGTTGCACCATGAGCTTTTGGCTGTGTACTACCTGCTCTTTTTGCAGCACCTGCACCAAATACAAGCCTTTTGGGAGGTTGTTTAAGGGAACCGCTTGTTGATTTTGTACCTCTGGCAGGTACAATACTTCGTGCCCGTTCACATCATATATTTTTACAGTGGTGGTAACACCCGGTATACCTTGTACCTTAAAATAGGTCTGAACCGGGTTGGGGTAGACCGTTATTCCTGCAACCTCAACGGCTTCCTCCGTTGAAATGTATTGACACCCCTGCACCACGCAACCCATACTATCGGTACGCACGATCCATACATGGCTGCCGGGCTGACCAGTAAGTGGGCTGGTCTGACTTTGAAAATGTCCTCCGGCTACCAGACCACCGTCAGGGGTAGCAGCTAAGTCATACAGGATATTCCAATCCGATTGGAAAGTTCCGGCTACATACTCTCTATACCAAATACTATCACCTTTAAAATCTGTTTTAAAAACAAACGAACGGAATAAAGCATTTCTGGTCTGCCAATCGGTGTCCCAATCAATATAAGAGCCCACAGTAATCAACCCATCCTGAACCTTGAATAGATCAGTTGTTACTGAAGAAGGTTTCAAGTGATTGTATTGTTTGTCTTGTAGAATCGAACCAGCCGTATCTAGCAGTAAAAACCGGTTTACCTTTCTAGAACTTACTTCAGATGGGCTTATAGTAAACAAATTGACACCTTTGCTGGTGCTGATAAAATACATGGAGTCTGGAGTAAATCCAATATTTATGATATCATCATCATAAGTGGAACCTCCAATAAGCTTTTCCCAAATCAAATCGCCCGAAGTATTCAACTTCAGGATCAATCCGTCTAATGAGTTGTCTTCACCAATGGCTTGTCTGTAGCCTGAAAGCAGAATATCTCCAAACCAATCCTCCTTTATGTGATACGCCTGCTGCTCCACGGTTTTCCCATTTACCGAGGGGGTGTGAAAACGTTTGATCCATTTCAGGTTCAACTGCGCATCAAAACGGGCGGCTAAAAAGCCTTTTCTACTTTCCTGCCTGATGGTGTCCAGCCAATAGGAGGTACCCGTTATTAAAAAATCCCGATTAGCGGATTCCGTTACACTTAAGGCTGCTGTCCATTCTCCATCCATCTGAAAAAAAGTAGTGTCCAGTACATTGAAGTTGGAATCCAGTCTCATGATATAAGACTCTGGTAATCGGTATCCCGCTAAAATATAGCGGTCATCTGAAGATTTGATCAGGGCATTTTGGAAACCCGGATGCATATCCAAGCTATCGTTAAAGAGTGCTTTTGTGAATAGCGTATCTCCATAAGCATCTAATTTCATAAAGAGTATGCCGCGAACACCATTTGTATCCGAAGTTTGGGCTGCGGTTATAATATGGGGATGATCATACAGGATATTTGCAGTACCTGAGCCTTCGATATAAAGCTTGGAAAAACCACCCTGCGCAGAGCTACTCCATGAAGTACCTAAAGCTCCGATCAGGATACACAGGAGCTTCAGGTACTTATGAATATGCGGTATTGAATTAGTCAAAGTGTATGAGCTTATCATTAAAGAAACCTGCCGCAAGCAGGGGTTTCTTGTTTAGGGTTGCACCATGAGCTTTTGGCTGTGTACTACCTGCTCTTTTTGCAGCACCTGCACCAAATACAAGCCTTTTGGGAGGTTGTTTAAGGGAACCGCTTGTTGATTTTGTACCTCTGGCAGGTACAATACTTCGTGCCCGTTCACATCATATATTTTTACAGTGGTGGTAACACCCGGTATACCTTGTACCTTAAAATAGGTCTGAACCGGGTTGGGGTAGACCGTTATTCCTGCAACCTCAACGGCTTCCTCCGTTGAAATGTATTGACACCCCTGCACCACGCAACCCATACTATCGGTACGCACGATCCATACATGGCTGCCGGGCTGACCAGTAAGTGGGCTGGTCTGACTTTGAAAATGTCCTCCGGCTACCAGACCACCGTCAAGTGTAGTTGCCATATCAAAAAAACGATTGTAGTCCCAGAACAAGGGTCCGGGTGCGTATTCACGATACCACACACTATCGCCATTGGCCCTGATCTTTAAAGCATAAGAGCGGTAAGCACCTTCCCGGTTATTTAAGCTGTCCAATGGCCAACTTTCGTATTGCCCGGAAATAATATAATCTTTACCACTTCGGTCAATACTGACCGGGTAGTTTAGCGCTTTAGCCGGGCCGTAGATTCTGTCCCAAAGTATAGTTCCATTGATATCCATTTTAAAAACACGGGGCTTGATATAGGAATTTTCTACGCCCCCTATAGTTACCGGACTCACGCCTATTCCCCCTGCCACCAGATAATTCGAGTCTGCTGTCTCAATGACCGTAGCAATACCCTCATCCAGCGTAGTATCACCATAGGTTTGCTCAAGGAATTTATTCCCTAAGCTATCCATAGCAATAACTAAAATGTCAGAAGAATTATCCCCTCCAATGGCTTGCCGGTAACCTCCCATCCAGATATTGCCTTGGTAGTCTTCCATAATATTATGGGCCTGCTGCTCCACGGTTTTACCGTTTACCGAAGGGGCATGAAAACGCTTGATCCATTTCAAATTGAGCTGCGCATCAAAACGGGCGGCTAAAAAGCCTTTCCGTTCAAATGCTCCACCGTTTTCCAACCAATATACTGTACCTGTTACCAACAAATCTTGATTGGCTGCCTCTGTTATGCTAATAGCCCAGGTCCATTCATTACCCATTTGAAAAAAAACGGTGTCCAGCACATTGAAATTAGAATCCAGCCGCATGATATAAGCTCTGGGAGCTTGTCGGCCTACCAGGATATATTCGTTAACCCCCATTTTGATCAGGCTATTCTGTAAACCTGGATAGGTATCTAAACTAACATCAAAAAAGGTTTGGGTCAATAACGTATCTCCATAAGCATCTAATTTCATAAAGAGTATGCCGCGAACACCATTTGTATCGGAAGTTTGGGCTGCGGTTATAATATGGGGATGATCATACAGGATATTTGCGGTGCCTGAGCCTTCGATATAAAGCTTGGAAAAACCACCCTGCGCAGAAACAGAGACACAAAAACCCAAAGCTCCTGCGGTAAGCAGCAAAAGCTTTAGGCAATGTATATTATACCATATCTTGTTAATCAAAAAGTACGAGTTTATCTTCAAAGATACGATTTGCATCGGCACGGACGGACAGCACATATACCCCGGCTGGCAAGTTTCGCAAGTCAATCACCGTGCTTTGTCCTTTAAGATTCAGGGTTTTAACGGCTTTACCGTTCAGGTCGTGTACGGTAAGGGTCAGGCCCTTGTCCAGCGGGATTTCGCCCAGATCAACCGTGACAATCCCCCGCGTAGGGTTGGGGTAGATGCGGGTGGCAGGCCGTTCCACTTGTGGGTATTGATGCTCGCTGCTGCGTTTGCCCTGATCGGTCCCGGGCAGGTATAAAGGCTCACGGTAACTCACCGTTTGTTCCCGCAGGGTCAAGGCAGCCCGGGCCCAGGCTCCGGCTGCATGGTTTGCGCCACTCATGCCTTGCAGGCCGGTCAGTACCGTTTCATCCACATCGCACCATTGCAATCCGTTTTCGGCCATATCCATTTGTATATCAAAATACCCCACCACTTGGTTGTGCCGGGCGCTTTCATCATCGTTCATGACTACTATATTGGGGATGTTGTCCAGCACGGTTTGCGCCAGGCTTATATTTCCCAACTCCAGCTCCATCTGCACGCGCATATACTGAAAACCGGCAAAGGGCATGGCATCAAAAATGCTGCGCACTGCGGTCAACGCCTCTTCGCTGTAAGCCGGGTCGCCAGTATAAATATCCAACAAACGGTGGGCCGCGCTGAACTGGTTTTGGCGGTAGGCACTTAACGTGCCTTCCATTACTTCTTTGGTGCCAAACTGATCCTGCCCGGCCATAATATCATCTACCATATACTGCGGCATAGCGGGGTGATCGGTGGCCAGCTGATCCATCAGGGCGGCATCTTTGGCCGATTGGGGGTGTGCCACCAGCACGTTGCGCAGCATCATATCGTCAAAGCCATCCAGGGCAATCAGGTCCGAGAGTACACTCCGGCTCAGGTAAGGGGCTTCGTTCATCATGTCCAGGTACAGCTCATAGTACTCATGTTGGGGCGTAAAATAGATCTCGGCCTGCAACTGCCAGGTATTGCCGCCATCCACCAGGTTGTCCAGCAGGGTGCGCAATGAATCACTCTTGCCGCTGTAGTCCGCAAAATCAATTTCCGCTACAGCAAAGGGGTAGTCGGTTTCCATCAGGGTATCGCCTTCCGGTAACACCATCAGTTTGGTAGGGCAGGACATTCCGTTATAGTTTAATCCCTGATAACCAAAAGTAAGCACACCCTGGCGGGGTGCAGGCTCTACCAGCGCATTCGTGGCTTTATCGTGGTGATGGTAGTTGATGTTGGGGGTGTATTCATTGAGAAAGGCCCATACCTTGCCCGGGGTATTCGCAAACAGGTTGCCGGCCATATCCTCTTGTTCTGGGTTTAACACCCCATTTCCCTGATTCAATCGCACCCCATCCAGGCTGTTATTGAGCGTACCCCGCACGTAAATACCGGTTTTGGCAGCTATTACATTGCAGCGGCATTGTAAACCATTCAGTCCGGTGCCATCCCGGTTTTGCCCGCTGGCCTGTATGGCGTTTTGCCCGTTGTTGAAGGAGTTGTTGTACACCAAATCACTAAAGTCTCCGTTTTCATTAATGCCCAGGGCTATGTGTGTGGCGGTGGGGGCGGTGGAGTAATGATCCGGGCTGGCGGTAGAGGCCAGGATGCGGTTTTCTTCTATGCGGAACATTCCGGCATGGTTCATATATATGCCATAGGGTAAATCATAGGCGCCATTGCCCAATGTTGCGGGAATATCTTTGGGTACCCAAAACCGGTTGTCCAGGATACTGTGGCGGTGCCCCCCGCTAAACAGTACACCATAGCGGTTGTTGGCCATGCGCATTTGGTGTACCTGGCTACCCCTGAAAACCGGTTTGGTGGTATAAGAACGTATGCCGTAGGTGAAATACCTGATCTCTCCGGAGGTAATTGACGCGGTAGCGTCCAGCATATAAATGGCATCACCGGGCATATGGGTCTGCCCCCTTAAGCCAGCTTCCATTATAAAGGAGCACTGGTCAAACACTACTCCGTGTACGCCCCAAAGGGAAACAGCGGCTCCACGGTAAAGGCTGTCTGGATTAAAATCACCTTGCTTTTCAAACACGGTATTGGTAAAGGTGGCTTTATAGTCCACCCAATCGGCCAGCCAATGCCCGGTGCCCGTTCCCCGGTCGTATTTCACCAGGGCCACATCGCGCAGGTTGTTGTAAAAGGTAGAATTACTGACCTCTATAATGCCTCCGGACGGGCTTACCGCACAATTGTGTAAAGTACCGTTGAAAACGGCATCGGTGGCCGTGGATATCAATGAATTGTCCATAGTGAGCTTGCCCTGGTTCTGCGGGCTTTGTTCCAGGGTATTATCGCCCAGTAACCGTATGCCCGTCCAAAACCCTCCTTCCCCGTAAAGGTAGCCGCAGTCCAGAATAAGCTCCGCCCCGGCCTCTCCTTCAATAACACCTTCCACGGGCATCCCCACGCTGCCGCTAATGGTAAGGGAGGCTCCGCTTTTTACCCGTACATTGGTTTGCAGGGTGCGGCTGCTGGTCCATACTTCATGGTTTACAATATCCAGCCAGCCTTGTGCGGGAATACCTACCTGGACAGGGGGCGTCACCTGGTACTGAAGGGCTTTTTTGCGTTCCAGTATGGCCGTTCTGCGCATGACCCCGGCCTGTATAGGGGACCAGTACTTACGGGAGTTGTACCCCATATAATTTTCAGGACATATATTACCGGGATAAGGGGTTGAAGGAGGGCATCCACAGCCCTGGGGCAATGGTGCACAACCATTTGCGGAGGTCACATAAGCATCCAGCGGGGTGTCGCTTAACCCATCACCGTTTACCCAGGGGTTCACATAAAAAGTGTGCCTCAAACCCAGGCAATGGCCCAGCTCGTGCGCCATCAATCCGGCATGCCAGTTTGTGTCATGGTCCCAGAAAATAACAGTGTATGCCCCGGCTTCTCCACGCCTGCCTACATCGGCCGATTCTGAAATTTCGTGGTGTGAGTAGACCAATATCATGGTACTGTCCGTGCGGGAAGCGGGCAGGTTGGCAATAATGTCCAATTCTGATCGTACATTATTGTGGGTCTTGCTTTTTTTCACGTATTCGAGTCCCGTAAAATTAAACCGGATTCGCGTATCGGACATATTTACGGTGGGAAAGGGGTTTGGAATATTGGGGGCGGGCACATTTCCATAGCTCGCCACACTCACATCGTGCACCATGTTGTGGATGAAGGAGGAATCTTTAAAATGGTCGTCATAAAACAAAGAGTTGCCTGCGGTATCCTGCACAATGATGGCCATGATGTTTAACACGGCCAGGGTATCATTGGCCGCTGGAATATAAGCTATGCCTTTACTGTCGTTGGGGTTCACGCAATCAGAAACAGATTCTGGCAAGTATGAAGATGATGATTCCGTTTCGGTACTGTCGGTCCAGCCGCAGTCAATTTGCCCATTGGAGAAAAAGGGTACTAGTAAACTGATTAAAATGAAGGATAGTTGTTTGTTCATGAGAGAGATTTTTAACCCTTGAAAGTACAACTCCCTTACGCTTAACTAGTATACCTGCATAGTGAATAGGCGGTTTATTTAGTTAACCGCCCTAATTCTTTAGTGAAACGCCCTTTTTTTTAAGTGTGAAAATTTGTAAGAGCTACTAATAGAATCACAATAATGTTCCTACTTATCATAACAATTGTTGAGTTATCACCTACCAACCTTATCAGCTCATATACCAGGCTCTCTTAGTCCACTCAGCCTTCGATGACGTTCTGCCTGAACCCCAAAGCGGCCAGCGTAGCGGCTTCCTCTTTTTTAAGAGTTGGGCCGAGGGGCAGTTTGATGCCTTTTTGAGTGCTGTTGTGGTGTAAGGTTAGTTTCATACAACCTAGATTTCAGCCTTTGTACTTTCAGTTCTTTTTTGGGTGGTCAGCCACATAAAACCTGATTGCATGGCCTAAATTACAGGTACGTAGGCGGTAGAACTTGGTAAGATTTTGTACCCCGGAACAACCTGAGTGCATAGGGGGCAAGCTCGTCAGGGGGTCAGGAGAGCCGATAGTGCTTTTGTTATTTCTGGCTTTAGTACAGCACCCTTTCATAAATTCTGGAAGAACTGTGTCCTCTGGCACTAAAAAAAACTGCTTTCCGTACGTGTTAAAGTAGGGCCGTACACAACCGTGGGTGGAAGCAAGGCTTTCATCAAAGGGCGTGGGTCTGTACACCCATGCTATAGCATGGGTGCGTACGCCCAAAGGGGGGCAGCACGCTAAAATGGGCGGTGCTGCACACAGCCGTGGGCATAAAAAGGTCAATCAAGGGGCGTGGGTGTGTACAGCCGTCCTATAGCATGGGTGTGTGCACCCAAAGGATCTACCGTGCTAAAATGGGCGGTGCTGCACACAGCCATGGGTATAAAAAGGTCAACCAAGGGGCGTGGGTGCGTACAGCCGTCCTATAGCATGGGTGCGTGCGCCCAAGGGGTCTATCGTGCTAAAATAGGCGGTGCTGCACACAGCGGTGGGTATAAAAATGTCAAGCAAGGGGCGTGGGTGTGTACAGCCAAGGGTGAAATTCAAGCAATAAACCAGGGTAAAACCGGGAGACTGGTTCACGGTGCTTTGTGCTGTTTTGGCTTGACGGTTTACCGCTGGTATATTTCTTTTGGATAAAGGCAGATTTGTTAATTCTATATGGGAATGCATTCCTCAATTTTACCCTGATTAAAATGAGAAAGTGTACCAAAGTTTTTTTTTTTGCCTTTCTATTGGGACTTTTCCTTAGCCTTATTGAGCTGATACCAGTCTCTATATTGCATGACAATTTGATTATTCGGTCGATACTTGAGCCAGCCTTTCTATTTTTATGAAAAACGACCAAAAATAAATCCTGAGCACCGCTTTTAGTATTTCTTCACTTTTGGAGAAACATAGGGTCTTTCTGGAAAGCCGTTTCAAGTGTGTTATTAATTCAGGTTTTTTGGGGGGTATAGGCACTGACAATGTGAAGTTGTGAGGGGATGACTTTTATATACAGATGGCCCGTCTGTAGCAATTAGTTCTGGGCGATCCTGAATACTTCTGAAACTATTGGTCTTGAAAGTTCTCTGCTTCTGCGCCCGACCACGAAATCGACAACCGTCTTGGTTGACCTGTCATAGATATAACTGATCCATTGCTGGTTATTCTTGGATTGGCTGAATGTCCACATTTCATCAAGTTCATAAATGCTGCCCAGTTTAATCTCTGGTTTCTTTATGGAGGCCACAATAAGCCTGATACGTCTCAATACCGTGTTTTTTGAAATGCTCAAGAGCCTGCCAATAGATCGGATACTCACTCCTTCTTTGGCCATTGAGGTGATTTGACTGTTGATGTCAATGTCGTAAGCTTGGTTCTGATAACTGGCCTGCTGATATTTGAAGCAGTTTTTACAACGGTATTTTTGCTTGCCGTTTCTTTGTTTACCACATTTACAACAGGGTTTTGAACAGTGTTTACAATCCATCAGATACTTTGATACACGAGGTTTTATAAAATGCAGTTTAAGCCTTTCATCGACACTGTTTTCTCAAAAAGAAAAGTCCGGTACACTTTAGCAGCATACCGGACTCTATAAATACCTATTGATTACTAATAAGTTAGCGCTCAATAAATGTAAATCAGATACTTTAATACATTGCTCAAATAGCCAATTCAAACAGCGTATTTTCAGAGTAATATTTTTATTTTAATCCGAAAAAATATATGCTTAAATTTTTGTGGAATCAGTCCTTGTTGGCAAGATTTGCATTTGACTTTCAAAACAAGAACGGTTAAGCTGTCTTTAACAACTCGTATAGTCTTAAGATATCCTTTAAATCTTCTTCAAAAAGGTTTGAATTTTGTTCTGTCCAGTTCACCCAAAGCCTCACCTTACGGTGGGGCTTTTTTATTGCAGCAAAACGAAGCTAGCTTCGGTGTTTGCGGAAATAAAATTTCCCTTGAGCGTAGCGAAAGAGGCTTTGGGGTGGCGTTTAATAAGAGTGTTTAAAGGATCACGGAGTAATCCTGCCGGGATCACCCAAAGCCTCACCGTGCGGTGGGGCTTTTTTGTGCGGGGTGTATATTTATATTTGAGCATGCGCTACACCCGGTATCCGATGTTTATGCTGATCCTTACAAGCTTTGTTCGGCTTACAGCTCAAAACGATACCCTGCCTAAAGACTCTATCGATCCCTATAAACTCAATTACTCCATTTTACCGGTGGCTTATTACCTGCCGGAAACCAGCCTGGGTTTTGGAGTGGGTGGAATTGTCACCTTCCGGTTCAGGAGTGAAAGGCCCGATAGCCGTCCCAGCCAGTTCCAGGTAGGGGCTTCTTATACCTTAATGGATCAGGTGCTGCTGTATTTCCCCTACCGTTTTTTCTGGAATCAAAGCCGTTACCTCACCTATGGCGAATTGGGGTATTATAAATACGTCTATTTCTTCTATGGTTTGGGAGGAGGTACCCCCAATAGCAATGAAGAGGTGTACGATGTTACCTTCCCCCGAATTCGCAATAGCTTTCTCTATGAGTTTTTCCCGGACACCTACCTGGGAGGCCGTTTTTGGTATGATGATTTTAATATAACCGAGGTAGATAGCAATGGCCTTTTGGTGGATGGGGATATTCCCGGGAGTAGGGGAGGTGCGGCAGGCGGTATAGGACTGGTTGTCAATCACGATTCCAGGAACGATCAATTTTACCCTTCTAAAGGAATGTATCTGGAAGGAGTGGTGTTGCCCCATACCCGTTTTTTCGGCAGTGATTTCTCATTTATAAAAATGTCCTTGGATGTTTCCCGCTACTACGGCTTGAACGAACGGCAGGTGTTGGCTTTTAATTTTTATGGGGAATCCAATATTGGAAACGTACCCTTTTATCAAATGGCTCTTTTGGGGGGCAATAAAAGACTAAGAGGTCTTTATGAGGGTCGCTACCGCGAAAATAACTGCCTTATATTACAAGGTGAGTACCGGTGGAACTTTTACAAGCGTTTTGGTATGGCCTTATTTTATTCGGTAGGTAATACTTTTTACGATTTCAATACCCTTCAGTTGGATTATACCAAACATACCTACGGAGGAGGACTACGTTTTCGAATTAGCCGGAGGGAGAAGGTAAACCTCAGGCTGGACGTAGGCTTATCGCCTTATGGCTCGGCCAATTATTACTTCACCTTCGGTGAAGCTTTCTGATTTTACGGAGAGCAATCTCTATCGCTCTGTAAATCTTTTGTTTAGTAGTCATTTTCAGGGTCTTCCAAGGGCTGGTATGAGGGTAGGTCTGTTTTTGCTTTGATGTAAATGCATTATTTATTATTATTGAAAATTACTATCATGAATTTAATAATCCTATAAATCGTAAGAATGAAGAAGTTACTACTACTTAGTTTGGTAATGATAAGCACGTGGGGGTTCAGTCAAACCCCTGAGCTGATCTATTACAACTTTGACAACGGAGTGACGGTGGACAATCTGGCGACCAATCCCGTAGGGACCAATCCGGTAACCGTCCCCAGTGGACTCGGAGTCCCCTCCGGAGGTTTTCAGAACACCACCGCCTTAGGCGGCAACGGAGCCAGCTCCACCGGTAATGTAATTAACACCGGTTGGAACACCACCATCAACGGCAGTTTCACCCTCGCCTTTTACACCAGTGGCGTAACCACCCCCAGCACCACCCTGTATTACATTTTCGGAGACGCAGGAGCCACCGGCTTTCGCTGCTTCACCAACGGAGCAGCCGGAGCCAACAATTGGTTAGTCCGGGGCCCCTTACCCGACTTAGCCCTGAACGGAGGAGCCGATGGCCAGCCCCACATGATGCATGCCGTGTATGACGC
>CAKZJV010000008.1 GCA_937120475.1 uncultured Cryomorphaceae bacterium | reverse complement strand
TATGACTGGCAATCAAACACCGGCGACTACAACTCCCCTTACCGCTTCAATGGGAAAGAATTAGACCCTGAGACAGGCAACTACTATTACGGAGCTAGGTACTACGACCCGAAGATTTCTGTTTGGCTTTCTGTTGATCCGCTGGCGCATAAATACCCAAGTCTTTCGCCTTATGTGTTTACTGGTAATAACCCTATTATGCTGGTAGATCCGGATGGGAGGGAGATTGAAAATGGAGAGACCTTTATGAGCATAAAGTGGTTTGCTATTGCCTACTCTCTACATATGTTTAAAAAGGCTAATCCTGAAGAATTTAAATTTTTAAATTCCTTAGAAAGTAAAATCACTATATCCTTTTCGGAAAATTTGAGTGCTAGTGGAAAAAATGGTGAATCTAATATTCAGCTAAGGTTTCAAGAAGGTGTTTCAGAGGAAGATGTACAAGTATTATACAAATTTAAATTGGACGGAGAACCTACGGGTTTAGCTCAATTCGCAATAGACCCAAATAAGCAGAGCTACAACGATAATATAAATTATGTTGGAGATGATAAAGTAAGCGATTATTTGGGGGTAACCTTTGAAGGTGGGTCCGTCTTAATTGATGAAACCCTTTTTCAAAACCCTTTTTCTTTGGTGAAGGCAGTTTCGCACGAATTAGGACACTTTTTACATGCTGCGATTAACCCATATTCTGCTTGGAAATGGAGTGTTATTGGAAACGCAAACCATGAAAACGGTAAGGGGCATGATGTTTTTAACCCTAGTGGAAAAATGGCAGATTTGCTTGAAAAAAGAGCTGAAGACCTTTACAACAAATCAAAATGAGGATATTTTTATACATTCTTTTTTTCTGGTGCAATCAAGCGTTTTGTCAAATTCACCCCATTTATAATATCAAAGATTCCGTAAGATTAGCTTTTCACAAGTACTGCATTCAAAATTCCGGTAAGGCCAACTTCGACGTTTTAGAATCTAGTGTTGAGGACTGCAAACTAGTTCTTAACTGGTATAAGCCAAAGGGTTTAGAGTTTCCTAGTCCAGGATTCGACCTGTATTTCTTCGAGAACACTGATTGGAAGAAAACCTGTAATGGGCAAAGGCAAATGACTATATCTAGCCATGGAACCATTCCGTCACTTAAAGGGCTGGTTGCCTATAGTGCTGATCAGAAAAGAGTAATTTACATAAATGGAACATTTCATGAGGATGATATTTCAGGCTTTTTTGACTTAAAGAGTTCAAATCAAATAAAGCTATTTTTTCAACTGGTACATTTCAATGAAGTAGATCAAATTGAAGTGATTCTCAGGTTGTTTAGCTTGGTGATAGTTAGAGCGACAACAACGAATGGACAAAGGAGTGCCTATTGGGTGAACTTGAATTCTGAAAAACCCCGTTTAAATTTATAGCCCATCCGCCATACCACTCTTTGGATTTTATAGGGTACTGGCGCTTGCACCTAGACTGAAGTTATGTAGAATCTACATCAAACCAATAAAAGTTAGGTATTCCGGCGTCCAAAGATTTTTCAAAACACTAATTTTAACCTGTGAAACTTAGGCTAATACATCAAGACCAAACAAAAGGCAAAAACCTCTACGAATACGACGCCAGCACCGGCGAATATGACTCGCCGTACCGTTTCACAGGAAGAACTCAACCCAGAGACCGGCAATTATTAAGTCATTCCCAATTCCCCATTCCCTATTCCCCATTCCCTATTCCCCATTCCCTATTCCCCATTCCCTATTCCCAATTCCCTAAAACACGCCCCATGAAGCGCTTTATTGCCATTGCTTTTATCTTCTCCTTTTTTCTAACCCTTTTCAACGGGGTTTTGGCAAACTTGCCCATTGATATCCAGAGTTTTGACTGGGTGAGGCTGCTAAAACAGGTTGGGTTCAACTCTTTGGCGGGCTTGAGTATGGCTGGTCTAGATCTTTGGGATCGAAACCGGAAAAAGAAGAGATCCGAAGGTTAATACCCAGGAGTTTTTGTTCAAAATCCCTTCGAAGCCATAGGTTATAAACGTAAAAAACCCCTCAAAACGAATGCTTTAAGGGGTTTTTCTGTTGCCCGACTAGGACTCGAACCTAGACTGACTGGACCAAAACCAGCTGTCCTGCCAATTAGACGATCGGGCATCGAATTTTGGGGTGGCAAAGATAATTCTTTTTTAATTCCACCAAAATAAAATCTTTCTTTTCAAGTTAAGATGAAATAAAATTTATGCCTTCCAATAATTTGATATTTTCGCCCAGCTAATCCGCGTATTATGGACAATCAATACACAAAACTAAATTTGATCATCGGATGGGTGGTTTTCGCCATCGCATCCTTGGTTTATTGTTTAACCATTGAGCCAACCACAAGTTTCTGGGACTGTGGGGAGTACATTGCTACGGCTTATAAATTAGAGGTGGGTCACCCCCCTGGGGCGCCGCTCTTCTTGCTTATAGCCAACCTATTTAGCAACCTAGCCTTAGGTGAGGTTGAAGCTGTGGCAAAGTGGGTGAACATTATGTCTGCCTTCTGTTCCTCCTTTACCATTTTATTCCTTTTCTGGACCATCACGGCATTCGGAAGGAAACTTGCCCAGCGTGCAGGTGAAGTATCTCAAAGTGCCATGTATGCCATTTTTGGCGCTGGTATTGTAGGTGCTTTGGCCTATACCTTTTCAGATTCTTTCTGGTTCTCAGCCGTTGAAGGTGAGGTGTACGCCATGTCTTCCATGTTTACCGCCATTACCTTTTGGGCCATCCTTAAATGGGAAAGAGAAGCCGATAAGCCCGGTGCCGATCGCTGGATCGTTTTGATTTTCTTCTTGGTTGGACTTTCCGTAGGGGTTCACATGTTGAGCATGCTTACCCTTCCGGCAGTAGCCATGATTTATTACCTAAAAAAGTACCCTTTCACCAAAAAAGGCTTCATCATCGCCAACATTACTGGCATCATCCTGCTCGGCTTGGTGTTTAAATTCATCGTTCCAGGGGTGGTTAGCTTAGCCGGGAAATTTGAATTGTTCTTTGTGAACTCTGTTGGAATGCCCTTTGACACAGGTACTGTGATTTTCTTCCTACTCCTGATTTCAGGAATTGTTTTTGGCATTCGATACACTCGGAAGAAGCAAAAACCATTGCTAAATACAGCTTTACTTTCCCTAACCTTCTTCATCATCGGTTTCTCAACCTTTGGGGTATTGATCATTCGTTCAAACGCCAATCCTACCATTGATGAAAACAATCCGGAAGATGCCGTGGGCCTCCTGGCTTACCTCAACCGTGAGCAATACGGAGATTGGCCTCTGGTTAACGGACAAAATTTCAATACACCCCTTGACCGCCGTGAGCCTTATTCTGATGGAAATCCGGTTTACGTTCGCGATGAAGAAAAAGGTCGTTATGTGATTTCGGATGATCGGAAAAGCTCCGTTCGTAATTTTGATTCTCAAGGAAGAACTTTGCTTTCGCGGATGTGGAGCCAAGAGGAAAAACACGTGCGTGAATACGTACAACACATTGGAAAAGACTTATCCGACTTCTATAATCCGGTCTACGACGCACAAGGAAACGTTGTTCGAAACAGGCAAGGACAGGTGAAATGGGATTTCCGTAACCCAAAGGCCTATCCAACTCTTGCGGATAACATCAAGTACATGGTCAACTATCAAATTGGCTGGATGTACTTCAGATACTTCATGTGGAACTTCTCAGGAAGACAAAACGATATTCAAGGGCATGGTAACCCTGTAAACGGAAACTGGATTTCAGGCATCAAGTTCATAGATAGCATGCGCCTGGGGCCTCAAAGCAATTTGCCTGACCATTTGAGTGACAATCCCGCTCGGAATAAGTATTACCTCCTGCCTTTTATTTTAGGGGTGGTCGGACTTCTTTTCCACTACAAAAAAGACGCTAAGAGCTTTTACGTTGTCATGCTTTTATTCCTAATGACTGGTTTGGCCATTGTATTCTATCTAAATCAATACCCACTCCAGCCACGTGAGCGAGATTACGCCTATGTAGGTTCATTCTATGCCTTTGCCATCTGGATTGGCCTTGGAGTTTTTGCCATTTATGATTGGCTTAGAACCAAGGCTCCTGCCAAGGTTGCAGCCATTGGAACCACCGCGGTGTGTACCCTTTTAGTACCGGGCATCATGGCCAAAGAAAACTGGGATGATCACGATCGTTCGGATCGGTATACCGCGCGTGAAATCGCTAAAAATTATCTTGACTCTTGTGAAAAAGGAGCCATCCTATTCACAAATGGAGACAACGATACCTTCCCGCTTTGGTATGTACAAGAAGTTGAAGGCTACCGTACAGATGTGCGAATTGTAAACCTTTCCCTTCTGAATACTGACTGGTACATTGATCAAATGAAACGGGCGGCTTATGATTCACCTCCTGTTCCGTTCTCACTAGAAAGAGATCAGTATAAGCAAGGGACCCGTGATATTATCCTTTTCAAAGAAATGGGTGTGTCCAATCGCCGTTGGGCGGCTTCAGACCTGATGAGGTTTATTGCCAGCGATGACCCCAAAACCAAGTCACAAATGTCTTTTGGAGACCCACTGAATGTGTATCCTACCAAAAAGGTTCGGATTCCTGTGGATAAAGAAAAGGTGCTGGCCAATGGAACCGTTGCCCTTGAAGATAGTGCACGCATCCTTCCTTATTTAGATTGGAACATCAATAAGAATCAATTGGTGAAAAAGGAAATCATGATTCTTGATCTGATTGCCAATAACAATTGGGAGCGACCCATTTACTTCTCAATTACAGTAGGAAATAGCCGCAGTGCATACATGTATCTTACAGACTATTTTGCTCAGGAAGGAATGGCTTATAAA
This sequence comes from uncultured Cryomorphaceae bacterium, assembly GCA_937120475.1. Taxonomy (GTDB): domain Bacteria; phylum Bacteroidota; class Bacteroidia; order Flavobacteriales; family Schleiferiaceae; genus CAKZNE01. The sequence goes on along the minus strand of CAKZJV010000008.1, from coordinate 60,751 downwards.
CTGGTTCCCTATAAAGTGAATCCACAATCTTCTGGTTTTGGAGAGGTGAATACCGATGTAATGTATGACCACCTAATGAATGAGTTTTCTTGGGGCAACCTTGAGAAAGAGGGCATTTACATGGATGAAACCAACCGCCGAATGATCTTTTCAATTCGAAACAATTATGCCCGCTTGGCAGAGGCTTTAATTGCGGAAGGAAAGAATGATATGGCCGAAGCAGTTTTAGATCGCGGTTTTGAGGTGACCCCTCCAGAGAAATTTGAATTGAGCTATTTCTCAATGTCACTGGTAGAAGGCTATTTCAGAATTGGCGCCACAGAAAAAGCCAGAAAGTTTGCTCGGTCATTGGCGGAAACCCAAGCCCAAGAAATGATCTATTTCGGTCAATTTAAAGGGCCAAGAGCTGAAACCGTTCGTCAACAACTTCAACAGGCAAGCTCAATTTACTCGGCCATGATTCGGATGGCCGGACAGTATGGTGATGAAGAGCTTCGTGAAGAATTCAACAAACGATACAATGAAATCGCCTCAGGATTCTAAGTCTGAGTAAGCAAGTTTTTAAAAAAGGTCTTCCCATTCGGAGGGCCTTTTTTGTTACATGAAAGTCAATCTTTATTTTCACCTAATGAAAACTTTCCTCCATCTTGCTTGTGTTTTGGCACTTGTAGCCTGCTCAAATCCCGGTCCCACCCTTAATTATTTAGATCGTCCTACCAAGCAACACCTTCGTGGAGCAGCCGGAAAAGGTGATTTGATTGCCTTCTCAGGCACCCACGGAACTGTGGTTGTTTCCAAAGACGGAGGGGAATCTTGGGAGGGTATCAAAGTACCCGGGGCAGACTCCATTGATTTTCGTGACATTGAACTTCGTGAAAATGGTAGCTTTTTCATACTCTCTGCAGGGAACCCGGCATTGATTTTCGAGTCTTCTGATTGCGGTAAATCATGGGAGCCGAGGTTCAATTTGAAAAATAAAAACATTTTCATGGATGGTATGGCCTTTTCTCCCTCCGGTGAGGGAATGGCTTTTGGTGATCCCTACGAAGGAAATTTGGCTTGCCTGGTGTCAGAAGATGGTGAGAAATGGAGCTTTTATAGGTCGAAGGTTTTGGTGCCCAGAGATGAAGAGGCCGGGTTCGCAGCCTCCGGGAGCGGAATACAGTGGTTGGGAGATGGCTTCGGCTTTGTAACTGGAGGAGAATCAGGCGCTAGGTTTATTCGTCCATATCAAGGGTTTGAGGTCGAGTTACCCTTGGCCAAAGGGCCAGGAGCTGGAGCCTTTTCTTTAGCAACTCATGATAACCACTTGGTTGTAGTAGGCGGTTCTTATCTAGACAGCCTTAATAGGGATGGGAATGCTGCTTATTCTGAAGACGGGGGGTTGACCTGGAAAACACCAAAAACACCACCCTTTGGTTATCGCTCAGTGGTGGTTCATATTCAGAGTAACCAATACCTGGCGGCAGGAAGAACGGGGGTTGACTTGAGTAATGACGGTGGCAAGACCTGGAAAATGATTTCAAGCGATGGGTTTTTTACCGCTACCAAACTTTCAAATCATACCATTGCCCTTGGCGGAAGGAATGGTAAACTAGCCCTGGTTAAATTTTAAGGGTACGCCCTAGCATTGAAGAAACGATCTACTTTTTCAAAAACTTCCAACTATGCTCGCCCATTTGAACAAGGTATAAACCCGCGGGTAAATCAGAAACATCAATGGTTTCTTGATAGTTCCCTTGTTGATATATCCTGCCGAGCACGTCGGCAATTTGATAGGCCTGCCCTGGTTCTGCATCTTGAATAAAAAGGAAATTTGAAGTCGGATTGGGGTAAACCATTAAGGTAGGATTGGTGGAAGGCTCTTCAATAATGGAAAGATTTGGGGTAAAGTGCCTAATCTCGACGCTATCATTTCGAAAACCAAATGAATAATACCCAAAGTTCTGGTCGTAAAAAAAGTCAATTGAAGGTACTTGAACCCGTTCAAAAGGAAATTTATCTATATTGCTAAAAGCGAGATACTTAATTAAATTTACGTCTTCATACCCATAAGCAATCTGCCCATTAGCACTTATGTGAAGTCCACCCGCAAACCTCGCATTGGTATCAGGAAAGAAGGCATGAAGTACTTGGCCATTTGAGTCTCTCTTTTCTAAAAGGGCCCTTTTGGTAAAGGCCCGAATTAATGTATCGCTTATCGTATATAAATAATTGCCATGGATCTTCAGCTCTTTTAAATTGTTTTGAGCATTTACCTTATTTAATTGATCAAGCAATCCATTTGAACTTACCTTGAATAAGTTTTCATTTGCGATAAAATAAATACTCCCATTCAGAATATTGTGGTCTTTTGAATCTGAAATGCCCTGAAAAATGCTGTCAAGGATCAATTGACTTGATTGTTTATCTATCACCGCCACCTGTGATTTGTTTTCTTGATAAACATCTCTAATCATAAAGATATAGCTGCTAGATTCAAAAAATTTTGAATTAACGTAAACCCTTCCAGTATCTGTTTTAATCTTTACTCTAAGGGATTCCTGGAACGAACTTCTGTCATATAAATAAATAGAGTCGTTGCAAAGGCATGAAACAGTTGGGTTATTATAAGCGCAAGCATACCGGCAATCAAAGGGATAGTTTAGCGTGTCTGTTGAGCAATTTCTATTTACCCTTAGAAGGCTGGAGCTAATATAATTTGCCAGGGTATCCAGGTTATGAAATAGCAAATAGCTTGTGTCGCCGATATAACGAAGATGCGGGTTTACAATGTTGAATTCTCCTGAATCTCGCTTCATGGAATCCAGGCATAAATTCCCCAGGGGGTCTATCTCTGCAAACACAGCGTAGCCAAAGTATCCAGATTCATGTAGACTTAATTTTAAGCTGCCTGCGTCATCTACGAAAGAATAATGAGTATTAGGAAAATTCCCGGGGTAAGGAAAAGTCAAGGTCCAATCTAAGGTTTGGGCCTTTAACAAAGTAGAGACAAGCAGCATAAAAAATAAAAGTCTGTACATATTATCAGAGTTTCTTGTAAACGGTTATTCTATATACAACAGAATTTGGGTCATATGGCTTGAGGTTTCCGGTAAAAAACACAGCTACCCTGTTAAGATTGCTTTGCACTACGTACTGCCCAAGACCGTTGACTATCGTGCCGTCTTCAAATTCTGCATACACCCAGAGCTGCATTTCCAGCCACTAAGCTAGAGTTGTACTAAACTAAGCAATAATTTGAAGGTAGTTAACGGTTTATATTCCTCGGTTAAGATTTACTTAACAAGGTTAAAGATAGTACATTCAAGCGAGTAATGACCCAAGTTAAATTTTAATGAAACAGGTTCCATCCTCTACTTTAACCGGGAAAGTTATCAGTTTGTTTCCCGTTTCAGGTTGAATCAAAGCTCCCGTTTTTATGGAGTAACAATAACCATGCATAGGGCAGGTTAGGGTTCCCTTTTCAAGTTTCGCATTTTTCAAGGGATAACCTTCGTGCGGACATCTTGATTCAAAGGCCAGGACCTCCCCTTGAACCTCAACCATTAATAGGGTCTTTCCCTGAACCTTAACCTCCACCCATTGGTCCTTTCTTAACCTAGGCAATAGACCTGGCTCCTCAACCTCTCTCCAAACCGGCTTAGAATCAAACCATCCCATTTTTCGAAGGTAGGAACTTGCTTGTTAAGACCATAGTATTTGTGTATATTTGCACCCGATTTACGCAAAAGGAGTAAAAGAGGGGGCCACTGTCCCCTCTTTTCGTACCGATGAATGATGATTGGGAAAGAAAAACTTGAGGCTGTAATACAGGATTCCATGCAAGGCACGGAGCTTTTCATGGTGGATTACTCTTTGGAGGAAGACAATTCCATTCACGTAATTATTGACTCCGTTCAAGGGGTGAAAGTGGAGGATTTGGTGAAGGTAAATCGTTTTATTGAATCATCTTTTGATCGTGAAGAGGAAGATTTTTCGGTGAAGGTGGCTTCTCCAGGGCTAGATCAACCCTTGGTTTTACCAAAGCAATACATCAAGAATATTGGTCGTAAGGTGGAGGTGAAAACTCAAGATGGACGTACCATTACGGCAAAGCTTGAGGAGGTATCTGAATCGGGCGTAAGCCTTAGTTGGAAAAGTCGTGAACCCAAACCCATTGGTAAGGGCAAACATACAGTAGAACATTCGGAAGAGATTCCGTTTGAGGAAATAGTAGAAACCAAAGTGGTTATAACCTTTTAAGAATGCATCATGGAAAAGATCGCATTGATTGAATCTTTTGGAGAGTTTAAAGACGATAAAAACATTGATCGGGTGACCCTTATGGCCATCCTTGAAGACGTTTTTCGTAATATGCTTAAAAAGAAGTACGGATCGGATGATAATTTTGACATCATCGTGAATCCGGACAAAGGAGATCTTGAGATTTGGAGAAACCGGGAGGTGGTTGCTGATGGTGAAGTTGAAGACCCCAATTCTGAGATTGAATACTCTCAGGCCATTAAGATTGAGCCTGATTTTGAGGTTGGTGAAGAGGTGTCTGAAGAAGTGAAGCTTGAAGATTTTGGAAGGAGAGGTATCTTATCGCTACGCCAAAACCTTATTGCCCGCATTCAAGAACACGATAGTGGTAACCTGTTCAAGAAGTACAAAGACCTTGAAGGGGAAATCATTACCGGTGAAATCCACCACATTCGTCACAGAGAGGTGATTATTTTAGATGATGACCAGAATGAATTGGTTTTGCCTAAAGATCAACAAATTCCGGCTGACTTCTTTAGGAAAGGTGATACCATTCGGGCGGTAATCCACAAGGTTGAATACCGCGGATCCAAGCCTTTGATCATCTTAAGCCGTACCGCCCCTGAATTCTTGGCGAAACTTTTTGAACAAGAAATTCCAGAGGTTTTTGACGGTTTGATCTTGGTTCGTAGAGTGGTTCGTATCCCTGGTGAAAAAGCAAAAGTGGCCGTTGAATCTTATGATGACCGCATTGACCCAGTTGGGGCCTGTGTCGGAATGAAAGGTTCTAGAATTCACGGAATCGTTCGTGAACTCGGAAACGAAAACATAGATGTAATTAACTTTACAAACAATACACAGCTCTTTATCCAACGTGCCTTGGCTCCGGCTAAGCTCACCTCCATCGAAATAAAAGATGAAGAGAATAAAGTAGATGTGTATCTTAAGCCCGACCAAGTGTCTTTGGCAATTGGAAAAGGCGGACATAATATTCGCTTGGCTGGTCAATTAACCGGCTACGAAATAGATGTTTACCGTGATATTGAAGAGGAGGAGGATGTTGAATTGACAGAATTCACCGATGAAATTGAAGACTGGGTAATTGATGCCCTGAAAGAAATTGGCTGTGATACGGCCCGGTCAGTTTTAGAGCTGACCAACGAAGACTTGTTGAAGAGAACGGATCTGGAAGAAGAAACCATTCAGGCTCTTAAAAACATCCTTCGTGCTGAATTAGAAGAGTAATTATAGCCCCCGCTCAAGGCTTAAAATATGAGCAAATTTAAAAATTGATTGTTCTGTATGGCAGAAGCTAAAACCATGCGTTTAAGTAAGGTGGCAAGAGAGTTGAATGTGGGTATTGACCGCATTGGAGACTTCTTGTCGTCAAAAGGCATCGACATTGTTGCACGTCCCAATACCAAAATTGAGTCTGACGTGTACAACCTCCTTGTTGATGAATTCCAAGCCGATCAAAAGGTGAAGAATAAGTCTGAAGAAGTGAGTCGGGCTAAACAAGCGGAAAAGGAAGCCCTGCGTGCTGAGCAGGATAAAGATAAGCCTGAAGAAATCATCAAGGCTAAGGCAGAAGTTCAAGGGGTGAAATCCGTTGGCAAAATTGACCTTGACGGGAAAGTAGCCGCAGCCAAGAAAAAGGCGGAAGAGGAAGAAGCTGCCAAGAAAAAGGCTGAGGAGGAAGAAGCTGCCAAGAAGAAGGCGGAGGAAGATGCTCAGGCTAAGAAAACGGCCGAGGCAGAAGCTAAAAAGAAGGCTGAAGAGGAAGGCGCCAAGAAAAAAGCCGAAGAAGAAGCTAAAGAGGAAGCCAAAGCCAAAGAGAAATCTGAAGAGGAGGCCAAGTCTAAGAAAGAAGCTGAAGCTAAAGAGGCTAAAGACTCTGCAGAAACAGAAGCTAAAAAAGCCAAGGCTAAGGAAGAAAAACCTGGCCCTGAAAAGAAAGAAGCTCCTGCCAAAGCCAAAGATGAGCCAAAGGCCAAAGATAAGCCAGAGGCCAAAGATGAGTCCAAGGTAAAGGAAGATTCCAAAACCAAGGAAGAGCCCAAAGCCAAGGCTAAAGAAGAGGCTAAAGAGGAGCCAAAAGCTGAAGAGAAAGAGGCCGAAAAGAAACCAGATGGAGTAATCCGTGCAAAACGGGTTGAACTTCGTGGGATTAAATCCACCGGTGAAAAAATCGACCTTAGTCAATTCGACAAGAAAAAGAAAAAGGTTGCATCTTCCGTTGACCCGAAAGGGGATAAAAACAAACGTAAGAGAAAACGTATAAACCCAGGAGGCGACAATAAGCCCAAGAAAGGCGGAAACAACGCTCCTAGGAAGAAAAAACAAGAACGTGCCGAACTTACTGAGGAGCAAATCCAAAAGCAGGTTCGCGAAACCCTAGAGAAACTTACTGGGGGTTCTAAAAAATCAAAAGGTTCCAAAATGCGTCGGGCCAAGCGTGAAGAACGCCGTGAGCAAGAGGCAATGGAACAAATGCGCCAAGAAGAAGAAAACAAAACAATTCAGGTAACTGAGTTTGTAACCGTTTCTGAACTGGCCACCATGATGAATGTGTCTACCACCCAAGTTATCTCATCTTGTATGAGCCTTGGAATCATGGTAACCATGAACCAACGCCTGGATGCAGAAACCCTTACCATCGTAGCCGAAGAATTCGGGTATGAGGTAGATTTCGTATCCGCTGAAGTTCAAGATGCCATTGAAGAAGCTCCTGAAGATGATGAAAACGCAACTTCTAGAGCCCCGATTGTTACCGTAATGGGTCACGTTGACCACGGTAAAACATCCCTTCTTGACTACATCCGTAAGGCCAATGTAATTGCCGGTGAAGCCGGAGGAATTACCCAGCATATTGGTGCCTACTCGGTTACCATTTCAAACGGAAAACGAATCGCATTTATCGATACTCCTGGTCACGAAGCCTTTACCGCAATGAGAGCAAGGGGTGCCCAAGTTACCGATGTTGCAATCATTGTAATTGCAGCTGATGACGATGTGATGCCACAAACCAAAGAGGCAATTTCCCACGCCCAGGCGGCTGGAGTGCCCATGATTTTTGCCATCAACAAAATTGATAAGCCCGGAGCCAACCCTGAAAAGGTTAAAGAAAGCCTTGCCGGAATGAACCTTCTAGTTGAAGACTGGGGAGGTAAATTCCAGAGCCAGGAAGTTTCAGCTAAAAAAGGTGAAGGGGTTGACGATCTTTTAGAGAAGGTTCTGCTTGAGTCTGAACTTCTTGAATTGAAAGCCAATGCCAAACGTCCAGCATCTGGTACCGTAATTGAAGCGTCTCTTGATAAAGGGCGGGGTTACGTAGCCACCATGCTGGTTCAAAATGGTACCCTCAAAATTGGAGATTACGTGCTTGCCGGTCAATACAGTGGTAAGGTTAAAGCCCTCCAAGATGAAAGGGGCAATAGAGTGGAAGAAGCCGGTCCTGCAACCCCAGTTATTGTACTGGGTCTTGACGGAGCACCAGCGGCAGGTGATAAGTTCAATGTTATGGAAGACGAGCGGGAGGCAAAGAATATTGCTACCAAAAGAGCTCAACTTCAGCGTGAACAAAGTGTGCGTACTCAGAAACATATTACCCTTGACGAAATTGGACGTCGTTTGGCCATCGGAGATTTCCAAGAGTTGAACATCGTACTGAAAGGGGATGTGGATGGTTCCATTGAGGCTCTTGCCGATTCGCTTCAAAAATTATCGACCGAGGAAATTCAAGTGAACATCATTCACAAAGCCGTAGGTCAAGTAACCGAATCAGACATCTTGCTTGCCTCAGCTTCTGATGCAGTTGTAATCGGATTCCAGGTTAGACCTTCTGGTGGAGCCCGTAAGCTTGCTGAAAAAGAAGAAGTGGATATCCGCCTTTACTCAATCATCTACGATGCCATTAACGAGGTAAGAGACGCCATGGAAGGCATGCTTTCGCCAGATGTTAAGGAAGAAATTGTAGGTAATATTGAAGTGCGTGAGACCTTCAAAATCTCTAAAGTAGGAACCATTGCAGGTTGTATGGTTCTTGACGGAAAAATCACCCGAAATACCAGCGTGCGCGTAATTCGCGATGGTATTGTGGTTTATACCGGCGAACTTGGTTCTCTGAAACGTTTCAAAGACGATGTGAAAGAGGTGCAAAAAGGCTATGAATGTGGTCTGAACATTGCCAACTTTAACGACATTAAAGTAGGAGACATCATTGAAGGATACGAAGAAGTAGAAGTGAAAAAGACTTTATAAAGTCTAAATCATAATCCATTAAAAAGCCTTAGAAATTTGAATTTCTAAGGCTTTTTTTATTTTTATGCATCCCTTTACGGGAACCAAACCCTTGTTTAACTTAATTTTATTATCATGAACCACGTGGTAAAACTACAGGAAAGCTGGAGGGTAACCCTATTATCTTTACTCTTCTTGAGCTTGGCAATGCCCGGATTTGCCCAGGGCCCATCAGAAACCATCATCCTTAAAAATGTAGATGGAAGAGAGGTCTATTTTGAACCCGGAACCCATGTAATTGTCTGGTCTTATAAAAATAAGATCAAAGGGCAAACCGCTCGAATTGATGGGGAAGATTTAATCTTGACCTCAGGGTTTTCTGAGATTAGCATTCCCCTAATTTCCATCCACAAATTTTCAAGGAATATACAAGGCCCCCCCAACATTATTGACCCAGCCTTTAAAACCTTAGGTTGGATGGTTGGAATAGGAGGGTTTATTGGTTTAGAGGTAGCTTTGGTCCAACACTACTCTGGATTTGGCGAACCTTCCAAAACCTTTTTCTGGTCACTCTTGGCTACGGGAGTGGGATCCGGATCCTATGCCATCGGTGAATTTATTGGAGGCTGGAATCGGAAAATGAAAAATGGCTGGATGTTAATGGATCTCGAAGCCCTTGAGGTTTATAATGAGACTAGGTAATCTAAAACTATCGTAAAAAAAAAACGCCGGTAGGAATGCTTCCACCGGCGTTTTTTATGATTGAAAAGTATTTTATAAAATCACATAGGTAATCGCTTCAAAGCGGCCATTTGTGAAAACAACGGTGTCGTTGTTATTTGGGTTTACCAGGGTGCAATTAAATGAGCCTGAAATGCTTAATTCATCAGAAACGCATTCATCAAAATCAATTTCACCCCCGTCAATACTGGTGTAAACCTCGTTCTGACTGTTTACATAGGTGCAATACCCATTGGTGGTAAGACCGGTTTGGGAAAGGGCAGATACATTTACAGACCCAAGGGTAATGCAGTCTCCATTAAGGGCCGAAAGGGGATCCCAGGCCTGGATGGTTAAGCTTGATCCATCGCTAGAAGTTCCGGTAATTTCAAGCATTTTGCCTTCATTTACCAAATTGTCTTCCTTCTCCATTTCGCCTTCTCTAGATTCGGTTTGCCATTCTTCACCGTTTCTTGAGGCAGACATTTCTCCTGATTTACCGTCTTTGTCGCAGCTCGTTAGGGCAATCAATGCCATCCCGAATATGCCAATTGCTAGTTTCGTGTTCATTTCATTAGTTTTTAAACGTGAGTTTCGCAATATAAAAAATCCCCGCCAAGGCAGGGATTCTAAATATTCAATATTTTAAGCAGAAGACTAGGCCGTTACACCCATTAGTTCGGCCATTTTTGGTCCGATATGAGCCGGACTATCAACCACATGTACTCCACATTCGCGAAGGATTGCTTTTTTGGCTTCTGCAGATTCACCTTCACCACTTACAATTGCACCGGCATGGCCCATTGTACGGCCTTTAGGAGCGGTTTCTCCAGCAATGAAACCTACCACTGGCTTGGTTCCGTGCTCTTTGATCCAACGTGCAGCACGTGGCTCAAGATCCCCTCCAATTTCACCAATCATGATGATGCCTTCCGTTTCAGGATCGTTCATCAACATTTCAACAGCTTCCTGAGTTACCGTGCCAATGATTGGGTCTCCTCCGATTCCAATGGCCGTGGTAATGCCTAAACCTGCTTTTACAATCTGGTCAGCGGCTTCGTAGGTTAGGGTACCCGACTTAGAAACGATTCCGATGTTTCCTTTCTTGAAAACAAATCCTGGCATAATGCCCACTTTCGCTTCGTCAGCCGTAATAACACCCGGGCAATTTGGTCCGATTAAAATCGCCTCGCGAGTATCTAAATAAGCCTTTACCGAAACCATATCCTTAACCGGAATTCCTTCGGTAATGCATACAATCACCTTGATGCCGGCATCTGCAGCTTCCAAAATTGCATCCGCAGCAAAGGCTGGGGGCACGAATATAATGGAGGTATCTGCTCCTGTTTCCTTTACAGCATCTGCAACTGTATTGAACACCGGACGGTCTAGGTGAGAGCTTCCTCCTTTTCCAGGAGTAACCCCACCCACAACCTGGGTTCCGTATTCAATCATTTGAGATGCGTGGAAGGTTCCCTCCTTTCCGGTGAAACCTTGAACAATAATTTTTGAGTCTTTGTTAACTAGAACCGACATGTTTGCTTGATTTTGAGTGGCAAAAATAGCCCTTTGAGTTTAGGGCACAAAGAAAAAATCTAATCCCTTCCATTTGCGCGCTGATAGGGGCGAATAATAAGGCGAATCGTGTTTTTCCAACTGAAATATTTTAAGGCCCAATTGAAAACTACGGCCAGTTTATTCCTAAATCCAATCAATGAAAGTAAATGAACCACCATCCAAATCCACCAAGCCAAGGACCCAGAAACATGAATCCTCCCCATGTCAACCACAGCTTTTTTTCTTCCTATGGTAGCCATTGAACCCTTGTCTTTATACCTGAATTCTCTTTTTTTATTTGGATGCTTAAAATTATAAACCAGGTTCTCGGCCTGTTGAATGGCAGGAGGAGCAACCATGGGATGCCCCTTTGGGTTCTCCTTGGTTTTCATCAAAGCGATGTCTCCCAATGCAAATACTCCCTTGTATTCAATTGACTCGTGGTAGGCATCCACCAAAAACCGCCCTCTTTCCCAAGCTTCCTCTTTGAAACCCTCAATTTGATTTCCAGATACCCCAGCCGACCAAATCACGGTTTCGGTTTGGATGCTTTCTCCATCTCCAAATCCAAGCTCTTTGCCTTCATAAGTTTTTACAGGGGTGTTTAAAAAAACCTTCACGCCCATTGACTCTAAATAAGCCTTGGCTTTCGCCGATGATTTTTCTGAAAACCCTGTTAATAATTGTGGATCTGCCTGAATCAAGTAAATCTGCATCAATTCAGGATTAATCTCTGGGTAGTCCCTGCTCAGAATATGTCTTTTTATTTCCGCCAAGGCTCCCGAAACCTCAACTCCAGTTGGTCCGCCACCTACCACCACAAAATTCAATGCATGGGATTTCTCTTGGGTTGAAATCAAACGAGCTGCCTTTTCAAACTCTTGAAGGAATTCAGACCTTATGTCTAGGGCATGCGGAATGGTTTTCAATTGCATGGCTCTTTGGGCTAGGGATTTGTTTCCGAAAAAATTGGTTTTCGAACCTTGGGCCAGCACCAAATAATCGTAGTCCACTTTGCCAATATCAGTTACCACTTGGTTTTCATTCGGATTCACTCTATTAACCTCCGCCTTTAGGAATCGAACATTGGGCATTTTGGCTATCCGCTTCCTAAAGGGAAATCCAATTGAATCTGGACTTAATGAGCCCGAGGCCACTTGGTAAAGTAGGGGTTGAAAAGTGTGGAAATTATTTCGGTCTACTAGAACGATTTCAATGGAGGTGCGGTTCAAACCTTTGATGAATTCCAGTCCGGCAAACCCGCCCCCAATTACCAGTATTCGCTTTCTTTTAGGTCTTTCTGATTCCAGTTCTTTCATCCTTTTACTTATGGTCTTTCAATCTACAAAACAAACGGCTGATTGCGACAACAAGTATGTACCTTTGCCGCATGCAAGATCCCATGAATGATACCATAGCCGCACCCATAACCGGAAACGGAAATACTGCCGTTGGAGTAATCCGAATCTCTGGGAAACAAAGCCATGAAATTGCTCAAAAATGTTTTTCTAAATCCTTAAAAGGAGCCAAAGGGTACTCTCTTCATTATGGTCATTTTTTAGAAGGCGATAATATTTTGGATGAGGTAATTCTTGCTTTGTTCAAAGCGCCCAAATCTTTTACGGGCGAAAACGTGGTTGAAATCTCCTTCCATGGTTCTGCCTTTATTCTAGCAAAAGCCATGGAGATTCTTGGTCAGCACGGGGCTCGGCCCGCAGAACCTGGTGAGTTTACCATGAGAGCATATTTGAATGGACAAATGGATTTAAGCCAGGCAGAAGCTGTAGCCGATTTAATTTCCAGTCAATCTTCGGCCGCTCATAAAATGGCCATGTATCAGCTCAAAGGGGGCTATTCAGAAATGATTGGCGACCTTAAGAAGCGGCTCATCAAATTTGCAGCCTTGCTTGAACTCGAATTGGATTTTGCAGAGGAAGATGTTGAGTTTGCCGATCGGGAGGAATTCCAAAAACTAATTCATGAAATCATCCAGGTCTGCACCCAATTGGTGGATAGTTTCCGACAGGGAAATGCCATTAAAAACGGAATTCCAGTGGCCATTGTGGGACCACCAAACGCGGGCAAAAGCACTCTGCTGAATCGGCTTTTAAAAGAAAACAGAGCCATTGTTTCAGAGATTGCTGGAACCACCCGAGACACCATTGAAGATGAGATGGTGATTGCCGGGCATCGATTTAGATTTATTGATACTGCTGGAATCCGTGAAACTGCGGATGAGATTGAGAAGCTCGGAATTCAAAGAAGCCTTGACTCGGTTCGTAAGGCCAGAATCGTTCTTTGGGTTCATGACCTAAGTAGGGGGGTGGAAGCCTTTTCAGAGGCAGCCATTCGTAAAGAACTAGCCATCGACGCCAAGCTCATTCAACTGGCCAATAAATTAGATGCCCATCATTCAGATACCATAGATTCAAGATTGCTGCCAATAAGTGCAAAAACCGGTGAGGGGATGGAGGAACTTGAAAAAGAACTTGGTGATTATGCGGCCTCTCTACACGCCGATGGAAGCGACATGATTGTTTCAAACCAACGCCACGTTCGAGCCTTGAAAGATTGTATTGAGCATTTGAATACCGCTTCCGCGGGATTGAAATCAGGACTTTCAACAGATTTGGTGGCCTTTGATTTACGCAGAGCCATGGAGTCCTTAGGAGCCATTACGGGTGAAATCACCACGGACGACCTACTCGGAACTATTTTCTCGGAGTTTTGTATCGGAAAGTAATTACTTTTCCCTTGTTTGTCACACCCTTGTTATTACTGGGTTTCAGTAACAATTGACTTCTTATATTTGTTGCCTAACCCCTCTTTTTTGCTTATATTTGATGTACAGTTGTTGCCCATCATTGTTGCCTTTGTTTCTGGGCAACAGATTTTAAAGGGGTAGCGAAATCATGCTACATAGAGCAACAAGCAGCTACTCCAGGCAACAGCCAGCGACATCAAGCAACATGAGCAGTAATATCCGTATAAAGAAAACTTGCCACCACTGCGGTGAGACCTTTGTTGCCAAAACAACAGTTACAAAGTTCTGCTCTGACCGCTGCGCTAAGATGAACTACAAGAAGCGCAAGCGCGAAGAGAAGCTGCAAACTGCCATTGAGCAGGAGCAACACAAAGCACCTGTTACCGGTATCGTTTCCAATAAGGATTTCCTGAGTGTAAAAGATGTTTGCATGTTATTAGGTGCCAGCCGTTGGACCATCTACCGGATGATCGACAACGGCCAATTAAAGGCAGCCAAGATCGGAAGACGCACCATCATTTCAAGAGAAGCCATCAACCAATTATTTAAATAAGCAGCTATGAAAGTAACATTAAGACAACGGACGAAAGGAGACAAAATCAGCCTTTACCTTGATTACTATCACCAGGGCAAACGCTCATATGAATACTTGCAATTGTACCTCTATCCTGAGCCGGAGAAAGGCAAGCTCACCAAGGAGCAGAAGAAGGAGAATAAAGATACCCTCACTCTTGCGGAGACAATCCGCGCGAAGCGTCATTTAGAAGTGCAGAATGGTGTATATGGTATGCAGGACAGCTCCAAACTCAAGGGAAGCTTTATCAAATACATGGAGCACCTGATGGAAAAGCGGAAGGACAGCAAAGGCAATTACGATAATTGGGACAGTTCATTGAAGCACCTGAAAAAGTTTGCAAAGCATGATGTTACTTTCTCAGAGATCGACAAGCAGTGGTTAGAGGATTTCAAGGACTACCTGAAGCACGAAGCAGAAACCCCGGCCAAGCGAAAGCTTTCTCAAAATTCCTGCTACTCCTATTTCAATAAAGTAAGAGCCGCTTTAAAGCAAGCTTTCAAAGATGGAATCATTGCCCGTAATCCTGCGGATCAGGTCTCAGGCTTTAAACAAGCGGAGCCCCAGCGGGAGTTTCTTACCCTGGAAGAATTGCAAGCGGCCGCAAATACAGAATGCGAAATCCCCATTATCAAAGACGCTTTTATTTTCAGTGCGCTTACCGGCCTCCGCTGGTCGGATATTAATAAGTTGATTTGGTCTGAGGTGCAGCACTCCGAGAAAAACGGCTGGTATATCCGTTTTCGCCAGAAGAAGACCAAAGGAGCCGAAACCCTGCCTATTTCGGAACAAGCCCGAAATATCCTTGGTGAAAAGGGTGAACCAACAGAGCGCGTGTTCAGAGGCTTACAGTACAGTGCCTGGCACAACCTGAAATTGCAGCAATGGATGATGAAAGCAGGAATCTCCAAAACCATCACTTTCCATTGCGCCCGCCACACCTACGCTACTTTACAGCTTTCATTAGGCACTGATATTTACACCGTTTCAAAACTACTCGGCCACCGTGAGTTGAAAACCACTCAGATTTATGCTAAGATTATTGACGAGAAAAAGCAGGAGGCCGCAAATAGAATTAAACTTGACCTATGAGTTCAAAACTCCCTCAAATACAACAACTTCTCTATAGGAAGTACCGACCCTGGATGATGGTAGATTATTCCGAAACCAGGTTCAAAGAGCTTTTAAGTGGGATAAAAACAGTCAAGCCTAAACAACTTGAGCTTTTTGATGTAGAATTCCTCAACCCCCTTTCCTTTAAGAGAAAATTCTACAAGAAGTTGATCGACTCTGATCTAGCACGTTACCTTAATGACATTCATTCTTCTGTCTCAGGAAGTAAATCTGAAAACCAGAAGAAGTATCACGTTTATACGGCCTTGAGCAGAACTATTAAAGATTACCTTAACGCAACCCAAAAACTTTTAGAGAAAAGAGAACTCAATGCTGAATTACTTGAACCCAAGAATAGCAAGGTCCAAAAGGGTGACAATGTAGACGAAGCATACATTTTCCATTACCTCAAGCACCAATTAATAAGAACCTACCTTGAAATCAGCGAAGCTTATCCAAAACACCGAAAATTAGAATCCTTAGAGTTGGAAGACCTTTACCTGACCTTTTTTTATGAATTAGCTCCAGATCCTCCTGTAATTATCCCAACGCTCGACAAGTCTGATAAATCTGATGGACGATATGAAGTTCAACCGCAACCACACGCACCAGTAGAAGGCTTCAGGTATGTGCGATTCGATACGGAACCTGAAAACTTAACAAATTTATGTGATAGCCTGAGAAAGAACGGGCTTATTGATGAGCAAACTACTGCCCACCAATTCAGAAAGCTTTTCTCAGGACAAAAAGTTACAGATCCAGTCACCTGGACAGGCAACGCCTCAGAACTCTATTACCTTATTTCCTAGCTCTACAATAAGCACGAGCTTTTAGGTGATCTAAAACAAAAGCAATGGAAGGTGGCCTGCGAGTCCTTTGTAAAGTTTGATGGTTCTAAATTCGACCCCAAATCCATTCGCGTGTTGAAACGACCGGCCTCAACCGGGGATCGTATAGACCAGGTAATCGCCTTGCTTCTGTAGTACTCTACACTATACGCCTCTCGTTTTCTTTATCTTTTTATTTCTTATTTGCAAGACATGTTCCCTTGCTCTTGCTTTTCGTTACCGCGCACTACACTCTACACTCTGCACTACACCTTGTTGTAGACCCCATATAGCCCTCACTACCAGCGTAGTTTAGCACTGCATTTGGGAATCAAATGTGGCTTTACCGGTAAAGTCTTTTTCGAATTTTCAAAATCCACAAAACGATGGAAGAGATTTTAAAAAGACTAAAGATCATAGAAGAGCACGTATTAGATCAAAACGTAATTCTAAAAAACGTGCTCAATTTCAGCGAGACGGCAAGATACCTTGAACTATCGCACTCGCACTTATACAAACTCACCAGTTCTGGAAGTATCCCCTTCTACAAGCCTAATGGCAAGAAGATATACTTCAACCGAGGTGAGCTTGACGAATGGCTACAGCGTAATCGACAAGAGCCTTCTGATGACATCGAGAAGCGAGCCGCTGACTATTTGGTAACCAAAGGACGGAGGGGTTAGCCATGAAAAAGATCGAATTAAGTGAAAGAGCTTTTAAAGCAATCATGGACCGCCTCAAAAACATTGAGGCGGCCCTTCACACCAAGCAGACAAACCTTGATGATGTCTTTCTCGACAATCAGGAATTTCTGCAACTCATGTACATCAGTAAGCGCACCGCTCAGTCCTGGCGGAACGATGGTGTCATTGCTTACTCACAGATTGGCAACAAGATCTACTACCGCATGAGCGACATTGTGAAGATGCTGGAAGAACACCGACAGCCTTCCAGAGCAGGTATTAACGCAACTTCAAAATCTTGAGACATGGCCACATCAACTATATTCAAGCACTTCACCCAAAAGGTGGAGGATAAATCACTTGCACTGATCACTAAAGACATCCAGGAAGGTGTCTACGAAGATCAAATCCACGAAATCCGCAAGCTCCTTTACAGCGGAGATCGGGAAAACGCAAACCTTCAAAAGAAAAAGCTTCCTGCATTCACTCCTTCGGGAACCTTTGAAGGTGGCCGCGCAGCAGACAAGCGGCTTCGCTACAGCCAATTTATAATTCTCGACCTCGATAAGCTTTCTGATCAGCAACTCTCAGAAGCTTTTGACAAAGCTTCCTCTGAGTCTTACACTTTCTGCTGCTTCCGCAGCCCAAGTGGCCAGGGCTTGAAAATCCTGATCGAAGTGGACAGCGAACAGGAACACCACGCAGAAGCCTTTGAGCAGGTATCCAACTATTATGAAGAGGCTCTCCAGCTAAAACTGGATCCCTCCGGGAAAGACATCCCGCGCCTTTGCTTCTTTTCCTCCGATCCTGAATGTTACCGCAACCTGAAGCACGACAAGTTTCATGTTGAAATTCCGGGAGCTGAGGTTGAAGAACCTGCGATTCCCTCTCAGCCCACTCCGCTAAACCATCAGGAACAACCCGAAGAAGTCAATACTTCCTTTGAGAATTGCATCCAATTCACCGAGCAGAAGATGAGCTATGCAGAAGGCAACAGGAACAACTTCGTTTACCTGTTGGCCTCCAATTGCAACCGTGCTGGTATTGAAGAAATGGAAACACGGGAACTGATCGGAAACCGATTTGACCTAGGCTTTAAGGAAATTGAAGCAGCTGTGAAAAGTGCTTACAACCACCATTCCCACGAGTTTGCAAAGTTTGCAAACACTTCAAATGGTGTAAACCACGCCCGACAGCAGGAGGATGAAGATTACCTTCTCCAATCACCCACTATTCCCGATGAAGTCTACCAGGCTTTGCCTGAAATCCTTCAGGAAGGAGCCTCCGGCTTTTCCGACTCCCGGGAACGGGATGTATTTCTGACTGGAGCGCTCTGTATTCTTAGCGGTTGTCTGCCTAATGTAACAGGCATCTACGCTCAGAGAACGGTTCATCCGAACCTATTCTCTTTCGTTATCGCACCTGCCGCAAGCGGCAAAGGCTCTTTGCTTTCCGCAAAGAACCTGGGCGACCGCATTCATGAGCACATGAAAACGGCCAGTGAACAGCGCATGAAAGATTACGAACTGGAATTGGAAGATCACAAGATGGACCAGAAAAGCCGAAAGAAAGGCGAACCCGCAACCGAACCACCGGAGAAGCCTCAATATGAAGTGCTCTACATTCCTGCCAATACCAGCAACGCCAAAATTCTTTGGCACCTGGAAGAAAATGGTGGCTCAGGTATCATATGCGAAACAGAAGCTGACACTATGGGCAACATCTTCAAACAGGAATGGGGCTCATATTCGGATATGCTGCGCAAGGCTTTCCATCACGAGAAAATCTCATGCAGCCGAAAGACCAATAATGAATATGTGGAGGTAAAAGCTCCGCAACTTTCAGTTGCGCTTTCCGGTACACCCAGTCAAGTGCCCAATCTTATCAACTCCGCTGAAGACGGCCTTTTCAGCCGCTTTATCTTCTATGCCTTCAAAACGCAGCAGATTTGGCGTGATGTATCGCCTTTTGGCAGCCAGGTGAATCTCACGGAACTGTTTGAAAGACTTTCTAAGCGCGTGCATGATATGCACCGATTCCTGCAAGGCTCTGACACCGAAGTGCAGCTCACCCGCCAACAGTGGGACCAGCTCAACAAGACTTTCGGACTTTGGCTTAAGGAAGTGGATAACTTCATCAGTGATGAAGCTACCAGCGTAGTCAAAAGGCTGGGACTTATTTGCTACCGCATAGCCATGATCTTTACTGCTCTGCGCAAATTTGAGAACGGGGAGCTAACTGTAAAGCAAGATTGCTTGGACGATGATTTTCAAGCTGCTCTGCAGCTTTCAGATATCTACCTGAAACACAGCCTATTAATGTTTCACAACTTACCCAAGCAGGAAGACGCAGAGCCTTTCCGTGGAGGGGACAACAAACGGAAGCTTTTTGAAAGTCTCCCTCCCTCCTTCAAAAGGGCTGAGGCTGTGGAGCTGGGCAAGCAATTAAAACTCAGCGCAAGATCAGTGGACTACTTTCTCAAGAAGCTGCAGCCAGACTATGTGGCATGCCCGAAAACTGGGTATTATAAAAAAGTGGAATCATGAGTACATTGAGATTAAAACTAAGAAACCACAACCCACTGGTAATCTTAACCCTCCTTTGGTTTTTTGGAAGTCAGTTTAGCTATTGGCAACAAAGGACAGCAAGTTTGCATTTTGGTTTACAAAATAGTACATTTGCATATAGTTGTAAACCAATTGTCATGAAGGATATTTTCGCCAAAAGACTTAAAAGTGCCAGAGCTTTAGCCGGTTTATCTCAAGATGAACTTGTAGAAAGAATGGATGGCCTCGTCTCCAAAAATGCTATTTCAAAGTATGAGAGAGGGGAAATGATGGCAGATTCAAAGGTGCTCATCGCCCTTGCAAAAGCATTGGAGGTGAAAACCGATTATTTCTTTCGTCCGTTTACCGTTGAAATCTCAAATATTGAGTTTCGCAAGAAGAAAAAGCTTCGCCAGCGTGAACTTAAAAGCATCAAAGAGCGGGTATCTGATACCATTGAACGATATCTGGAAGTAGAGCAGTTTTTGAATATTAAATCCGAGTTCAAGAATCCTATTGCCAATCACACTATCAACAATGGTCAAGATGTAGAGCATGCCGTAAACACTCTCCTGAATGAATGGAAATGGGGCATTAATGCGCTTCCCAATGTAATTGAATTACTGGAAGACAAGGAAATCAAAGTTGTAGAACTGGAAGCTCCATTGGAATTCGATGGGTTCTCTGGCTGGGCAGATGCCAAGTTTCCAATTGTTGTGATTAACAAAAACTATACTATGGTACGAAAGCGTCTTACCGCGCTCCATGAATTAGGCCACCTCCTGCTCAATTTCCATGAGTCAATAGAACACAAAATAGTCGAAAAACTTTGTTTCCGTTTTGCCGGAGCAATGTTGATGCCTGAAGAAACCTTCAAAATGGAGATGGGTGAAGAACGTTCCCGTATTTCAGTGGCTGAACTTGTTTCGATTAAAGAAACTTATGGTATATCGATTCAGGCTATTATGGCCAGGGCTAAAGACTTAGGCGTAATTACTGCATATTCATACATTAACTTTTGCAAATGGATTGCCCGCAACCGAAAAGAGGAAGGTCTTGGAGAATATCGGGGCAGAGAAAGTTCTGACCGTTTTACTCAACTACTGTATCGTGCTGCATCTGAAGAGATCATTTCAATGAGTAAGGCTGCTAACCTGGCCAACCAGAAGTTGGCAGCCTTTCGAAAAGATTTTATGGCAGTATGAGAGTAGTAGTGAATGATGCCAATGTGTTAATTGATTTGGTGGAGCTAAGACTGCTACCCCATTTCTTCGCCTTGCAGATGGAGTTCCACACCACATCTATCATTCTGGATGAATTATTTGAAGTGCAGGCTGAAGCCCTTACACCTTATATAGAAGACGGAAGCTTGCAGCTGCACGAGGTATCGGAAAAAGAACTGGAAGAAATCATAGCCATTCGAATTCAAAAGCCAAGCCTCTCAGAGCAAGACTGTTCAGCACTCTACAAGGCCCAATCCATCTCGGCTACACTTCTCACCAGTGATAATGAGCTACGAAAATTTGCCAAATCAAAAGACGTAGATGTCCATGGACATTTCTGGATTTTAGACCAGATGGTAGCAGCTCAAACCATTTCACCTATTACGGCTTCTGAAAAACTAACAGAGCTTTGTGAAACAGTAAATCCCAAACTGGGGCTTCCAAAACGGGAATGTAATAGGCGACATAAAACCTGGAAAGATGCCGATTAGTTGTGGAGCATGAAAACTTACTTAAACCTTTAACAACAGAATACAATGAAATAGAATAATAATTAAACTCTTATCCAATGGCTAAACCAAACTACTTTTACAATATAATTCCCTTTAACCCACCTTTTGAGGAGCTCACACTATATTTCACAGATCAGGAACATCCTGAGTACCACAGGGCACACATCAAGCTGTTACCTGATGAAGTGGTTAACCACTTTCAGAAAACAAATCCAGATTTAGAATTTTTATACACCTCCTTCACCGATCCTCAAGAAGACTTTGCAAATTTCAAATTAGGGAGATCTCAACTCTCAATTTCCCTGCAAAAGAGATACTTCACCTGGTTAATCGAAAACTATTTTCAGAACCAACTGGATCTTCCTACCCGTATTGGATTCATCAACGAGTGCCAGGTATGGGTCCCCACCCCAAAGCAAGACACGGAGCAGTTTCACCTCTACATGAAGTTCTCAATCAGGGTACAGTTTGCAACTGTCACTGACCATTTTGAGTTGCTCCTCTCGTACCAGGGCCAATCAAAAGTTTTAAAGCAAAATACGGTTGAACTAATCCAGGCCATAGGGTCTGACACTTTTAACTGGGTACCTTACAAAGGCCACCTTCACAAATGGGAATCGTTGATCTCTAATGAATCCATTCGTGTACACCATGATGATATCCATCCAATACTGAACAGAGACATTGAAAGGGCGCTTAATCTCTCTGTAGAAATACCTCGACCGTCTAATAAGTACAAAAAGTACCTCAACTACATCCACAAGTTCTACAAGCGTTTTCTGCTTACAGATAAATTCAGAAATATTATCCCGCTGGATGATCAAGGTTTTTTTAAAGTCCCTAAATCGAAAGTCTTTCAAACGACCACAGACAGCAATCTATTGGAGTTCGGAGATGAACATGTAAATGATGCTCCCAAATATGCGTTGAAAGACACTCCTCCTTTCGAGCCAAGTCAATTAGGCAATACCACTATGTTTTTCATCATGCATAGGAAAGACATCGAGAATGCTAAAAGACTCAAAACTCAATTTGAAGGTGGTTTTAGTTGGTTCAAAGGATTGTACGACTACGTGGATCTCGTTCTCAATGTGCAACCGGGTCTGAGTATCGTTTTTGATAATGAAGACAATCCCTTGCCCGAAATTGAGCAAAAACTGGCTACTTCGGATTTTAAGCCCGGAGTAACCTATATAGCTGTTTACCTCACACCTATTGACAAGTACACAAATGATCCTCAAAAGCGAGAAGTGTACTATAAAGTCAAAGAAAACCTGTTAAAGAGAGACATTACTTCTCAGGCCATAAACCCAACCAAAATGCTGGAGCAAGGTAAAAATTGGGTATACAGCCTACCTAATATCGCCATTGCCATGCTCGCAAAGCTCGATGGTATTCCATGGCGGCTGGATACGCCAATTAAGAACGAACTTATTGTAGGTATAGGAGCCTTCCTTCACCAGGCGGAAAATGTAAAATATATAGGCTCTTCCTTCAGCTTTACCAATGACGGGCGCTTTAACCGCTTTGAGTATTTTCAAAAGGATGAAATAGACATCTTAGCGGGCTCCATTGCGGAATCAGTAAAAGAGTTTGCAACACTAAATCAAGACCCAAAGCGATTGGTCATTCACTTCTATAAGACCATGAGCCAGCGGGAACTCAATCCTATTATAAAAGAACTAAAAGAATTGGATCTGAATATCCCTGTGTTCATTGTCACCATTAACAAAACAGAATCGCAGGAAATTGTAGCTTTCGATGCAGACTGGAGTGAGTGCATGCCAATGAGCGGTACCATTATGAATATTGGCTACAACAAATACCTGCTTTTCAACAATACCAGGTACAATGATTACAAACCAAACATTTTTGACGGTTACCCTTTTCCTGTAAAAATCAAAATCCAATGCTCATATCCAGAACTTGTCAAGGATGTAAAAACGGTGAAGGAGTTGATCGACCAGGTATACCAATTTAGTCGGATGTATTGGAAATCCCTACGTCAGCAAAACCTTCCCGTAACAATCAAATACCCGGAAATGGTGGCGCAAATTGCCCCACATTTTGAAAGCGAGGATATTCCACCATTTGGGAAGAATAATTTGTGGTTTTTGTAACCCTGGGAAAGTAACACAGCTCTGAAGGACAATAACCGATACAAATTGCCGTTAGAAGTGCTATTTGATATCCGAAAGAGATCATATTACAACATGACAAAAGTCATTTTTTAGCATTTATCCAATTAAATTAGCTACCTTTGCATCGTAAATGAAAAAGGCATTCTCCATAATCCTCGCAATTCTTATGTTGGCTTCCAACATTGGTATTGCTGCAAACACTCACTTCTGTGGTGGTGAGGCTGTGGAGCGAACCATCTCATTAGGATTTGAGCATCTGGATTGTGGCATGGCTGAAGTGAAGGCTAAGTGCTCAGAAAATGACGAGAACGAACAATTGCGTCCTAAGCCCTGCTGTGAAAACCAACACGAGTTGTTGCAACTGGACGATGAGTTTGATGCAAAGCAATCTGCTTCCCAGGTAAATAAGACATTTCTCGCTGCCTTCATTCACACATTTATAGATCAAATTTTTTCTCCTGTAGAGAAATCCACTTCCTATCTTAACTATTCCCCTCCCATACTGGAACAGGACGTACAGATTCTGTTTCAGACCTTCCTGATTTAGAAAGCATAATGTCAATTGGCACCTGCCTCAGAATTTGAGCTGCGGGTAAAAGCGCCTGTTTGGGCTCTCGAACACCTTTTTGTTCAACAAAAACATTGACTGCATTATGCTTAATAAAATCATCAGATATTTTCTGGAGAATAAGTTAGTTACTTCTTTACTCCTCATAGGGCTTATTACCTGGGGTATCGTCACCGCACCCTTTGGCTGGCAAATAGGCGCATTGCCCTCCGACCCGGTGCCCGTAGATGCCATTCCCGATATTGGCGAAAACCAGCAAATCGTTTATACGGAGTGGCCGGGCCGCTCACCACAGGACATCGAAGATCAGATATCCTATCCCTTAACCACTTACCTCCTGGGTATTCCCGGGGTAAAATCTATCCGTAGTTCCTCCATCTTTGGTTTCTCCAGCATCTTCATCATTTTTGAAGAAGATATTGAGTTTTACTGGAGCCGTTCCAGAATTTTAGAGAAACTTAACTCTTTACCCACCGATCTCCTCCCGGAAGGTGTTCAGCCAGCCCTGGGCCCTGATGCAACAGCGCTTGGGCAGGTGTATTGGTATACGCTCGAAGGCCGGGACAAAGAGGGCAACCCCACCGGAGGGTGGGATTTACATGAAATCCGTACGGTGCAGGATTTTTACGTGAAATATGCCCTCAACGCTACTGGTGGTGTCTCGGAAGTAGCTTCTATAGGAGGCTACGTGCAGGAGTACCAGATTGATGTGAACCCCGATGCCCTCAAGGCTTATGATATTCCCTTGCACAAGGTCATGCAGGCCGTCCGTAAGTCCAATAAAGATGTAGGGGCTAAAACCATTGAAATAAACCAGGCGGAATATCTGGTACGTGGCCTTGGTTATATAAAGAAACTGGAGGATATAGAAAAAGCCGTGGTAGCGGTTGAGGACAATGTGCCAATCCGGATAAAAGATATTGGCGTGGTAACCTTGGGCCCTGCCACCAGAAGAGGTATGCTCGATAAGGATGGAGCGGAAGTGGTGGGTGGCGTGGTGGTAGCCCGTTACGGTTCCAATCCTTTGCAGGTGATTAACAATGTGAAAGATAAAATCAAGGAGATTGCTCCCGGTCTGCCCAAGAAAATTCTAGACAGTGGAGTGGAAAGCCAATTAACCATTGTGCCTTTTTACGACCGTTCCACCCTGATCCATGAAACCCTGGGAACATTGGAGGAAGCCCTCTCACTGGAGGTGCTCATTACTATTCTGGTGGTAATTGTTTCCGTCTTTAACCTCAGGGCCTCTCTGCTTATATCCAGCTTATTGCCCATATCAGTGCTCATGGTATTTATAGCCATGCGCTACTTTGGTGTAGATGCCAATATTGTGGCGCTCTCCGGCATCGCCATTGCTATTGGTACAATGGTAGATCTTGGGGTCATACTCTCGGAAAACATCATCAAGCACGTTGATGAAGCCTCACCCGGGGATAAGTTGATTGAAACCATTTATCGTGGTAGTGCTGAAGTGGCAACGGCTATAGTTACTGCCGTATCTACCACTATTGTAAGCTTTATCCCTGTTTTCACCATGCAGGCTGCCGAGGGAAAACTGTTTGGGCCGCTGGCATTTACCAAAACTTTTGCGCTGATAGCAGCGCTCATAGTTTCGCTGCTTATACTCCCGGCATTGGCTCATTGGTTTTTCGGAATACGCGTAAAGCGTGAAAAAACAGCCCGCCTACTCAATGCAAGCCTTATAGTTGTAGGGCTGATAGTGGCCATCTTTCAAGTGTTGTGGGCAGGCATTGCCCTGATAGCTTTTGGAGCAGCATGGTTTGTAAAACGTTACAGCTCCAAACAAAACTGGTTTACCAGGAACATGAGTGTCATTGTAGTGGTGCTGGTCGTCACCTGGCTGCTTGGGAAGTACTGGTTGCCTCTTGGAGCCCAGAAAAGCTTGTTGCTCAATTTCGTTTTCGTTGGCTTATTGGTGAGCATCATTCTTGGAGGCTTTTCCCTCTTGCAACGCTATTACGAATCCATTCTCAAGTGGTGTCTCAACAACAAAGCGAAGTTTCTTGCCATACCCACCGCACTTATGCTCTTGGGGGTAATGATCTGGATAGGTTTCAATTCTGTGTTTGGTTTTGTAGCCAAAGGTTTTGACACCGTAGGTGTGGACATCCGTACCACGAGCGTTTGGAGCGGATTAACTCACACATTCCCTGGCGTAGGTAAGGAGTTTATGCCCTCACTTGATGAAGGCAGTTTTCTGTTGATGCCCACCTCCATGCCTCATTCAGGTATTGAGTTCAATAAAAAGGTAGTGGGCCAACTGGATATGTTGCTTACCAATATACCAGAAGTGGACCTCACCGTTGGCAAGCTGGGCCGTGTAGAATCTGCGCTGGATCCCGCGCCTATTTCCATGT
Source organism: uncultured Cryomorphaceae bacterium (assembly GCA_937120475.1). Taxonomy (GTDB): domain Bacteria; phylum Bacteroidota; class Bacteroidia; order Flavobacteriales; family Schleiferiaceae; genus CAKZNE01. Next base: position 34,661 of record CAKZJV010000008.1, on the reverse strand, counting down.
ATGAAAACATCATTAATTATAAGCCTGAATACATGGTCAATGATAAGGGCTTCAGGCAACGCTATAAAGTAGATGATGAAGACCGTTTTATCCTTACTTCAGGCGATACGCTTAGCAACAGTGCGGCTCTTGAGGCGGGGGTTAATAAGGAACAGCTTATTCCTTATGATGGTGGGCAATTCTTCAGAAACTGGAGAGATCACATTCATTCACCTGACGACATCTGGGACGAAATTGTAAAGGTGACTAAGATACCTGGTGTCACCTCAGCTCCAAAGCTTCAACCTATCGAAACCCGGTTGGTGATGCTGCAAACCGGCATGAGAGCCCCCATGGGTATTAAGGTTTACGGTCCTGACCTGCCTACTATCGAAAACTTTGGGTTGAAACTTGAGGAAATATTAAAAGGCGTGCCTTCTGTGAAGAAAGAAGCCGTTTTTGCGGATCGTATTGTGGGCAAACCATACGTTCACCTGAATATTGACCGTGACGAAATTTCGCGTTATGGCCTCAATGTAGAAGATGTTCAGCAAACCATTGAGACTGCGATTGGTGGTATGAAAATCACTTCTACCGTGGAAGGCAGGGAACGCTTCCCTGTAAGAGTAAGATACCCACGCGAATTACGCGATGATCCTGAGGCCTTGAGCAATATTCTTCTACCCACTCCCACTGGTGCACAAATACCCATCGGCCAGGTAGTGGATATTGAATACGTAAGGGGGCCTCAGGCCATCAAAAGTGAGGAAACCTTCCTGGTGGGTTATGTACTTTTTGATAAGCGCGATGGGTTTGCCGAAGTAGAAGTAGTCAATGATGCCCAGGAGGCTATTCAAGCGGAAATCGATGCAGGTAACCTGGAAGTGCCGGCCGGTATCAGCTATAAATTTTCCGGCAGCTACGAAAACCAGGTCCGGGCAGAGAAGAGGCTCTCTATCATTGTTCCTCTGGTGCTGGTCATTGTCTTCCTTATTCTTTATTTCCAGTTCAAGTCGGTTACTACCTCCCTAATGGTGTTCAGTGGTATTGCCATGGCTTTCAGTGGTGGCTTTATCATGATATGGCTCTATGGGCAGGGATGGTTTGCCGATTTCAGTGTGTTTGATACCAACTTCAGGGATTTGTTCCAGATGCACACCATTAACCTGAGTGTGGCAGTATGGGTAGGTTTTATCGCGCTCTTCGGTATTGCCACGGATGATGGCGTACTGATAGCCACCTATCTCGACCAGAGCTTTATGCGCAATAAACCCACAAGCCATGATGAGGTAAGGGCGGCCGTTTTAGAGGCCGGTTTGCGGAGAATTCGTCCGGCACTAATGACAGTTTCCACCACCATGATCGCGCTGCTGCCGGTATTGACTTCTACCGGACGCGGGGCAGACATCATGATCCCTATGGCAATACCCACATTTGGTGGAATGGCCTTTGCCCTGGTGAGCATTTTCATTGTGCCGGTGCTCTACTCTATACGGGAAGAAAGAAAGGTGAAAAAATTAGAAGCAAAAAGCTAAAGAATTATGAAACTGATAAAGAATGTCATAATACTCCTGGTAATGGCCCTGCCACTTTGGGCATGGGGCCAGGACCTTGAGGATTACCAGAAAATAGCGGCAGAGAACAACCCCGGCCTGCAGGGCAGGTACAAAGAGTTCAAAGCTGCCCTTGAAAAGGTCCCGCAGGTGAGCAGTCTGCCGGACCCTACTTTGTCTTTCGGGTATTTTATATCACCGGTAGAAACACGGGTAGGACCTCAGCAAGCTAAGTTTTCGCTGAGCCAGATGTTTCCGTGGTTCGGTACGCTTGAAGCACAAGGTAATGCCGCTGCCCTTATGGCACAAGCCAAATACCAGAGTTTCATCGATGCCCGCAACAAGCTCTATTACCATGTTGCAGATGCCTACTATCCGCTCTACGAATTAGACGAGCAGTTGCGCCTGCAGCGGGAAAACCTTGAAATACTGGAGTCATTTATGACTTTGGCCCAAAGCAAATACGAAAACAACCAGAGCAGTATGGTAGATGTGCTGCGGGTAGATATCATGATTAAGGATGCCCGCACTAACATCGATATCCTGGAGGATAAGCGCCAACCGCTGCTGACCCGTTTCAACAACCAGTTGAACCGTGATGCTTCGGAAACCGTCAGCATTGTGGATACTATAAATGTATCTCCTTTACCAGATGGCTATCGCAGGGACAGTTTATTGATAAACCACCCCTTGCTTGAAGAGCTGAGCCTCAAGGAAGAAGCAATGAAGGAACAGGAAAAATCGGCCATTCGCAAAGGCCTCCCCAGTTTTGGCCTTGGTCTCGATTATGTATTGGTAGGTGAACGCACCGATATGGATCTTGCTGACAATGGGCAGGATGTAGTGATGCCGATGTTGACCATGAGTCTTCCCATTTTCAGGGGAAAGTACAAGGCAGCCAAAGAGGAAGCGCGAATCATGCAGGAAGCGTACAGGGATATGCGGCAGGAAATGGTCAACAACCTGGGAAGTGCTTACGAGATGGTCTGGTTTGAGATGGAAAAGCAGCGTCAGAACCTCGATTTATACCGTGAACAGATCGATGAAACGGGCCAGGCACTGAACCTATTGTTCACTTCCTACTCCAATAATGGAAATGACTTTGAAGAAGTGCTTCGCATGCAACAACAGTTGCTGAAATACCAAATGATGCAGGCTACCAGCCTCTCCGAGTACAAAATAGCGGAAGCAAAACTGAATTACATCACTTCTAAAAATTAAGACAATGCCTATCAATAAAAAAACATTCTGGATAAGCCTTGCCGCCACACTTGTTGTCGGTATGCTGGCGGGCTGGCTGATTTTTCCTGGCAAGGATACGCCCACTGAAGAAGTACATGAACACACCGAAATGGCCGCTGGGGAAGAAACCGTCTGGACCTGCTCCATGCACCCTCAGATCCGGCAAAGTGAACCCGGTGATTGCCCCATCTGCGGCATGGATCTCATTCCGCTTGAGGATGAAGCCGGTTCGGAGATGGATCCTATGGCCATATCCATGTCGCCTACAGCCATGCAATTGGCCAACGTACGTACGGCTACAGCAGGTGCTATGGAGCCGCTGAAAAAAGTTCGCCTCAACGGGAAAGTGCAGGAAGACGAACGGCTCGTTTTTTCCCAGACCAGCCACATCCCCGGTCGTATCGAAAATCTAAATGTGAACTACACCGGTGAGTTTGTAAAAAAAGGCCAGTTACTGGCACACATCTATTCCCCTGACCTGGTAACCGCCCAGGAAGAAGTTTTTGAAGCTCGCAAAATCAAGGAAAGCCAACCGGCCCTCTACCGTTCGGCCATTGAAAAATTGCGCAACTGGAAATTATCCGAATCCCAGATAGAGAGGATATTGAATGCTGATGAAACGATTGAAAATTTCCCGATTGTGGCTGATGTTTCCGGTTATGTCATTAGCAAAAAAGTGAACCTGGGTGACTATATCCGAAAAGGCGAACCTATTTATGAAATTGCCGATCTCAGTAAGGTATGGGTGCTTTTTGATGTGTATGAATCTGACCTTCCATGGATTGATGAGGGCGACCGGGTAAACTTCACAGTACAATCCCTCCCCGGTGAGCAATTCAGCGGTAAGATTACATTTCTTGATCCGGTATTAAATCCCAAAACAAGGGTGGCCAAGGCCAGAGTGGAAATGCGAAACGCCAATAATAAGCTAAAGCCTGAGATGTTTGCGAGTGGCGTGGTAGATGCCAGCCTGGAGTATAATGAAGATGCCCTGGTCATCCCAAAATCTGCAGTAATGTGGACAGGTGAACGCTCTGTAGTTTACATGAAAAGCAGCTCTGCCCAAGGTGTCAACTTCATTATGCGCGAGGTGGTATTGGGGCCAGAATTGGGGGAAGGATTTATTGTAAAAGAAGGCCTGGATCCCGGAGAAGAAATAGCTGTAAGTGGAACCTTCAGCATTGATGCCGCAGCACAACTTGCCGGAAAGCCAAGCATGATGAACCCGGAAGGTGGCTCCGCCATGACCGGTCATAACCACGGCAGTATGGGCAATGCCCCTGCCGGCTCAGAAGACGGGCATAGCGCCCATAAGCAGGATATTACCATAGGTACTAAAGCCAAAAAGGCCCTGAAACCGGTCATAGATGCTTACCTGGAAATGAAGGACGCCCTTGTAAATGACAATGCCTCCAAAGCACAGGCTAATGCCAAAAAGCTAAAACAGGAACTGGGCAAAATAAATATGGCCCTCTTTACTGGAGAGGCGCACAATGTATGGATGAAGCATAGTAGTGCCCTGGAATCGGCAGCAGGAAAAGCTTCGGCTACAGAGGATATCAAAAAAGTCAGAGAACACTTTATTGAGATCTCTTCACAACTGAAAATGCTTGCGAAGATTTTTAAACCCTATGACCAGACCCTGTACGTTCAGTTTTGCCCCATGGCTGATAATAACAAGGGTGCCGACTGGCTTAGCCTGGAAAGCGAAATTAAAAACCCCTATTTCGGTGAAGCTATGCTGGGATGTGGAGAAGTTGAAGATAGCATAAAATAAAATTAACGGAATGAAACGGACCCATTCCCAAAGTATTAAAACAGTGTCCGATTTTGATAATTTGAATAATCAGTAAAGATGAAAAAAGTAGTAATGATGTTAAGCCTGGCGGTTTTGAGCCTTGGGGCTTTTGCACAACACGACCATTCGAAACACCAGATGAACGGTGCACATGGAAATGAGATGGCTCCGGAATTTGAAAATGAAAACCTGGGGCAGGCATATGTAAAGTACATAGCCCTCAAAGATGCACTGGTAGCCTCAGATGCAGGTGAGGCAGAAGCTAAAGCTGCAGAACTGGTGGCCGCACTAAGTAAGGTTGAGAATGCTGATGATGCCATTAAAAGTGCCACCAACGTGATGAAAGCGGGATCGCTGGAAGCCCAGCGCAAGGCCTTTTCAGAACTGAGCACACACATGGCCGATTTGGTGAAAAAGGCTGACATAAGCGCGGGCGCAGTATATGTGGAGTTTTGCCCCATGGCCAATGGTGGCGAAGGTGCGCACTGGCTGGCCAATGAAAAGCAGATCAATAACCCCTACTTTGGCGATAAGATGCTGAGGTGCGGCAAAGTAAAAGAAACCATTAAATAACTAAGACCTGCGGGCACGACATAAATTTTGGTTGGATTAAAGTTCGTGTTTGTGCCCGCAGGCACTAATTATTAAACAATGAAAAACTCAGTTTTCAGATTATTGACCGGTGGGTTCTTTTTGATTGCTGCCCTTGGTTGCAATACCCAATCTCAGCCGGAGAATGAGCAGGCAAAGCAGCCTGACGTAACACAAGCCACTGATAAACAGGATTACGAGGTAGGCGACCAGGTGCCTAACGAGTTGGTCTGTATGGTTAACGATGCCTATATGGGCAAGCCTCAAATAGCTGTTCCGGTAAATGGTAAAACCTATTACGGCTGCTGCCAGATGTGCGTAAAGAAGCTCAATGAGCAAGAAACGGTCCGAACGACCATTGACCCACATAGCGGTAAAAAGGTTGATAAAGTGGATGCTTACATCGTGCTTTTGGATGAGCAGGGCACGGTTGGGTATTTTGAATCTCAGAAGAGTTATGAAACCTTTAAAAGTAAATAATAGCTGATTGTGAGCATCAAGTGAATAATGGTAGAAGTGATGGCGAAATAGGATTTATCCGGTAAAGCCATCAAGCTCAATCCTGTTTCGCTTTTCTCAAAAAAAGATGTAATTTTCACCAAAAGACGACAAATGTCATGGTTTTAAACATTGAGAATTAGCATTTTTAAGGCTGTTTGTTAAAATGAATGCAAAAAGCAACATATCAAGAAAAGTAATGCTTTCGGCCTTCGGGTTGCCGATGCTGGGAGTGTACATGCTTAGCATTTGGTGCGGGCTGGGCAATTTTCTGGCTGAATGTTGTGAGCATCACGATTCGGGCAAGGTGGAACATCATGCCACAGTGCATGAGCACACCGATGATCACCACCACGATAGCCACCATCACGATCATCAATCAGATGACCACCATAATCATAACCACTCCGGCCATCATCAAGAGGATGATCAAGGTGATGACGGCTGCTGTAGCGATGTTACTACCGCTTTCTTTCTGGTTTTCCAGCAACAGGTTCAGCCTTATACAGTAGATTTTCAATCGGCTGATAATCCGGTAGCTCTTTTGCCGGTATTTGTCAACCAATACCTCCCCAATGTTGAGGTTCACCCCCTTCAAAAATGGTTGCCGCCTCCCAGGCCTGCACCATCGGGTTTTAAGCTTCGCATTCTCCATCAGTCTTTCCTGATTTAGACTTTCTTTTCTGTTAGGGCAATTACCCTCTGCGGCTCGTATAATTAGCGATGCACGTGCTCATTAGAGTATGCTGTAACTGCAGTCCTGATGAGGTGTTTGCCCTGGGGTACATATCTGTACCTGTGTGGTTCGTATGGGCATCTTTCTTCATTGGATATGATCAGGGCAACAGTTTCGGTATTATCAACTTACAGAAAGCATGAAAGATCAAAATCGTATTACAGAAGAATTCAGGGTAAAGGGCATGATCTGCAGCCGATGCCTCAAGGTGCTCAATGATGAGCTAAGGCGGGCCGGAGCAGAAATCTTGGAAATAGAACTGGGCCGGGTAGTGATTAACTACTCTTCACAGAAAATAAGCAGGAGCCATATAGAGCGGGTTATTCGCGAAAACGAGTTTAGCCTCATATGGGACAAGTAAACCCTGCTGGCCGAGCAGACCAAACGCTGGGTGATCAATTACATCTGGAATACAAATCTGGAGCAAAAGCTCTCTGGGTTCCTTGTTGATAAAATGCAGGCGAACTACGGGAGCTTAAGTAGGAATTTTTCCAGGGTTTTCGGGAAAACCATAGAACGCTACAGCCTGCTGCTAAAAATAGAAAGGGCCAAAGAACTGGTGGAATATGGTGGAATGAACCTGAGCGAAATAGCCTATAGCCTTGGTTATCAAAATCCTTCAGCACTAAGCAAACAGTTTAAAAAAGAAACCGGTATGAGCCTGAGAGAATACCAAAAACTGGGCATTACCAGGCGAATACCGCTTGACAAAATATGACAAGTATTAACCGGAATAAAGCACATATAGCTATGCACATAAGCATATACTTGTGTGGTAAAAACAAAAAATCAATAACCCTTTAAAACGTAAAATTATGTGGTTTGATGGACATCATTATTGGGGAATGCACTGGATATGGTGGATTCTATGGATCATTTTTTTGATATGGATTTTCGCAACGCCCTGGGACGTGCCCGGACAGCGTACGAAAAAGGAAACCCCTCTTGACATTCTTAAAAAGAGGTATGCGGCCGGGGAGATTGACTCAGAAGAGTTTGAAGCCCGGAAAAAAAATCTCTTAAAAAAATAAACACAAAAGTTTAAGTCACCATGGCAGATAATAAAGGTATAAATACAAAGCATTCCTACCACATTCGCGGTATGCATTGTGGTGGTTGCGCAAAGGCGGTAGAGCAAAATTTGTCTGCTCTCCCTCAAGTTAAAACGGTGAAAGTAGATTTGAAAAAGAAGCTGGCACAGGTTGAATCGGAAACTCCTATTTCCCTAAGCACGCTTCAGGCTTCACTGGAGAATACCAGTTATGCTATTGAAGGACCGGTTAACTGACAGTGCAGGAAGGTAGATAATTGAGGGTCTGATCCACTTTTCCATTAGGGGGATGGAAGGCACCCGGTACCCCGGTTAAGGAAATGAAAGCAATGGGGTACCGGGTTTTAACAAAATAGTTCAAAAGCATGAGTAATGTAATAAAAGAACACGAAGTAATAGCCGGAAAACTGAAAGCTATAGGCCATCCTATGCGGGTGGCATTGTTTCACCTTCTATGCAATTGCGAAACGGAAGGCCTTAGTGTTAAGAGCTTGTATCAGTCCCTCGGTATCGATCAGCCTACTACTTCACGCCACCTGGCGGTAATGCGAAATAGCGGGTTAATTAGCAGGCGGGTTACAGGTGGACAAACCAGTTACTGCCTTTGCTTTAATGACCCGTTTGTGAAATGCCTTTCTGGTTGTTTTATCACTAATAATAAAATTGAATAATTATGAAAAATCATTGGCTTTGGATGCTGCTGGCTTGTGTGGCCCCCATCCTACTCATCTTTTTACTGCCCTTTTTCGGGGTAACCTCCGACCTGACTTTCGCTTTGTTCCTGGTGGTCTTCTTTGTTGCGCACCTCTTTATGATGCGTGGCCATTCGCATGGTCATGGCGGCCATGGACAAAAGGATCCAAATAATAAATCAGAACATTCTCATCATTAAAAATCAAATGTTATGAACAAGCTAAATATCAAAAAATTGGGAATGGCCTTTGGCCTTACTGGGGCCCTGCTCTACCTGGGCTGTATGATTGTGATGGCCACTGTAGGCCGCGAGGGTACCATAAAGTTTTTTAACAGCCTGCTGCACGGGCTGGACACGTCAGGCATGATACGCATGGATGTACCCCTATGGGAGGCAGGTATTGGCCTGGTACAGACTTTTATTATTGCCTGGCTTGTAGGAGCTTGTGTGGCCGGGTTTTACAATTTCTCACTGAGAGGTAAAGAAAAACGGTAGAAAGAAATGGCCGGCATCATGCACCACATATCAAGAAAGCGAAATCTGTTTGCGCTCCTTACACACATAGCGGCAGGTATGCTGGTATTTTATTTTTTACTACACCCGCTTGCCATGGCGGTCAATGCAGGAAATGGGCTGCGCGACACTATGAATGATATGTGGGAAAGACTTCTCTTTCAATTGACCCATGCTTTTTCAATACACATGTTGCCCATGGCTTACCTTTTTATCGTGGCAGGGGCCATTATGGGTTTGCTTTCTGGCCTTTTTTGGCTAAGCCTGATGCGCAAAAAGGCTACTGCAAAAGAAGAAGCAGCCCCTGATAGTATAGATGCTGAAAAACTCATTGCCGCTGGTGAAAACCATTACGTGGAATTCAAATCGTCCATTCGCTATGATTTCCGGCAAAAAACCACCAACAGAGACCTTGAGGAAGTAATTGCCAAGACCATAGCGGGCTTTATGAACGCAGAGGGCGGCTACCTGCTGATTGGTGTAAAGGACAGCGGTGAGGTAGTGGGACTTGAAAAGGATTTTATGACCCTCTGGCAAAAAAACGAAGATGGTTTTGAACGTAGGATTTTTGATTTGGTCACCACCAGTTTGGGGACGGAGTATTGTCACTTGTGCAACACCTCCTTTCACAAGCTGGATGGCCAAACCATCTACATGGTGAAAATTGAAGCATCGGCAGAACCAGTATATCTGAGCGGTGCAGATACAAGTGCCTTTTATATAAGGGCAGGCAATGCCACCCGCCAACTATCAGTGAAGGAAACGGTGAAATACCTGAAAATGAAAGGGACTAAAAACGCTATAATCAACTAACTATGAGCATACAATACGTCTGGTTCATATGGTCGCTTATTATCCTGGTTATTTGGGGCATCATTTATATGGCCAGGCCAGGTTACAGGCGAGTGATGCTCAATATGAGCCTCATTACTATGCCCTTTGGGCTTACCGAACCTTTATTTGTACCTGAGTACTGGTCGCCACCCTCCCTTTTCCATCTGGCGGAAAAAACCGGCTTCGATATTGAGAGCCTCATTTTTTCCTTCGCCATTGGAGGTATAGGTGCAGTGCTGTACCGCCTCGTTCAAAGGCGTAATCTAATAGAAATTCCTGTATCGGAAAGAAAATATGCCCGGCACCGTCTCCACCGTTATATTCTGTTAGTGCCCGCCTTGGTATTTGCCTTGCTGGCCTATTTCACGACACTCCACCACATTTACTGCGGCATCATTGCCATGTTTACCGGGGCACTGGCCACCTTGTACTGCCGCCCAGACCTTAAAGGTAAGATATGGATTGGAGGCCTGTTGTTCACCTTGCTCTACTTCCTTTATTTCGGCAGCATACTACCCTTTTATCCTGATTATGTAGAACTGTACTGGAATCTGGATGCCTTAAGCCATATCCTGATACTGGGAATACCGCTTGAAGAGCTTCTTTTTGCCTTTTCATTTGGAATGCTATGGAGCAGCCTCTATGAGCACCTGTACTGGCAAAAGTTGGTGAAAGAACTCAAACCAAAATTAAACCCTTATGGAAGCCTGTAAAACAGATCAGCAAATATGCCTGCCGGACAGTAAGCAGCCCAGGGTGGTGATCATCGGGGGTGGCTTTGCCGGAATCGCACTGGCCAAAAAACTGAAAAACAGCCCCTATCAGGTGGTTTTGCTGGACAGGAATAATTTCCATCAATTTCAGCCTTTGCTCTACCAGGTAGCTACCAGTGGTCTTGAGCCGGATAGCATCGTATTCCCTTTTCGGAAAATGTTTTCGGGGTACAAAAACTTGGTGTACCGCATGGCTGAAGTAGAGGAGATTGAGCCTGAAATACAGCAGATTTATACGGATAAAGGCGGCCTGAGCTACGATTACCTGGTGCTGGCCACTGGCAGCCAAACCAATTTCTTCGGTTTGGAGCAGCTAAGGGAAAACAGCACCGGGATGAAAGACATTCGTGAAGCTTTGAACATCCGCCACATTATGCTGCAAAACCTGGAGAAAGCCGCCATTACCTGCGATTTTAAGGAAAAGGATATCCTCAGCAACTTCATAATTGTGGGAGGCGGCCCGGCAGGGGTGGAAATGGCCGGTGCCCTGGCCGAGTTCCGCAATTACATCCTATCCAAAGACTATCCTGAACTGATGCCGTATGACATGAACATTTATCTACTGGAAGCGGGAGATCAACTTTTAAATGGAATGTCTTCCAAAGCCTCAGGCAAGACTCTAAAGTATCTCAAAAAACTTGGCGTGGAGGTGATACTGAATACGGCTGTGACCAATTATGATGGAAAAGTAGCACAGACGGATGATTCAAAAGAATTGGAAGCGGCCACTTTGGTTTGGACAGCAGGAGTTAAGGGCAGCTATCCAAAAGGGGTTGCACGCAATGGTATAGGAAAGGCCAATCGGATTGTTACCGATGAGTATCTGCGGGTAAAAGGCTCTGTAAATCTCTTTGCCACGGGCGATGTTGCTTCGGTAAGCGATTTAAAATATCCCAAAGGTCACCCCATGGTGGCCCAGGTCGCCATCCAGCAAGGAAGGTTATTAGGAAATAATCTGCTGAGGCTGGCGCAGGGTAAAAGTTTTCGCCCTTTCCAATACCAAGATAAAGGCTCACTTGCCACAATTGGCAAAAACCGGGCAGTGGCCGATATAGCCCGTTTTCAGTTTGGAGGCTATGCCGCTTGGTTGCTGTGGTCGGTGGTACACCTGATGTCTATCAGTGGCTTTCGCAATAAGGTTTTTGTTGGGCTAAACTGGATGTGGAGCTATTTCAATTATGAGAAAAGTAACCGATTGATCATCAGGAAATATAACTTCAGAGCAGAGCGCAAATCTGAAATATTCACAGAACAGAAATATAAAAAATCCGAAGCATGAAACAATGGTCTTTATACGCAGGTAGCTTTGCAGGAATAAAAGTCTTTATTCACTGGAGCTTTTGGATCATCATAGCCTGGATTTTTATGCTTCATTTCCAAATGGGGCACGGTTGGGCAGAAGGTGTGAACGGAGCAGTGTTTGTCCTGGCATTATTTGGCTGCGTGGTGCTGCATGAGTTTGGCCATGCACTAACAGCCAAAAGTTACGGTGTTCCCACTCGAAATATCACTCTTTATCCTATAGGGGGAATAGCCAGCCTTGAGAAAATGCCCGATAAACCTGGGCAGGAACTGGCCGTGGCCCTGGCTGGCCCTGCGGTTAATGTAGTGATAGCTGGCGGATTGTACCTGTGGTTAAAATCCTCAGGTGGCCTGATGCCCCTCAGCGAAATGGATCACATGGGCGGGGGCAACTTTTGGTTTAACCTGATGGCGGCCAATGTGATTTTGGCAGGGTTCAACCTCATTCCTGCTTTCCCGATGGATGGCGGGCGGGTGCTGCGGGCCCTCCTGGCCTACAGGATGGATAAATTGAAGGCAACTAACATTGCCGCCAGGATAGGGCAACTGCTGGCCATTGTTTTTGTATTCCTTGGTTTCTTCACCAACTTTTGGTTGGTATTCATTGGCTTTTTCATTTACCTCGGAGCCGGAGGTGAAGTGGCCTATGAACGTCAAAAGGCTTCCCTGAAGGGCTTGCTTGTGAGGGATGTGATGCTTACAAAGCTTCCTGTTCTATCGGCTGATGCGGCAATATCAGAAGCCGTAAAAGATGCCATAGCCAGCCAGGAACGACTGTTTTTTGTGGGCATAGATGGGCAAATACAGGGTGTCACCAGTTTCAATGAGTTACTGGAAGCCCATAAGAACAGTGCAAGTGAAAGGTCTATTGGCGAGATCATAATCCCCCATGTAGAGGGTGTATCAGAGCATACAGACCTCAACACGGCAGTACGTAAACTGATGGGTAATCCCAGAAAATACCTGGTTGTGACCCATGGCGGACGAATCAACGGGGCTATTTCCCAGAAGCATATCCAGGAAATACTAAGGATTCGAGATCAAATTAAATCGATTAGTACTTCAGAACCAATAAAATCAAATTATCATGAAAGAAATTAAAGCATTCTTACGGCCATTCATGCTTAAAGATGTCATTGAAGGATTGGAAAAAGGAGGTTTCTGCTGCTTTACGGTAACCACTGCCGAGGGTACCGGAAACTACACCGACCCGGATACAGATTTTCCCTCCCTGAAGCATCCCTTTTCGCACAGCAAGGTGGAAAAGCTGGAGATAGTGGCCCGTGACGAAAATGTGGAACCCATAGTGGAGATCATCCATAAAAATGGAAAAACCGGCAAGCCCGGTGATGGCCTCATCTACATAACCCCGGTGCTGGAAGCTTATCGCGTGCGTGACTTCCAAACTGGTAAGGAAATAATCAATCATAAAAACGATCAATCATGAAAAACATCTTAGTTCCAACGGATTTTTCACCCCTGGCAAATAATGCTTGTGAGTATGCCTTGAAAATAGCTCAAAAAGCCAAAGCAGAAATACACTTTCTGCACATACAATCTACACCTGTTGATTGGGTAAAGCTGGACAAGGAAAAAGAAAAAAACTACCCTGACACCCAGAAACAAATAGGTCATGCCAAACATGAGCTGACCCAATTGGAAAAAAGAGCCGAAGACCTGGGCCTGAAAGTGCGCACCTTCCTCACTTTTGATGCGGGGCGCGATGAAATCACTAAGCATGTAAGCAATTACCATCACGATTTTGTGGTAATGGGTTCGCATGGTGCCAGTGGTGCGCGGGAAACGTTTATGGGGTCCAATGCCCAAAAGATCATTCGCCATGCCACTGCCCCGGTATTGGTGGTTAAAGAAAAGCCACCCCGGTTCCCGATGAAAAGCATCGTGTTTGCCTCCAGCTTTGAGGAGGATGTAAAGGAACATTTTCACAAGGTGGTGGACTTTGCCGACCTCATGGAGGCTGATATTCACCTGGTGTACATCAATACCATGTACAACTTTGAGGAAACAGCTACGAGTGAAGCAAAAATGCAGGCTTTCCTCAAGCACTGTCCGCGCGGTGGAACCTGCTCCATCAACATCTACAATGCCCTGGATGAGGAAAGGGGCATCCGCCATTTTGCAAAACGGCAAAATGCCGATATGATAGCTATTACCACGCACGGTAAAACAGGCTTCCTTGGGATGATGTCCAAGAGTATAGCAGAGAGTTTGGTAAACCATGCGGAAACTTCCATACTCAGTATGAACTTGAAAAATCAATAATTCAATTAACTAACATTTAAAAATCAATGATTATGAAAAAGTCAATTTTAATGCTCACAGCAACAGCCGCTCTATTTTTTACGGCATGTAACCAGCAACCAGGCACCGAAGCAGTACTTGAAAATGAAACCCAGCGCCAGGAGATCATGGAGACCATAGCCAATGACCATGAAATGATGATGGAAATGCACGAAACCATGATGAACAGCGAGCATGGTAAAATGATGATGATGGAGAATAAGGGTATGATGAAGATGATGATGGGCGATAAAGACCATATGCGCGAAATGATGCAGGAAAACCCGGAAATGATGCAAGGCATGATGCAGAACATGATGCAAATGGCCGAGGGTGATAGCACCATGCAGAAAAAAATGACAGGCATGATGGCCAACCACAAAGGCATGATGAAAAGCATGATGAAGCAAATGCACCAGAAAGGTATGATGAGCAATGAATGTATGCAAAGCTGCATGAAGAGAATGGACGGAATGGACATGGGTGACGGCATGATGCAAGGCAAAGGCGAAATGGATGGGATGGATAAAAAAGACGAATCACACGAAGACCACCATTAAAAACACCTACCATGAAAAATATTAAAGATTTATACCGCAAAACCCTTGTAGGTTTCACCCTGATTGGAATAGTGCTGATGCAGGCTGCGTGTGCAGGCCCTCGGATGTATTCGCAAAACAATTCACAGGCTTATATAGACCCGGTATGTGGCAACACGGTAGAGGCGACTACTGATTTGAAGTATGAGTACGAAGGCCGCACCTATTATTTCAGCTCGGCTGAATGCCTGGCTGTATTTAAGCAAAATCCCGCCCGCTTTGCCCAGGAGCAAAACCGCCACAACGGCCACATGGGCATGAACCGCCTGGGATGGTGGGGGCCCGCCTTAGGGGTTGTAATGGTGGCAGGCATGATAGCGGCTATGATCATTGGGGTAAATCATTAATGTAGGCATGCCATCGTCAAAGATCCATACCAATCTTTTAATATTACTCACTTGCCTTTTCGTGGTGATGATGGGCTATGGCGTGCTGTTGCCGGTACTGCCTTTTTTCCTGGAGCGGATCATGACCAGCTCCACCCCACCGGACAACATCGCTTTTCACTTCGGCATTCTCACCGCTATCTACCCGGTTGCGCTGGTCTTTACCGCTCCCTTTTGGGGAAGGGTAGCCGACCGGTTGGGGCCAAAATGGCCCATTATACTCGGTTTGGGGGGTTTTGTCCTTATGCAGGTGATGATCGCTTTTAGCACTACGCTCACCATGTTATACGTGGCCAGGATTGTAGGGAGCTTGTTTTCTTCCTTCCTGGTGCCGGTGATCAACGCCTTTATTTCAGAAATCACCGAAGAGGCCAACCGCACCAAAGCCATGGCCTGGGCCGGCACGGCCGTGAGTGCTGGCGTGGTTACCGGACCGGGCATTAGTGGCCTGCTGATCGGCAGCAACTGGCATTTGCGCTGGGAGCCATCCTTCCACTTACTGATTGACCGCTTCAGCGTTCCTTTTCTTGTACTGGCGCTCATTGGGCTGATGGCCCTCACACTGGCATTGGCGTTTTTGAAAAACGTTAAGCCGGTTAAGGTTGTCAAAGCACACAACCGTAAGGTGACCTCTTTTTTCCCACAAGGCAAATGGCACCTCTTTGGAAGGCTGCTCCTGCTCTCGCTGGTGCTGCAATTGGGCATTACCTCCTTTGAAAGTGTTTTCCCATTGTTCATTAAAGATTCCGGGCAGTTTTCGGTGGCTTTTATTGGCGCAGGCCTGCTTATCTGTGGGTTGGTAATGGCCGTTTTGCAACCGATTGTGGCAAAGTGGGGCTCGTTGGTTATCCGTAACCCCGAAAAACAAATGGCCCTGGGCTTCTTGATTGCCGGCCTCACCCTGCCAGTGTTTGTGCTCAGCCAAACCCCTTGGGTCATTCTGCTGGCTATAGGCATCTTTGGGCTTGGAGCTTCGCTGGTGGTGCCCAATTTACTCGCCCTGGTATCCCTCAAAGATCCGGCATCGTCCGGTTGGGCCTTGGGTATGCAATCGTCATTTAGCGGCATTGGCCAGATCACCGGCCCACTGGCGGGAACGGCACTGTACGCCCTCAGCCCGGGCAGCCCTTTTTATATAACCGGTGGCCTGTTGGTGGCCACTTCCTTAATTAGTTTTCAAAAACAATTTAAATGACAATATCCAGGCATACACATTTTTTAGTATCCTATTTCAGGCAGATAAGCCCTGCGCTCCTGCTGGTGGTGGGTATTGCCGTGGCTTATGTATATTTTATGCAGTTTGTTGATCATCGCCTTAGCTGGGTGCCTTACCTGGTCCTTTTATTGGCCTTTTTCAAAACGCTGTACTTCACCTTCTTTACTTTCAGGCAGGTCAATAAGTCTATCCGATTATGCCACTCATTCAGGCAATTACTTTCAGTTTTCGGAATTCTCATTGTACTGATAATTTTCTCCTTTGCCGCAGATTATACCTGCCTTAATGCTGCCAATTCTAATTCTTTCAAGGGTCTGGAAACTACTGCAGGATTTGGGTACCTGGATCACCTGTTTGAACTGTTTTATTTCAGTGTAGTGACTTTTGCATCAGTAGGTTATGGAGATGTCGCTCCACTGTCCACTCCGGCAAAGCTCATAACGATTATTGAGATCGGCCAAAGCTTTGTGATGGTCATTTTTGGTCTGTCCAATATCAACAATATTCACATCAACACTAATAATCCAAAAAGATGACTAAACAAAAAATAGCAATTATCGGATATGGCGTCATCGGCAAAAGAGTGGCCGATGCAGTCGCACTGCAAGACGATATGGAACTCACCGGAGTAGCTGACGTGATCAGCGACTGGCGCATACAAACTGCCGTCAGGAAGGGATACCAGGTTTATGCAGCTACTGCTGAAGCCCGCCAAAATATGCAGGCAGCCGGGGTACAGGTTGAAGGGACTATGGATGAATTGCTCAACCAGGCAGACCTGGCCGTGGACTGTACCCCAAAAAAGATTGCCGCCCAGAACGTGGAAACCTACAAAAAACTGGGTATAAAATTTATCCTACAAGGGGGCGAAAAACACGAGACTACCGGGCATTCCTTTGGTGCGGAAAACAACTACGACTCTGCCCTTAACCGGGACAGCACCCGGGTAGTGTCGTGCAATACCACTTCCATTTTAAGAACGCTTACGGCTCTAAAACGGGCGGGATTGCTGCAAAGCGCACGGGGCACCTTGCTGCGCAGGGCCACTGATCCGTGGGAAAGCCACCTAGGCGGGATTATGAACACCATGGTCCCTGAAAAAGACATCCCCAGCCACCAGGGGCCCGATGCCCAAAGCGTGGATCCTGAACTGGATGTGATAACAGCAGCGGTAAAAGTACCCGAAACCCTGAGCCATCTCCACTACTGGAATGTACGGCTTACCCGTGAGGCGTCAAAGGAAGAGGTGCTGGAGGCTTTCAAAACCTCAAGTCGTATTCAATTTATCAATTATAGTGATGGGCTGGTATCCAATAACACCATAAAGGAAATGTATTTGGATGCCGGAAGGCCCTGGGGCGATATGTATGAAGTAGCCCTTTGGGAGGATATGCTGAAAGTGGAGGGCGATGAGCTTTTCTATGCCTACGTGGTGGACAACCAGGCCATCGTAATCCCGGAGACGATTGATGCCATCCGCGCCCTCACCGGAATTGAAGAAAGTGCAGAAAAATCTATTGTCAAAACCAATGAAAGCCTGGGCATAAACCAATAAAAGTCTGGGTATAAACCAATGAGCATCTTTGATTCGGAAATAAGGAGCCTTAAATCACTGAACACCTACTTGCAAAAGTTGGTGGAGAACCGCCTATGGCTGAAGGTGATTATCGCCCTGTTTCTGGGAGTGGGTTTTGGCCTGTTGCTAAGCCCACAAAATGGTTGGTTGAGTAAGGATACAGCAGATGTATTGGGCAATTGGCTGGCCCTGCCCGGCATCCTGTTTCTCAAGCTGGTACAGATGATTATGATACCGCTGATTGTGGCTTCCATCATCACCGGCATTGCCAGCAACGACAAAGAAAACCTCAAGAAGCTGGGGGGAGGTGTGCTGCTTTATTTTGTGGGCACTACCACCATTTCTGTTACCATAGGTGTAATACTGGCCACACTTTTCAAATCGGGCAACTACCTGCACGAGCAAGCCGCTACCGAGCACGCTGAGGAACTGGCCGGCACGGCCCAGGGAGGTGCTGAACTTTCCTTTGGCATCAACAGCATACCCAGTGCCATTTCCAACCTGCTTCCCGAAAACCCGCTGGCGGCCATGGTAAGTGGCGAGATGCTGAGCATCGTGATATTTACCATCATCATTGGCGTGGCGGTGCTGGCCTTGCCCGAAAACCTATTGCGCCCGGTAAAGTTGCTGCTCAGTGCCATTCAGGAAATTTGCATGACCGTAGTGAAATGGGCCATGAAACTGGTGCCTATAGCTGTTTTTGGCCTTATGGCTCAGCTTACCTCCAGCGTGGGGCTCAGCTCACTGGCCGGTTTAGGTTATTATGTTTTGGTGGTACTGGCCGGATTGTTATTGCTGGTGGGAGTTTACCTTACCCTGGTAGCCTTACTTGGCAAGAGCAATCCTTTTCACTTTCTCAGGAAAATCCGGGACGCTCAATTGCTGGCTTTTTCCACTACCAGTTCAGCCGCAGTAATGCCCCTTTCGCTGCAAACTGCCGAGGAAGAACTCAAGGTGGATAAATCTATCAGCAACTTTATTATTCCAATTGGCGCTACCGTGAACATGGATGGTACCGCCCTTTATCAAACCGTTACCACCCTTTTTATAGCCCAGGCCTACGGGCTGGAAATGAGCCTGCTGAACATCATTGTGGTGGTCATAACCATTGTGGCCGCCTCCATCGGCACCCCCGCTATCCCGGGCGGTGGGGTGGTCATCCTTGCATCTGTCCTGAGCAGTGCAGGCATTCCTGCCGAAGGTATTATCATCATTATTGGTGTGGAAAGACTGTTGGGGATGTTCCGAACCGCAGTAAACGTAACTGGAGACTTGACCGCCTGCATGGTGTTCAACCGCTGGTATGGGAAAAAGCCTGCTTCTGAAACGAGTTCTAATCTTAAAACAACAATAGTATGAAAACAATGAAAGCAATTTTAATGAGTACAAGCCTTGTGGCTCTTACCATCCTGGGTGCCTGCAATGGCAACCAACAGAACGAACATGGCGACCACGATCACGAACACCACGAGGATATGGAAGCCAAAGATGGAGCACATGACCATTCCATGATGGAAGAGCATCACAACGAAATGGAGCAGGAAGAAGCCATGCACCAACAACACGAGTCTATCCGCGACAATTTTGCACACCAGGACATCATTATCCTTGATGACCCCTACTGGGCAGGTAAGCTTGTAAACCAGGAGATGAAAGAGGTGCTAAATGCCTACCTGGAAATGAAAAATGCCCTGGTAAACAGCAATGCCTCTGCAGCAGACAAAGCCGTAGCGAAAATGTCCTCCATGGTGGAAGCAGTGGATGGTTCTTCCTTAGAGGGAGAAGGTAAAGAAGCCTGGGAACAACACGCTTCGCTTTATAAAGACAAACTGGCCGAAATGCAGCACGTGCAGGGCCTGGAAGAAAAGCGCTCCTACTTTAGCCACATCTCTGAAATTGTGTACTGCACGGTAAAGAGTTTCGACCTCAAAGAGGATATGGAACTCTATGCCACCTATTGCCCCATGGCTTTTGACGGAAAGGGAGCATACTGGATAGCCGAAACGGATCAAATCCGCAACCCCTACTTCGGGGAGAAGATGATGAAGTGCGGTGAGGTAAAGGAAGAGTTGTAGAAATAAGAAAGATGAAAAATAAAGTGGAAATAACGGTGACCAAATATTCAGGTGAAAAGGCCCCTTTTGATGTAGATAAACTGCGGCAGTCCCTGCAGCGCTCCGGTGCAAAGGAAAAAGTGATAGATGCAGTGGTGGAACAGGTGCTGCCAATCCTGTATGAAGGTATTTCCACCAAAGAGATCTACAAGAAGGCTTTTGCGCTGCTGAGGAAAAAAGAACGTCCGGCTGCTGCTCGCTACAATCTCAAGAAGGCACTTTTACAGCTTGGCCCTACCGGTTTTCCGTTTGAGCTATATGTGACCGAACTGCTAAAGGCTAAGGGGTATGAAACCCAAACGGGACAAATAGTACAGGGAAATTGTGTGCAGCATGAAGTGGACGTGATAGCCCAAAAAGCTGAAAAGCATTTTATGGTGGAGTGCAAGTTTCACAGCGACCAGGGCAGGCGCTGTGATGTAAAAATCCCGCTTTATATACAGTCCCGGTTCAAAGATGTGGAAGCGGCCTGGCTCCAAAAACAGGGCCATGGTAATAAATTTCACCAGGGCTGGGTAGCTACCAATACCCGTTTTACCACGGATGCCATTGAATATGGGAAATGCATGGACTTATACTTACTGAGCTGGGACTATCCGCACAACCAGAGCCTTAAGCATTGGATAGATGAAACAGGTGCACATCCCATTACCTGCCTTACCACACTATCCGGAAAAGATAAACAGGCATTGCTGGACCAGGGAATAGTGCTCTGCCGCCAGCTTTGCGATAAGCCGGGCTTCTTAGACCAGTTAGCGTTATCAGAAAGCCGGAAACGAAAGGTGATGGAAGAGGCTGAAGGAGTATGCAATATTTTACAATCTTAAATACCGATAAAATGAAAACCAGGGAAAAGAAATCATCAAATGAAACGGATTTAGAACCTTTTTACAAAGTAATGGAAGCTGAACCGCGAAAACTCGAAGAGGCATTTGAGGTGCTGCTGGAAATGGTAACCTCAGACCCACAAAGCACCAAAAACGTAGCCCTGCTCATCAAGGAAGATTATCCTATTCTGTACAGGGCAATAATGGATTTAAGTGAAAACAACAAAGGCGAAAACCCGCTACCACCTTGCTGTGGCGGACATTAAAAATAAGAAAAATGGAAAAATCACCCTACATCAACATCCACTTTTTGGGCGCAGCCGGCACCGTTACCGGTTCCAAGTATTTGGTGGAGACCGCTGAGAAAAAAATCCTGATTGATTGCGGACTTTTTCAGGGTGTAAAAAACCTGCGCAAGCTCAATTGGGACTACCTGCCGGTGGAAGCCGGTTCTATAGATGTGGTCATCCTCACCCATGGCCATATGGACCACACGGGCTTTTTGCCCAGGCTAATGAAAATGGGCTATCGCGGCCCGGTGTATGGCACCGCCCCCACGCTGGAGATAGCTGAAGTTATTCTTCGTGACAGTGCCAAAATACAAGAGGAGCGGGCAGAACGGGTCAACCAGGAAGGATATTCAAAACATAAGCCTGCAGAACCTCTTTATGACACGAAAGACGTAGAGAAAACCCTGCCCCTGTTTAAGCAGCAACCACTTGACAAGTGGATAGCATTGGGCGAAAACATCCGCTACCGCCACCGTTACAACGGCCACATCCTGGGCTCTACTTTTATAGAACTGGAAGTGGATGGAAAGCTGCTGGTCTTTTCCGGTGACATTGGCCGTAGCGAAGACCCATTGCTGCACCCCCCGCAAAAGCCTGAAAAAGCAGATATTTTATTTATCGAGTCCACTTATGGCAACCGCAGGCACCTCCATGAAGATATAATGGAACGTCTGAAAACACACATTCTTGAAACCATAGAAAGCAATGGTATTCTGCTCATCCCCAGTTTTGCGGTAGAGCGAGCCCAATTGCTGATGTATTACCTCTGGCAGTTGAAAAATGCCCGGAGCATCCCTGACATTCCGGTGTACCTGGACAGCCCAATGGGAGCCAATGTGCTGAAAATTCTTCACCACAGCAGTAAATGGCACAAACTCAGTGCTGCCGATTGCGAAGAGATGTGCCGCAATATAAAGGTGACCACCTCTTACAAAGACACACTGGAAATCATGCGAGACAGCAAGCCAAAGGTAATCATAGCCGGCAGTGGTATGGTAAACGGTGGCCGCATACTCAACTATTTGGCGCAGTACAGCTATAAAGAGAATACCACCATTTTACTGGCCGGTTACCAGGCGGAAGGCACCAACGGACGCCACCTACAGGAGGGTGCCGAAGAGCTAAAGATTTACGGCAAATATTATCGTGTAAAAGCCAAAGTGGATACCCTGCACGGGCTTTCTGCCCATGCTGACCAGGATGAACTTTTGGACTGGCTGAGTGAGATCGAGAGTGCCCCTCAAAAGATTTTTATCACCCACGGAGAGCCTCACCCAGCCGATGCCCTGCGGGTAAAGATAAAAGACACGTATGGCTGGGAGGCTAAAGTGCCACAGCTATACGAAATTGAAGAATTGAATCAAAAAAACAGAATAATATGAATACGCTGGAATATCATCAGGCCATATTAAAAAGAGTGAGTTTTGATGAAAGCCTTTTAAAGAAGGAACTGGAAAAAACAGTGAACGCCATTGCTGAAGGTGAACAGGCAAAATTGATAGATTGGTGCAAAAAGGAGCTGGGTATGAAATGGGAACAGATAGCCACTGCCCTTGTTTTCCAGAAAAAATTTAAAGTTTCCCAATTAGACAAACACCAATAAAAACACAATATGAGAATCAAAAATACTTGTTTCATAGCCTTGCTGGCCCTTAGCAGTTTTTCGCTGTTTTCGCAAAATACCATACCCTGCTATTTTGACCAGTATACCAATAATAAATCCCTGCAGGCGGCAGAAGGAAAAATACAGGCTGCCCTCCAAAAGAAGTTGGCATCAGCGTTTAAAAAAGAATCTTCAGATAGTGTCCGAACTATACCGGTAGTGGTACACATCATTCACAACGGAGGCCCGGAGAACATATCTGATGCACAGGTACAGAGCCAGATACAAATCCTCAATGAAGATTATGGAAAAATGCCCGGCACCAATGGTGATGGCAATGGGGTGGATACCAAAGTCCGCTTTTGTTTGGCCAACAAAGACCCGTACGGCAATTGTACCAACGGTATTGTAAGGGTCAATTCACCCCTTACCAATCATCAAAGCTATCAACGGGCACTTTTGAAAGAACTGAGCTTTTGGGACAATACCCGTTACCTGAATATCTACATTGTAAAAAGTATTAATGGAAATGTAGGGGGCTATTCCTCCTTTCCCGGGGGGCCACCCGCTGAGGACGGTGTAGTAGTGAGGCACAACCTTTTTGGAAATACAGGAACCGCTTCATCTGGTGTAGGAAGAACCACCACCCATGAACTGGGCCATTGGTTTGGGCTTTACCACACCTTTAATAACGGCTGTGGAACCGATACTTGTTCCGATGGCGATTATGTATGCGATACACCGCCACAGGCTTTGCCAAGTTATAACTGCAGCACCAAAAACACCTGCTCTAATGATGTGCCCGATAAGAACGACCAGAAAGAAAATTACTTGAACTATACTCCGGGTACTTGTCAAAATATGTTTACCAAAGGGCAAAGGCAGCGAATACAAGCTACCCTTGACACTATTCGCACACAGATTTGGTCACCAACCAACCTGGTAGCAACGGGGTGCGACAGCAATTATGTGGCTCCGTCCATCTGCCCTGTAGTAGCTGATTTTGTTACGCTCACTACTGATATATGTGTCGGAAATAGCGTGTATTTCATGGATATATCCCTCAACAATCCCTATACCTGGCAATGGACATTTTCAGGAGGTACCCCTGCAACTTCAACTGCCCAAAACCCAACCGTAACCTACAATACAGTGGGCTCGTATGCCGTAAAACTGGTGGTATCTGACAGCACGGGCAGCGATAGCCTGGAGATAACCAATTACATTACCGTTAGCCTTCCCGGAACCGGTGACCCGCTATCCTTCAAAGAAAACTTTGATAGTGGAATTTACCCCCCATCTACCCTCACTATCAACAACCTGGATGGTGGCATAACCTGGGAACTGGATTCGATGGCTTCGGTTTCAGGAAACTATTCCCTAAAAATCAACAACCTTATCAATACGAATTACGGTTCTTCCGATGAGTTGGTATTGCCCTACTTTGATTTAACAACAGCAAATCCCGATTCCAATGTGTACATGAGTTTCAGTTGGGCGTATGCAAAATCAGACCCCACTTTTTCAGATGAGATGCTGGTACTCCTGTCCACAGACTGTGGTGTAAACTATAGCCGGGTATTTTACAGAACGCAAAGTGCATTGGCCACCGGCCCCACGCAAACCACCCCGTTTATCCCAGATTCTACCCAGTGGAAAGAGGCTTATATCTCTTTAAACGCCTACCGCAACAGTACCTATGCCCAGGTTAAGATTGTAAATGTTACCGATGGCGGCAACAATCTTTACATTGATGATATTTATGTAGGAGATGGTTCTGCACCATCTGTGGGTTTGGAAGAAGTGCCCCATACTATCAAGAGCCTGTCCCTCTATCCCAATCCTACTAACGGAAACAGTACGCTCAGTTATACCCTTGCTGAGCCAGGGCAGGTTAGCATTGGCATTTATAATTCCCAGGGCCAGCTCATAAAGGCTTTTGACCAGGGCATTGAGAATTCAGGAGAACATCAGAGGATGTTACCAACCGAAAGCCTGCCAAAGGGAATCTATTTTGTACGGATAGGCACTGGAAGCACCAAAAGAAGTATTCGGATGGTTATTACTAATTTTTAAAACTAAACAGTATGAAAAATTCAAACATTTTATTATCCGTTATAGCAGTCATTTTCCTGGCCGTATCCTGCCAAAAGGAAGATCTCGTGGCGGAGGAGAATGACAACCCTGAACTTTCAGCCGCTGACAAAGCAGCCGTGCAGGGCATGGAAGAAAACTATCAGATGATGGGGCACTACAACGATTCGCTGGTCCACGCACAGCACAACAGCCAGAAACATCATTTCGACAGCCTGTTCCATCATCATGATTCGCTGTACTGGCACCACCATCACAACTATTCGCATGTAAATGACCATGACGATCACCACCACGACAGCACCAATGTGCATCACCAGGGTGGGCACAACGATCATGGTAATCACAATCATGGTGACCATAGCGTACACCACCACGATTCGCTACTGGTAAACCAGGGCCACGGCCAGCATCACCACAACTCGCATGGCGGCCCTCACCATAATGATGACGGCCATTTCAACGGGCATGGTCTTCATCATCACGACCAAATTGATTCCTTGCACCATGCACATTATCCGCACCATCCTTAAAAACCGAAACCCATGAAACAAGCTCTTATATTTATCCTATCGCTTGGGCTTTGCCTCACGGCTAAAGCCCAAAACACCATCAACGGCAGTATCACCTACAGCAATATGCAGCCGGTACAAGATGCCAGGGTGATTTTATTCAATGGCGATACCACCTTTTTTGAAGAGACCAGGAGTGCACTTACAGGCAGCTATGCTTTTGCCAATGTCCCCAGCGGCAGCTATACTCTCGGTGTGGCCAAAGAAGGAATGGATTACCTGGATACAGTACTGAACCTCAGCACAAGCCTTGCCTCCTTAAACTTTTCACTTCAGGCCGAAACCCATCCGGGCGAGTGGAATATTTTGCTGAACTCGCCTCAGTCACTTGGCGGTACAGACCTGGGTATTTTGCTCCCCGATGGCTCTATCTTTTACTGCCACGATACGGAAGACCCTTTTCTCTTTGACCCGGCCACTGATCAGGTACTCACAGCTACAGGTTACAATACCACACAGGGATGCGTGGGGCCTTTGTTGCTCAACAGCGGGGAGGTGATTTTTATGGGCGGCACAGACCAGCAGGTATATGGGCCGGGCATCAAAAAGGTAAAAGCCTATGACCCTGTGGCCGATAATTGGCAGTTGAGGCCAAACTTGCTGGATTACCGCTGGTACCCTGCGGTAGCCCCATTATCAGATGGCCGCATTCTGGTCACAGGAGGTGGTGGCCTGCAAAACCCGGTGCGGGTAAACACTACCGAATTGTACGACCCGGCTACCGGCCAAAGCACCTGGGGAGATACCATTGCCGTGGGCAACGAAGTATCGCCCATCGTGCAGCTTTACAACGGTAAAGTACTGATGACGCACCGCCCACCTCAACTCTTTGACCCTGCCACAGATCAATGGAGCCCGGCTGCCGATTTTGTACAAAGCAACCGTATGCCCAATGGCGACCACAGCGACCATGAACTTATCCTGCTTCCCAATGATGACGGAAGGGCCGTGGCCATTGGATATATTTCTTTCACGCCCAACCAATTGGGCAACCTGGTAGAAATATACGATTCGCAAACCGATAGCTGGAGCCTGGGAAGCAACTTTGCGCCCATGCGTTCGAGGGCAAAAATGGTATTGCTGCCCAACCGGAAAATAATGGTGGCCGGAGGCTTCAAAGAAGACCAGGCCCATTCAGCCCCTGTGAACCAGTGGGGCCAGCTTTACCTCACGGATGAGTATGACCCTGCTACCGATAGCTGGCGCAGACTGGACAGCCTTAACTATGCGCGCGAGTACCACGCCACCACTATTTTGGTGCCCGATGGGCGGGTAATAACCGTGGGCGGTGAGGGGCAGCCCGGCAATGAACCCCCGGCAAGCGTAATAGAAGCCTTTTCGCCTCCCTACCTATTTCGTGGTGTTCGCCCGGTGATTAACTTTGTAACCGGCCCTTTTGAGCAGGGCAGTTCACTCAGTGTAAACGTGTCATTTGCAGACTCAGTTACAGCAGTACGCCTGATCTCCACAGCTTCTGTCACCCATTTCATGAACTCAGGCAACAACCGTTTCCTGGAGTTATCCTTTTCACAGAATGGCAATAACCTTAGTGTTCAGTTGCCTGCTGATTCTGTGGAATTGCCGGAAGGCTACTACATGCTTTTTGTGATGGTTGATGATGTGCCTTCTATTGCTGAAATGCTGAAGGTTGAAGAAGATGGCACTGTAGGAATTAACGAGTGGAATACCGGCCGAAGCCAAATGCTGAAAGTATTCCCCAACCCTTCAGCCGGACAGGTTCTGCTTGAAATTCCCGAAAGTGTCTCTACCGGTGTCCTCCTCAGGATAATAGACCTTAATGGCCGGCTTTGGCTGAAAAAGGAAATTACAAACACTGAAGGCCATTACGCTTTGGATCTTTCGGCCCTGCCAGCCGGGGTGTACGTGATAGTATTGGACGCAGATGGGAAAACATGGAATTCGAAAATAATACTGGAGGCCAAATAATGAAAGATTGTTGCCGTACAACAGATCAAAAGAAAAGCAAAGCGGGCCGTGTCTGGAACTGGCTTATGGCCATCATACTGGCATTGATACTTATCGGTGCATTTTTTCAGTTAATCTTCAAATAAATGATAAGATCTTGAAAAAGAAAATGGGTTTTATTTTATTGGCAACAGCTTTAATGGGCCTGACCAGTTGTGTCACTACTCAGGTGGCAAACATTCAACCTGTTAATGAGGAAGATATTGCTGTATTTACCACCACGAAACCTGCCGGAGAATATACAGAACTGAAGTATATCCAGGCTGAGGGAAGCATTTTTCACAAGCCCGAAAAACTACTCCAAAAACTGAGGCAAAGAGCAAAAGAAGAAGGTGCAGATGCCATCATTGATGTTCGATATGGATATCAATTTTGGTGGCCTTATGTAGAAGGAACAGCTGTTAAATACTAAAAGGATAAGGATAATTTTTAAGTCAAAGGATGAAGAATAAAAAATCACATAAACACAATGAGCTAATCCTCAAACCTCTTGGCATCGATACCCGCAACGAGCACACCGTGTATATGCGCAGGGACTGCCCGGTATGTGTTTCCGAAGGATT
Organism: uncultured Cryomorphaceae bacterium; assembly: GCA_937120475.1. Taxonomy (GTDB): domain Bacteria; phylum Bacteroidota; class Bacteroidia; order Flavobacteriales; family Schleiferiaceae; genus CAKZNE01. The sequence continues at coordinate 6,970 of CAKZJV010000008.1, read as the reverse complement.
TGAAGCACTCACGCGGATAATGGTCAGCCACGGTGACCGCAGCATAGTGGCTTCGCTAAATGTGTTGGACAACGAAGCCTTGCTGGGCCATGAGGAAGCAAGCCTTTCGCAAAAAGCAATAACCTCCCTAAAGGTGGAGGCGGGGGATTTACTTGCGTTTTCGCACCTTCCGCCCATTAACTCCATGAGTGCCGTACGGGGCAAAGTATATGGCCACCGTCTGAAGGAGTCGCAAATACAGGATATAGTTAGCGATCTGGCTGCAGGCAATTACTCCAATGTGGAAATAGCTGCTTTTGTTACCGCCTGCGCGGGAAGACGGCTGGATATTGATGAAATCATCCACCTGACTAGAGCCATGGTGGATGCCGGACAAAAATTGCACTGGCCTGCAGCCCGGGTTTTCGATAAACATTGCATTGGTGGTCTTCCGGGAAACCGCACCACCCCCATAGTGGTAGCCATTGCTGCCGCTGCCGGGCTTACGGTTCCCAAAACCTCCTCCCGGGCCATTACTTCCCCGGCCGGTACGGCTGATACGATGGAAGTTTTCACCAATGTAAACCTGTCGTTGGAAGAGATGAAGAGAGTAGTGAAACAAGAAAACGGCTGCCTGGCCTGGGGCGGATCCATGCAACTGAGCCCGGCTGACGATATTTTGATACGGGTGGAAAAGGCCCTCGACATTGACAGCGAAGGTCAAATGATAGCCTCCGTACTTTCCAAAAAGGTGGCAGCCGGGAGCACACATGTAGTGATTGACATCCCGGTGGGGCCTACCGCTAAAGTGCGCACTTCTGATGACGCGGTAGAATTGTCGAAAAGGATGACGATGGTGGCCGAAGCCGTTGGTCTGAAATTGAAAATTGTAATCACCGATGGCAGCCAGCCAGTGGGCCGTGGCATTGGCCCGGCACTGGAAGCAAGAGATGTGCTGGCAGTATTAAACAATGAAGGTACTGCCCCGGCAGACCTCAGAGAGCGCTCCTTACGATTGGCAGGCGAACTACTGGAGCTTTCCGGAAAGGCTGACCCCGGTAATGGCCATAGCCAAGCTGAAACTCTACTCAATTCCGGGAAAGCATTAAAGAAGTTCATAGCAATCTGCGAGGCACAAGGTGGGTTTCGCGAACCCATGCAGGCACGGTTTCAACATCCTGTACAAGCGAAAAGGGCAGGAACGGTAGCGGCCATTGACAACCGCAAGCTGGCCAAAATAGCCAAGCTTGCCGGAGCACCGGACGATAAATCAGCCGGGGTAGATTTTTTGACGCCAACAGAAACCAAAGTAGAAAGTGGACAAACGCTGTATGAAATCCATGCCGAGTCGCAAGGTGAACTCGATTACGCACTGGAGTACTACCGGCAAAATGAAAGCAGCATAATTGATATAACATGAACAAAGGAAATAATAACCGCGCCATTCAAATCTATTCTGTGATCACCTGCCCGGTCTGCGGCTTTGTTAAGGAAGAAAGGATGCCCGAGGATGCCTGCCAGTATTTTTATGAATGCACCAATTGCGGTGAATTACTGAAGCCCCGGAAAGGAGATTGTTGTGTGTACTGCAGCTATGGCTCGGTACCATGTCCATCCATCCAGCTCAGCCAGGATTTTTAATAATAGTTGAAAAATGGAACGACAAAAACATTGGAATAAAATATATCAGGAAAAGGACCCTGACCAGTTTAGCTGGACGGAGCAAATTCCCGAAGTTTCTTTGGAATGGATCCGGAAAAGTGATTTGCCCAAATCAGCAGCCATAATTGATGTGGGTGGAGGTGAAAGCAAGTTGATAGACTTTCTCCTTAAAGAGGGTTACACGAACCTCACTGTACTGGACATATCGGAGGCAGCCATCCAAAAGACCAAAAAGAGGCTGGGCAAAATGGCGGAGAAGGTGAATTTCATTGCCACAGATATATTACAGCTTGAACCCTCGGCTTATGACCTGTGGCATGACCGCGCCACCTTTCATTTTCTGGTTTCCGATCAGGAAATTCGGCAATATCTGAGTATTCTCGATCAAAGTGGCGCCAGGCACCTGGTATTGGGTACTTTTTCTGAAAATGGCCCCGAAAAGTGCAGTGGCCTCCCTGTTCAGCGCTATTCAGAGGAGGCTCTGACAAAACTGCTGCATGAAAAGTGGGGAAAAATAAAATGCACTACCAAAGATCACCTCACACCATTTGGTACAAACCAAAACTTTCTGTTTTGCCATTTTAAAAGAATTTCAAATAAAAATCAGTCTATATGAAATCAATACTTGTTGCCCTGCCCGGGAATGAAATATTAACCGAAAAATTAAGTACTCATCTTAAAGCTAAAATTGCTGAAGTTACCATTCGTCAATTTCCTGATGGAGAAACCTATGTACGCATCCTATCCGATGTAAGGGATAAATGCGTAGTGCTGGTGGCTACCCTGCACCAGCCCGATGAAAAACTACTTCCATTGTACTTTCTCTCCCAAACCGCCAAAAGTCTTGGGGCCAAATGCACCTGCCTGGTGGCACCCTACCTGGCCTATATGCGGCAAGATAAGGTCTTCAAACCCGGTGAAGGCGTTACATCAGATTATTTTGGAAAGCTCATTTCCGGCTTTGCTGACAGCCTTATCACGGTTGATCCGCATCTGCACCGCAGGAGTTCACTTAGTGAGGTGTACAATATTCCATCAGAAGTGGTTCATGCAGCCAATGTCATTTCCAGATGGGTTAAAGAAAATGTTGAAAACCCGGTATTGGTAGGCCCCGACAGTGAAAGCGAGCAATGGGTATCGGAAGTGGCTACAGCAGCGGAAGCACCGTTTATGGTACTGAAAAAAACCCGCCATGGCGACCGCGATGTGGAAGTTTCGGTGCCGCAGGTGGAAGAATTTAAAGAACATACACCCGTGCTTGTGGATGATATTATTTCTACAGCCCGAACCATGATTGAAACTGTAGGTCATTTAAAAAATGCCGGGATGAAGGCTCCCGTTTGCATTGGCGTACACGCTGTATTTGCGGGCAGTGCCTACCAGGATTTAATAAATGCAGGTGCCGAAGTAGTTACCTGTAACACTATTCCGCACGAAAGCAATAAGATTGATTTAAGCAGCATATTGGCTGCAAGGGTATTAGCAACCATGAACCATGTATAAGAATTTGATCGTCATATTGGCTCTTATTAATTGTATTCCGGCTAATGGACAAGATATGCTCATTGAGCAAATAGCCGGCAAGGAAGTCGTACGAAAGGCCTTCAATACCGATAAGGAGCTAACCGCCAAACAAGTTTTTAGGGTTGGAGAACTCCAAACCACCGGAAACCAATTGAGTGTTCAACTGCAGGTAAACCTTTTTGATGAAGAAGGCAATCTCAAAGATAAATACCTTACCCAATACACCTGTGAACCGGGCAAGTCAGACGTACTACTCGCTGTGTTCCCATTCGCCCGGCAGGGTAATGCAGCGTATGTGATAGAAGCCTCCTCTCCTGGGTTTAAAAGGCTTTATGACTTTGATGCAGATGACCGAAAACTGGAAAACCTGAGTCTGGAAATGTCAGTTGAATCCGGCATCCTGAGCTTTTTCGGTTCTAAAAGCATCATAACTATTAATGATCGTATAGTTTCGACAACAGGCAGAGGCTTTACGCTTACATCGCGGTTAACGGTGAAAGCTTATATGTGGGGGGTAAATGTAAAAACCATTACCTACCAGGTAACAGAAAAGCTGGATAAAAAACGGAGATTGATCAGCCAGGTGTTTCTGGAGGAAGGTGGTAGCTATTTTTTAATGAATTATTGAAACGAAAATGAAGGGTACTATGAAAAAAACTATCGTACACATCAGCCTGACCTTGAGTTTACTCCTGTTGCTCAGCATTCCTGCTGCCCTGGCCCACGGTGATGACGATCACAATAAGAAGGACAGCACCGAACAACTAGAGCAGGTTCAGGAAATTGATGATCATGGGGTAGCGGATTTTGATACCGAAACCAGGGCTAAGCAATCGGTGAAAGCAGATTTTGACGAGTTTCCCAACCTGCATCCTCTCCTCGTCCACTTTCCGATTGTGTTGCTATTGCTGGCAGCACTTATATCCATAGCCAACATTCACTTTCTCAAAAGAGACCTGGATTGGATAATCACCATTTTTACCGGATTGGGTGCCCTGGGTGCTTATGCAGCAGGTAGGTGGTTTCATCCACATGCCCATGACCTTACTGAGCAAATGCAAGCTGTCCTTGACCAACATGACTTATATGCCGACTGGACTATTTGGTTGAGCATCACGGCTTTTGTCCTGCAACTAATCAGTCAGTTTGTCTTAAAGCAGAATCGTTGGGCGGTAATAGTGGTAAGCCTGGTGCTGGCCGGGGCCGCTTATTCTGTAAGTCAGGCCGGACACTACGGCTCTCAATTGGTACACATTGAAGGAGTGGGCCCAAAAGGAAAATACCTGGAAACAGAAGAATCGCACGAACATTAATGAACCTGAGAAAACCAATCAAATGCATAAATACAACATAATCAGAAAACAATTTTTACTTGCCACGGCCTTAGTTCTGGCCCTTGCCAATCCTGTGTCGGCTCAAACTGATACCACCGTGTATCACTTAACGATAGACCAGGAAACGGTGAATAAAGCCGGAAAGGATGTTACCGGAATGACGATTAACGGCAATATCCCGGGCCCCACCCTCACCTTTACCGAAGGTGATTATGCCGTAATTTATGTGGAGAATAAAATGGACGTGGAAACTTCAGTACACTGGCACGGCTTATTATTGCCCAATTTTTACGATGGAGTGCCCTATTTAACCACCCCGCCAATCAGACCCGGTGAAACGCTGAAATATGAATATCCGTTGATCCAATCCGGTACCTACTGGTACCACTCGCACACCATGCTTCAGGAACAAAGCGGGGTGTACGGTTCCATCGTAATACATCCCAAAGAGCAAACATTGGACTACGACCACGAACAGGTATTGGTAATATCTGACTGGACCAACCAAAAACCCATGAATGTGCTCCGCAACCTGAAACGTGGAAATGAGTGGTATAACATGAAGAAAGGAACCTCCACGCCACTGAACAGGGTCATTGCCCGGGGAGGCTTTGGGGCCCAGCTAAAATTCTGGCGGCAGCGGATGGAAAGTGCAGATATAGCCGATATCTACTATCCCGCTTTCCTGATGAATGGTGAAAAGCAGGTGGCCTACACGCAGTATAAACCGGGTGATAAAGTACGCCTGCGCATTATCAACGCCTCGGCTTCATCGCAATACTGGCTTACGTTCGGGGGCAAAGACCCCTTGTTGGTAGCCGCAGATGGCCTGCGGGTGGTTCCGGTAATGCATAATAAAACTTTCATTGGAATTGCCGAGACCTATGACTTTATAGTGACCATACCGGACAATGGCCAAATGGAGGTGCGGGCCTCTGTGCAGGATGGCTCAGGACAGACTTCGGCTTACCTGGGCAGTGGCGATACCCTGGCTGCCCCTGATGTTCCCCGTCCTGATAAGATAGGCATGATGAAACAGATGGCAAAAATGAACATGCGCATGGGGGCTCCTGCTATGAAGTTTAATCCATCAAATGAAGAACCCTACAAGCTGAAAGAAAACAGGGGCATGCAGATGGAAGAAGATATGGATATGGAAGGTGAAATGGACCATTCCGGTATGAACGTCCGTGATGAGAAGGTGAAACCAGATACCGCACATGCCCCCGGAAAAATAGGCATGGACAATTCGGCCATGGAAGGTGTGACCATGTTTTCAGAATACAATTACGATTACCTCGAGGCAGTGGAGAAAACCAGCTTTTCGGAAGACAGGCCGGTCAAAGAGGTCTTGCTCAACCTTACCGGTAATATGTGGCGCTACATCTGGAGCATGAATGGGGTTCCATTATCAGAGGCAGACCAGATAAAAGTTGAAAAGGGAAAGGTGATGCGCATTACGCTGAATAACCTCACCATGATGCACCATCCCATGCACCTGCACGGCCACTTTTTCAGGGTAATCAATGAGTATGGTGAGAGAAGCCCTCTAAAGCATACTGTGAATGTACCGCCAATGCAAAAGGTAGTAATTGAGTTTGCTGCAACTGAAGACAGCGATTGGTTTTTTCACTGTCATGTTCTTTATCATATGATGAGTGGAATGGCCCGGGTATATAGTTATGGAGATGAACGTGACCCCAGGCTCAAAGAATACCCACTTAAGGTACTTGTAAACGAAGGAAAGCACTGGTACTCATGGGGCAGAACGGAAGTGGCTTCACATATGGCTTCTTTAAATTTGGTTTCTGCCAACATCCGAAATCAGCTAAACCTAAACGTAGAATACGGCTGGAATCAAATTGCCGAGGGCGAATTTACCTATGAAAGATACTTGTATGACTATTTCAGGGTATTTGCAGGAGTAAACGTTGAGAATGAAAAAAAGAACAGTTTTGACGAAGTAGTGACCACAGCCGTAGCCGGTTTCCGTTTTTTCACCCCCTATATGTTTGACCTGGATGTGCGCATCGACAATCTGCTGAGGCCTCAAATAGGGCTGGAAAGGGAAATCATGATCCTACCACGTACCGTTGCCTTTGGCGAAATTGAATACCAGGCCGATTTTGGACTGGTCAATGATATTAGTGATGAGGACAACCTCATCGGAAACGATCTCTATAACGAAGAACTGGTATGGGCGGCCGGACTTGAATATTTTCTGTCAAGAAACTTTTCGCTGATGGCCAGCTACGACAACCGTTTTGGCTTTGGAGGAGGATTAACCGCGAGATTTTAGGGAATGGGAGATTACAAGAAAAACAGCCTGAGCTTAACCGATACGGTAGCCTTGGGGACTGGGGTAATGATAGGGGCCGGTATTTTTGCCCTGCTGGGTCAGGTTGCCGAACTTTCAGGTAAATGGTTCCCTGTGGCCTTCTTAGTAGGCGCCCTGATATCAGGTTTTAGCT